>NZ_JBXUGL010000014.1:0-75545 GCF_057180505.1 Chryseobacterium sp. HNCC26DJ241 | reverse complement strand
TTTCCATAAATATACTTCATAAAAATCTTCTCCTTCTAAGCCTGTTTCATCTAAAGTATCTAAATTACCATAACAAATTCTTGTTCTGTATATTCCATTATCCACAGGTACTCGGAATGCATCCGGAAAATATTCTGTACAGCCTACAACAACAATTTTTCCTGATTTAATCTCCAAATCACATTCATTAATTAAATTATAATTCTCAAAATGCATATCTGAAGGTTCTGTATCTAAAATTTGTAATTTAACAGGAACATTCATATTTCTTGCTGTTCCTACACCAATTATTCCATCAGATATTGCAATCATATTTTCAACGGCAAAATCAGTCCAATGTTCTGCTAAATTAATTTCAGATTTTTCATCTTGAATATAGAATTGAAAATAATCAGCAAAAATATCTAAATTGTATTCTTTCATTTGTATTCTTTTTTTAAGATGTTTTTACATATAATTTTTTCATCATTAATGTGTCTGTTTTCTGTTTTCAAAATTGAAATCTATTTGAATTTCATTTTCATTGAATTCAATACCCACATCATATTTTTTTTCAATTTTTTTGTTGATAAATTTCCGAAATGAGGTAAAGTGTATTTTTGCCATTTTGTTGTTTTCCAGCCGCCGGAAGCAAAACTTTTGTTTTACTATATTTCTTGTCCATTATAGCAGATAAAATATACAATAAATCATACCTAAATTAAATGCAGAATGACAAAGTATCGCACCTAAGATAGAGTCTGTCTTCTTTCGGAAAGCAAAAAATAATACACTCACTAAAAACATACTTATTACCCAAATTATAGTTGGAATAGTAAAAAAATCCCATTTATTATTAATGAAAACCAAGCCGAAATGTGAAATGTGAGTTAATGCAAATGCTGAACCGTCAACTATTGATGCTTTTTTTTCTCCAATTGATTTCGCAAAACCTGAATGTACAATACCTCTGAAAAACAGCTCTTCTCCAATTGGGCTAAAAGTCATCCCTGTTATTGCCATAATAGCAAACATTATATTTTTGTCAGTTTGAGTTATGTTCGTTGGAATTTTATATGATTTTCCAATATATTGATACCAATTTTGGTACGAATTGCCATACAAGAATTGTCCTAAAAAATGAAGTAATATGCTTGCAATTAGTCCACATACAAAAGCAATTAACAGCCATTTATAATTTTTTGGTTTTGTAATACCTATCTCTTTACGTCCATATTTGGTCAGAAATAGAAATGGTGCAATAGCAGAGATTGTCATTATTAGACCAATAGAACCATAACTTCCGGAAGAGTTTGCATTTAGCACCAAAATAAATCGGGGAATACACACAATGAGAATTAGGAAAAGTCCAAATTTCCAATTAAATTCAAAAAACTTGCTCCAAAACGATTTTAATTCTCTGTTCATACATTTAACTTTTTATCATACTTTTTTGTCTGCTTAAATGGTCTTTATTATTGCGTTCAAAAGTAAGCCATCTTAAATCGTTTTTAAAAATGGTCATTTCTTTTGAAAATAATAAGCTGTGCTTCATCTTATTTTGCCCTACAATTTTTCTGCAAATGCAATAATGTGTCCGTCAATATCAGCAAAATAGCAAACTTTATCACCCCAATTTCTTTCTTGAATCGGACTTATGATTTTTGCTCCAATTTTTGTTGCGTTTTCAAATTCGAGTTCAATATTATCAACGTAAAAATATAGTTCACATCTTGGTATTCCGTTTCCTTGGTCTGGATGAGGTGTTTTGTCCAAAAGTATTTTTGCAATTCCTTTATTCGGCATTAGTCCCAATTTGCAGTTTTCTGCAAGTATAAATTCTGTCATACCAGAAACATTCAAATCCGGATCATTCCGGAATAGTTTTGTGTAAAAGTCGGTACTTGCTTGTTGGTCTTGTACATAAAGTATGGTTTCTATGAGTTGAATATGTTTCATTTATAAGTGAAATTTGGTCAGAAAGTATTTGTAAATTTTTATCTGTCATTGTAGTTTTAAAACCTAATATTTCCTTTTCTGAATGTTAGCATCAGTATTTTTCATTCAAATATTTTGTTTTTATAAAATTACAATGATGCAAATTATGTCCAATAGTCATAAAACCAAGTGTCCTTGCAGTAAAAACGGCTTTATTTGCTGTTCCTTTATAGTCCAACATTTCTTTCGTCATAGTTTTAAAAAGAGCAATAGTTGATTTTCTTACATTCTCATACTCTTCTTTTAAATCAGTCAGGTTTTGTTCAACTCTTTTAATACTGTCAATATATTGGTTTTCATCAAAACCTGATAATTCAGTAGTATCAAATCGTGAAAAACGTAATGCTCTATATATGTATACTCTTTCGCAGTCAATAATATGTCTTATCACTTCTTTTGTTGTCCATTTATTTGGTTGATAGGAATAATTTTCTTTTTCGGGTGTAATCAGTCTAAATAATTCTTGTGTTACCTGATAGCTTTTTTCAAGTTCAGTTAGCAAATCATCCGTTTCAACCAAGTCAAAAAAGTAATGGCAATATTGTGGTGCATCTTTGTAAATTGTTTTGTCTGTCATTTCAATTTTATCAATTTTTGTAATGTTTCGTTAAAGCTGCTACTAATATTGCGTGGCTAACTTTATCAAATAGGTTTTACTTTGTATGTCATCATTGCACTTTCAATTTGGCTTTCTTCTGTCATTTCAGGATACAAATAATAACTTGGTGCAACAATTTTTTCCACTTCTTTTATTTCAATTTCAATTATTGATTTAATTGGGAATTTATCTGTAAATAAATTTGTAATGATTTTTAGTTTTGCATCGTATTCAGTGTCTGTAGTATCAATAATTTTTGCTGTTCCTCTTAATTTAAATCCTTTTTGAACGAAGATATCCAAAAAACTTATGCATACATTGGAATTTGCATGGATGTTTTGAATGGTGTTTGGTGAAGCGATATTTGCAACCAATAATACGGAGTCGTCGTATAAAGCAAACATTTCTTTTGGCGAAACATTGGGCTCGTTTTGCTGATTTACAGTGGCTAACCAACATAAAACGCTTTTTTCAATATATTTTCTTACTTCGTTGGTTATCATTTTTAATTATTCAGTTTTTGTAAAATTAGTCATTTTGTTGGGTTTATAGTCCTGAATGTTTTAGCTTTTGTAGCAGATTTTAGTATAAGTTCGATAAAAATTCTAATATTGAACCTTTGCAAATGTTTTTATTCGCTCAATCAATGATTTTCATAAAAGCACTTCAACCGATGTATTACCAAACCTATATTGTTGCAGATTTTTGTAATTTATTTTTAAACCAAATACTTAGTGTAAAAAATAGTATCTAATGTGTTTATTGTAAAGTCAGATGGCAATTCAGTTATATTGCATTTAGCAAATCCGTGCTTTTCATAGAATCGTTGTGCTGCTGAAAATTGTGCCATTGTTCCTAGATAAATTCGTTTGTGCTTGTTTTGTATCGCCCAATGTGTTAAAGTGTCTAAAAGTAAGTTACTTATGTCTTTTCCACGATATGCTTTTTCCACAAACATAGATTTTAGAACAATATTTTCATTTGTTAATTTCACTGCTCCAATTGTTCCTACTACCTTATCATTATCTATTGCAACCCAAAACTTGTAGTTGGGGAGCAAAAAAACATCAATTATCTTTTTTGATTTTTCAGTGAATATTGGTTTTTCAAACTCTGATGCAATATTTTTCATCATTGCATCTATATCATTTTGATGTTTCTTTTTAAAAGGTGATATTTTAATTTTTGAGTTCATATTTTTTGATAATTATTGTTGCGTTATCAAGGCTTATCAAAGTGAGTTTAGTTGCATAGATATAGGGAAAAACAGATTTTCGATATAGTAGATTTCAAAAGAATTTCAGTGTGTTATCATAAATTTTATGTTACTTATAAAAATAAGCCTCTCTTAAATTGCTTTAAAAAAGGCTGTTTTTATACAAATTAATGAGTTGTTTTTTTATTCGATAATAATCTTTTTTGTGACAGAAATTTTGTCGTCTGATTTGATGCTTAAAAAATAGACACCACTAGAAATAGCCTTTTTATTAAATGTCAGCAGATTTTTACCCGCTTTTAAATTTCCATTAAATAGGGTAGTCACTATTTTACCCGTCATATCTATAATTTCTATTTTTACAGAATTGGTCTTTGGAATTTCAAATTCTAGACTAAACAAATCAATAATTGGATTGGGAAAAACATTCACATCGTTTTTGCTTACCTTGTCATTTTCATTTGTACTAAGATTGTTGCCTTTAATTTGTGCAATCCAATTGTTGAAGCAATTATAATTGGTATTAAATAAAGTTTGATTTGAACCATAACCTCCACTTACCCAAACTTCTGGATTTGACGGATTGTATTTGAAAGCTATACCGGTATAATCGCCCCAACGTACAGTATTTTCGTATTGAAAAGCATCTACATAATTTACACCGTTTTTTACTAAAATAGAATTCGACCAAGTCTGGTTATTATCAAATACTATTGATCGTATTTCTGGATATATACTAGCTCCACTCCTCACATAGGCAAAAATTACGGATTTGTCTGTTTGGGAAGTTGCAAAGGAAGCAACGGCTGGATACGCACAATCAAAACCAATTTCTCCATATGAATAAGATAAATTAGTTAGTGTGGATACATTCAGTCTGTTGTAATTTATTCCTGTAAAATTGGAGTTCTGATAATCGGACTGAAATACGTAATGGATTACGCCATCCAAATAAAATGCATTTAAAATTCTACAATCTCCTGTAATTAACTCAACCGGACTTCCTAATTGTAATGCATAACCCGAAGTTTCATAATCATTTTTGAATATTTGATTTCGGGTTAATTGTGGATTGGCTCCTAAATCATTCGTTATTTCGTATAAATCTACCGAATTGCCACTTGCAGGACTTTGATTTACAAAATATAATCCTGGTCCATAATTTCCTTGTTGCCCATAAGAAGCAGGAATTATTGTTTTGGGAGAACCTACTATGTTGGACCAAAGTTGCCAATTAAGATTTGTGCCAGAATATCCGTTGTTTTTGCCAATCTGATAAATGACGGATTCTGTAAAACCTGTATTGTCATTATATAGATTTCCTGTTACAAATACTTCGTTATTGGAAATTCCTAATTTAGGATAATCTAACCAGCAAGAATTATTAAGCGGATTACCGGAAAGTTTGTAAACCCACCAACCATTCAGAGGGTTGTTTGTTTTGGAAAAACTGATGATGAGTTTAGAAGTTGCAGATGTAAAACCGTGTAAAGCAATCATTACAAATCTATCGGCTTGTGAATCGTAGAATACGATAGGATCATAGATCAACTCCGTTAATGCGGGATCATTAAATAATTCCCAAAAAGAGCCCGTCCAAAGTTGGGTTCCGCTACTGTTGAAGTAAGCCACATTGCAATTGATTACAGAAACAATATTTCCATTATTGGCAATAGCTATTGTATTATCTGGTGGTGCACCTCCATTGAAAATATTAGCTTTAAAATTGGTTGCAACCGAAGGGTTCAAGGCAGAAGTAGATTCGGTTCTTTTCTCCAAATTCTGAATTTGGGCATTCGCTACTTTGTTTTTTGTTTTTTTAGCTTTCAAAATTTCAACTTCATCAGCATATTTATGCTTTTTCTCCAAATTCTTAATATTCGTGAGGAAAGGTGCGTTGTTAAAATTTGGAACTGCAAGTCCTGAACATTCTGTAGAGTATGTTTTAGAAACATTTGCTATATTTTTGGAGCTTGCATCTTTACTATTTTTACTTGGCTTCAAATACTGTGCATTTAATTGTATTGACTGACAAGCGAATACTATTGCAATAAAGTAGTATTTTAGAGTAGCGTCACGATTTGATTTAAAAGTTGTTGATTTTTTCATAAACAATATTAATTTTTAAATTAAGTAAAGTTCAACTGAAAAATTGACCGTGTCATTTATGTGTAACTATTGCTCAGAAATCTCTTTCAATTTATCCAATGCAGCCGGATAAACGCTTTTAAAATAATCCAAATATTCGTCTATTGTGTCCATATCTACCGTCAATGTTGTTATTCCATTGTTTTCCTGATATGAATAATTTTCGTGTCCGCCTGCCCATTTTTCAACTTGTTCACCATTTGTTATTTCAGTGTCGCCATCCAAAAAACCGTAATGTCTTATGGATACAAATTCGGCAGGGAGATGTTCTTCGATTTCAGAAACCATTCCGCCCTTTTTTCCATTTTCGTCCACGCCTACAAAATGAATTTTACTTCCTTTTTCCCAACTTCCTTCGTAGGTGGAAGTAGGATTAAATACCGATGTCCATTGTTCATAGGTGCTTTTGTCTTTCAAACCCAGCATTGTTTCGTATACTTTTTGAGATGTTGCATTTATCTCTTTTTTGAATTGTAGTTTTTTCATTTTATTGGTATTATTTGACTTCCAAATTTACATTTATTTTCTGTCAATAATGTTGTTTTATAATCATTTGCTAACGGTTTGTCGCTTGTTGAAGTGGCGGATTTTAGCACAAAAGTTCATTTGAAAACCAAATGTTCAATTTAGCACTGAACCCGCCATTGAGCCAAATTGATGTGCTTGTTGCACAACTCAAAAATAGTTAAAAATTTGTAACTTGCTTAAAGCTACCAAAAGGAAAAGTTCTGGCTTTCCACCAAACTTTTTAATTGTCTAAAAAACAAACCTCCATTAAATCGCTTTAAAAGAGCTTGCTTTTTTGTGTAACGGTTACCTATATTAGCTAAAGCTTTGTTGTTGCTTCTTTTATCCATTCATTTAGTTTTTCATAATCTTTTAGTTCAATTTGCCATTTATATTTATCAGCTAATTCCCAAGCTCCTTTTGTAAATTTTGAAGTTGTGATTAAACACGATTTTGTAACCTTATATTCATTGTGAGCCCACAATAATTGCCTGACAGGCTCTACACCTACTTTATTTGTCCATTTCTTTGCTTGAATTAGGTATCTTTCTGTTCCAAATGAGGAACTTTTCTTTAATGCAATTACATCAATCCCACCATCTTTTGAACCTTGTAGAACTTCAATATCAAATTCAAATTTTTCTAATATTTTAGCGAGTAATAATTCAAAGTTTCTCCAATTAATTGATTTTGCTAATTGTTCGTTACTTAATAATTCTTTATAAACTTGTAAATCTATTTCTTGTAAATTATATTTTCTTTCCCTTTCATTTGCTAACAAAATATCTTGGATTAAACTTTTTATAATTTGTGTATGATTGCTTTCCCAATCAGAATAGTCAAACCAAGAATATATTGGATTATTAAACAAAAAATTTTCTTCAGATTCTAATTCAGGGAGTATATTTTCGACATAAAAATTATCATTAAAATCAAAAATGAAATAGGGATTGTTTAATGTATCATATACTAATTTTAAAAGTGTTTCAGATAAATTTTTGCCTTTAAAATCAATATCATAATAATTGGCTAAAAGTACACTACTTCTTTCGAATTTGTTTATTTCAAGCAAATATTCTGTTCTTGAATCATAGATTAGGTGTTTTTTTAATTGTTTTCTGATATCATTTGTAATATATTCAAGAATAGAATCTATTATTTCAATATTGAGAAAATCTTTGTCTTTCACAGTTTTGTTTGATAAGATTATAGATAATACAAATGTACGTAACACAATTAAACATACAAAACTGTTAATTGGTTGATTTTCAGTATTTTATTTTCAAAATAATAAAAATTTTGCAAGAAATATTCAATTTGCACCCTTTTGTGTCACAAAAAAATCCATCTCAAAAAACTCTGAGATGGATTTTCTAAAAACAAGTTTATTGTAGAGGTTTGAAAACCAAACCACTTTCTTCAAACAAAATTTAATAACAAATAAATTGATAATCAAATATTTATTTATATTAATTATAAAAGAATTAAATCAACAAAAAAAGACTGTCTTTTTGAGACAGCCTCATAAATTTACTGTATGCAAAGGATGATACTAATCTATAGAATTGATTCTTTAAATAGTAATACATTCATCATGCTGGGAGATATCCAGTCCAAGATTTTCGGATTCTTCCGTAACTCTTAATGGGATAATGGCGTTCGTAATTTTGTACAATATAATAGAACCAAAAAATGTAAATGCCGAAACCAAAACCAATGCGATCATGTGATGAAGGAAAACCTCGAAACCACCATGAAGAAGGCTCGCATTTTCACCATGGGCAAGAATGGCGGTGAGGATCATTCCCATGATTCCACCAACACCGTGACAGGCAAATACATCAAGCGTGTCATCTATTTTTTGTAATTTTTTCCAGTTCACCATAGAATTTGAAACTACGGCAGAAATAAATCCTATAAAGATACTTTCCGGAATAGAAACAAAACCACAAGCCGGAGTAATGGCAACCAAACCAACTACAGCTCCGATACAAGCTCCCAATGCAGAAACTTTTCTTCCGTTGATTCGGTCAAAAAATATCCATGTCAGCATAGCAGAACCGGAAGCAATCGTTGTAGTTCCGAAAGCCATTGCCGCAGTTGCGTTTGCAGAAAGTGCAGAACCTGCATTGAATCCGAACCATCCAAACCAAAGCATTCCCGTTCCTAATAATACATACGGAATATTGGAAGGTTCGTGGTGCGGATTTTTTCTTTTTCCGATCACCAAAGCTCCTGCCAATGCAGCAAAACCGGCACTCATGTGAACCACCGTTCCGCCCGCAAAATCTTTTACTTTAAAAAATTTATTCAAAAGTCCGTCCGGATGCCAAACCATGTGGCAAAGTGGGGTATAGATAATTAGGCTGAACAAAACCATGAAAAGTAAGTACGAAATAAAACGAACTCTTTCGGCAAAAGATCCGGTAATCAAAGCCGGAGTAATCACGGCAAATTTCATTTGGAAAAGTGCAAATAAAATAAAAGGAATAGTTGGAGCCATTATTTTATGGGGCAAAACACCAACATGATTAAAGAAAGGATAGCTCATTGGGTTTCCAATAATTCCGTAATGTTCACCATCTATTGTAAATCCTACAGAATCTCCGAAAGAAAGCGAAAAACCAACCACCAACCATAAAATAGAAATTACACCCAAAGCAATAAAACTCTGCAACATGGTGGAGATGATGTTCTTTTTTCCCACCATTCCTCCGTAAAAAAAGGAAAGTCCGGGTGTCATGAGCAGTACAAGTCCGGCTGCTGCAAGAATCCAAGCTACATCTGCACCTACAATATTTTCCTCGCTCAAAAATTCTCCGGAATTGGGATTGTCAGTATAATTGGGCCAAAATAATCCTGCAACGGAAACTATAGCAATAATAACAAATGAAATAACCCAGCGTTTCTCGATTTTCATATTTTTTCAATTTTACCCTGCAAAATTACAAGAAAAATTGGATAAAAATATATTTTTAAATTTTCACCCCTGTATTTTTTATATTTATTTTGTTGGTAAACAGTATTCTTATTGATTTTCAATGAAAATATCGGGGGTGTTTGTAGTGACAAAATCAATTCCCATATCGGAAAGTTTTTTGAAAATTTCTAAATCATTCACTGTCCATGCATTGGTGGTCAATTCTAATTTTTTTGATTCTGAAATCCATTCCGGATGTTTTTCAAAAACGCTGTAATGATAATCTATTCCATCGATTCCTTCTGCTTTTATCTGTTCCGGAGAGAGGTTTCCTTCCAGATATTGCACTTTTGCTTTGGGATTTTGCTTTTTGATTTCTTTGCAAATATTTAAGCTAAAAGAAATATAATCGCATTGATTTTCCAGATCCAGTTTTTTCACTGCTTTAAGGACTTTGGCTACCATTTCGTTTTCCCGTTCTTGGGATTTTGTGGGTTTTATTTCTACAATTAGTTTTACCGAAGTATCTTTTTTTCCTTGTTTCAAATATTTTTTCAAGGTCGGAATTTTTTCTCCATTTGAAAGTTTCAGTTTCTTCAAATCATGATAATCAGTTTCGGAAATTTCCATCTTTCCGTGATGTTCATCATGATTTACTACGAGTTTTCCATCTTTTGACATATGAACATCGAATTCTGATCCATACACTTTTAGATTTTGGGCATTTTTCAAAGCCTGAATTGAATTTTCAGACGTTTCGGGATTGGTTTTCCAAAAGCCACGATGTGCAATAATTTTGGTTTGTGCATTCATAAATGATAGTGAAAAAAATAAAAAAATTGAAACTACAATCTTCATTAAAGTGCATTTTTTATCAATGCTAAATTAAGTATTCTGCTTCATTCAAATTTATTTGAATCTTAAAAGATTTTCTTATTCGTTTAATTTAATGATGTGAATTCTTTTTTAAAAATTAACCATAGAAAATTAGCGCAATCAATGGGGAAAAATCTTTCTCCATCAAAATTATTTTATGAAATCTTTTTAATTATTTTTGTTAAAATAAATTTTCCAGATGTCCGAGAATATTCAACAGAAAATAGAAGAATTAAGAGAAGAGCTTCATCAGCATAATTACAATTACTATATTTTGGATGAGCCCAGCATTTCCGATTTTGAATTTGATGCTTTGCTAAAAGAATTACAGGATTTGGAAGCGCAATATCCTGAATTTCATGATCCTAATTCTCCTACACTTCGCGTTGGTGGTGGTATTACAAAACATTTTCCGACTATCCAGCATCAGTTCAGAATGTATTCTTTGGATAATTCGTATGATTTTAATGATCTGGAAGATTGGGAAAAAAGAATTTTCCGTTCCATTGACGAACCGGTGGAATTTGTAGCCGAACTGAAATATGACGGCGCTTCCATTTCTATTTTATATGAAAATGGGAAACTTTCACAGGCTGTAACTCGTGGAGACGGATTTCAGGGGGATGAAATTACAGCAAATGTTCGTACCATTTCGGATGTCCCTTTAACATTGAAAGGCGATTTTCCTGAAAAATTCTATATGCGTGGCGAAATTTATCTGACTCGCAAAAATTTCGACAAAATCAATAAATCCCGTGAAGAAGAAGGTCTGGATCTTTTTATGAATCCACGAAATACAGCAAGTGGAAGTTTAAAAATTCAGGATTCTGCGGAGGTGAGAAAACGTGGGCTTTCTTCGGTTTTGTACCAGTATATTTCTGAAGAATTTCCTGTGGAAACGCATTGGGAACTGATCCATAAAGCAAAAGAGTGGGGTTTTAAAATTTCTGAACAGGCAAAATTATGTACCACTTTGGATGAAGTGAAAGAATTTATCAATTTTTGGGATAATGAACGCCACAAATTACCTTTTGAAATTGATGGTATTGTTTTGAAAGTTAATTCGTTAAACCAACAAAGACAATTGGGTTACACTGCAAAATCTCCACGTTGGGCAATGGCTTACAAATTCAAAGCAGAAAAAGTGGAAACCGAATTGCAAAGCGTAACCTATCAGGTTGGAAGAACGGGAGCAATTACACCGGTTGCCAATTTGAAGCCGGTTCTTTTGGCGGGAACTATTGTAAAACGAGCTTCACTTCATAATGAAGATATTATTAAAAAATTGGATTTGCATGAACATGATTTTGTGTACGTAGAAAAAGGAGGAGAAATTATTCCAAAAATTGTGGGAGTAAATTTGGAAAAACGAAATTCTGAAAGTTCTGAAATTCAATATATCAAAAACTGTCCGGAATGCGGAACTCCTTTAGTAAAGATTGAAGATCAGGCGATACATTTTTGTCCCAATGAAACGCATTGTCCGCCACAAGTGGTAGGAAGAATGATTCACTACGTTTCCCGAAAGGCTCTGAATATCGAAAATCTTGGAAGTGAAACCATCGAGCAACTCTACCGAGAAAAACTTATCGAGAATCCGGCAGATTTCTACACACTCACCAAAGAACAACTGCTTCCACTTGAAAGAATGGCGGAAAAATCGGCGCAGAATATTCTGGACGGAATCGAAAAATCCAAAGAAATTCCTTTTGAAAAAGTTTTGTACGGAATCGGCATCAAACACGTTGGCGAAACCGTAGCTAAAAAATTAGTGAAAAATTTTCCAACGATTGAGGACTTGAGAAATGCAACTTTGGAAGAGCTTTGTCAGGTGGAAGATATCGGAACTAAAATAGCAGAAAGTATCGTGGAATTTTTCAAAAATCCTGAAAATATTCTGATGATTGAAAGATTAAAATCTTTCGGAGTACAATTGGAAAAAGGGGAAAGTACTAATGAAATTCTCAGTAATGTTTTAGAAGGGAAGACTTTTTTGTTTACAGGAAAATTATCGCTTTTCACCCGTGAACAAGCAGAAGAAACGGTAGAAAAACATGGTGGCAAAAACATTTCCGCGGTTTCCAAAAATTTGAATTACCTGATTGTCGGCGAAAAAGCCGGTAGTAAAATGAAAAAAGCTCAGGAAATCGGAACTATTGAAATTTTGGATGAACAGCAATTTTTGGATATGCTTAAATGATACATTAAATAAATGCCTGCTGAAAAAATCAAGCAGGCATTTTTTAGGAGAAAGAAATGTATTATTTTATTGATTAGGTACTATTACAGCAATTTCATAAAGATTTCCACGCATCAGAAATTTTATTCTTTCACGGGTAGTTACGGTATTGATCTCTCCATTTCTCATGACAATAATTCTGTCTCCGGGTGCAATATTCTGGTCGGATAGCCAATCTTCGGGAGCCACATCATTTTCTTTCTCTTTGATATCTTCCAGAATTTCTTCTGCCATTTCCTGAAAACGCTTGTCATTAGAATAGACCACCGTGTATTCTGGAGGTAGCCCTATTGCAAACGTTTTTTTGTGAGCAATTAAATTTCCTGAGGAATCAGGCATCGGATTATCAGTGCCGTCAGTAAATCCAATTTCGATTAATTCACCATTATGTTCTTGAGCGTAGTTTTCTGCATCTTCAAAAGATTCAAAATTTGAGACCACGATATAATCTTTATATTTATACTTGTGTAGTCTTGCCGTATTTTTCATCGTTCTACATTTTACTATAGTTAAATTTACTTTCTTTCCATATCAGCAGAGTTACACTATTTTTTTAGAAAAATATATAATTTTAATAATGCTGATATAGTGTATTTTTGTATACATAATGGAGAATTTTTTGTGATGGAAACTAAAAGGATCGAAAATATATTAATGCGAAAAAAAATTCCTGCAACCTCAATGAGGATGCTGGTTTTGGATGTTTTTCTTAATTCTTCAAAAGCAGTTTCCCTTTCTGATTTGGAAGAAATTCTCAATCATTCTGACCGCAGTACACTATACCGAACACTCAAAACTTTTGAAAAAAAAGGATTGCTCCATAGTATTCAGGAAAATAATACAACTCAATATCTTCTTTGTAGTGACGGATGTGATGAAGGACATCACCACGATTATCATCTTCATTTTTATTGCACAGAATGTAAAAAAACAGTTTGTGTAGAAGATGTGAATTTTGAAAATATCCGGATTCCCAAAGATTATCTCATTAAGGAATTGAAATTTTTGGCCAATGGTATTTGCAAAAATTGCATGAAAAGTTTGCAATAGTGTTGCATCGTATTTTGCAATACTTTTGTATGGAATTTTAGAAATATTTTTGCTATGGACTGGTTGAGAATTTATCTTCCTGTATATTTAATTGTTTATCTTTTGATTGCATTTTTTTGGCCAAGCTATAAAACCTATAAACAGACCAAAATAAATCCCGTAACTTTTAAAAACACAGATAATTTGCATGATTATGTAGGATTTCTGATGAAAATTCTGATTGGGCTGCTGTGTATTACTGTTTTGATCTATTCCGTCTCAGAAAAAGGATATGAATTACTGATTCCCGTTTTCTATTTGGAAAAAGATATTTTTAAAATAGTGGGACTGTTCATCATGCACTTGTCATTGTTATGGATCATGATCTCTCAAAGACAAATGAGCAACAGCTGGAGAATAGGAATTGATAAAAAAAATAAAACAGCACTGGTAACCAAAGGTTTATTTTCGATCAGCAGGAATCCTGTATTTTTAGGAATGATTATGAGTGTTTTTGGACTTTTCCTGATTATTCCAAATATGATTACTTTTTTCATCACTATTGCTACATATATCGTTATTCAAATCCAGATTCGTATGGAAGAAGAGTTTCTGGAAAAGCAGCATGGTGATGATTATCTGGAATATAAGCTCAAAACAAGGAGGTTATTATGATTCATCAGGATGAAAATTTAGAAAAAAGATGCTCTTGCAATGAAGAATGTATTATTGAAAAACAAACACAGCATAATCATTCTCACGAATCTTCGAAAGGTGCTACATTTCGGCTGTTTCTTCCGTCAATAGTTTCATTTGTATTACTGATAATTGGGATTGTATTAGACCATTTCATAAAAACGAATTGGTTTTCCGGTTGGATGCAACTGTTTTTTTATATTTCAGCGTATATTCCTGTTGGCATTCCTGTAATGAAAGAGGCTGTGGAAAGTATACGTTTTGGAGATTTTTTTTCAGAATTTTTTTTGATGAGTATTGCTACTATTGGTGCTTTTGCAATAGGGAAATATCCGGAAGGTGTAGCTGTAATGCTTTTTTACTCCATTGGAGAAATTTTCCAAACATTGGCTGTACAAAAAGCAAAAAAGAATATTAAATCTTTGTTGGATCAGCGTCCGGATGAAATTACCATTTTAGAAAATGATAAACCCAAAACCATTAAAGCTGAAACAGCGCAAATCGGACAGATCATTCAATTGAAACCGGGAGAAAAATTGGCTTTGGATGGCGAATTAGTATCTGAAAATGCATCTTTCAATACTTCAGCTTTAACAGGAGAAAGCAAACCCGACACTAAAAATAAAGGCGATGAAGTTCTTGCCGGAATGATCAATCTGAATTCCGTTTCGGAAGTCAGGATAAAGAAAGAATTTAGAGATTCCAAACTTTCCAAAATTCTGGAACTGGTGCAGAATGCAACTTCACAGAAAGCTAAAACTGAATTGTTTATCCGAAAATTTGCAAAAGTTTACACGCCGATTGTTACATTTTTAGCAATAGGAATTTGCTTGTTGCCTTATTTTTTTGTGGAAAATTATGAATTTAAAATTTGGTTGTATCGGGCATTGGTATTTTTGGTGATTTCTTGTCCATGTGCTTTGGTGATCAGTATTCCGCTTGGATATTTTGGAGGAATCGGAGCCGGAAGCAGAAACGGAATTTTATTTAAAGGAAGTAATTTTCTGGATGTTTTGGCTTCTGTTCAGAATGTAGTTTTGGATAAAACCGGAACTATGACAGAAGGGGTTTTCAAAGTGAAAGATATTTTCATAGAACCAGAATTTAATAAAGAAGAAATTTTAAAATTTTTAAATCTTGTTGAAAGCAAATCTACACATCCTATTGCAACAGCCATTCACGAATATGGCGGAGAGATTGACCATTCTGTTAAATTAGAAAATGTTCAGGAAATTGCAGGACATGGTTTAAAAGCTACCATCAACGGAAAAGAATTTTTAGCCGGAAATTTTAAATTGATGGATAAATTTGGAATCAAAAGTATTATCAATCATGCAGATATTATCGATACTTTGGTCGCCATTGCTTATGATGGAAAATTTGCGGGATATGTTACCATTTCGGATCGAATAAAAGAAGATGCTGCAAAAACAATTTCCGAATTAAAAAAAATAGGGGTAAAAATTACCATGTTAAGCGGAGATAAATCTGCATTGGTACAAGAAGTGGCAAGAAAAATTGGAATTACAAACGCTTTTGGAGATTTACTTCCTGAAGAAAAAGTGAACAAAATAAATGAGATTAAATCTAAAAATGAATCCGTTGCTTTTGTAGGTGATGGAGTGAATGATGCTCCGGTTGTAGCTTTAAGCGATGTCGGAATTGCGATGGGTGGATTAGGAAGTGATGCAACGATAGAAACTGCGGATGTGGTTATTCAGGATGATAAACCTTCAAAAATTTCGATGGCCATAAAAATAGGGAAGGAAACTAAAAGAATTGTCTGGCAAAATATTGCTCTTGCTTTTAGTGTGAAAGCTATAGTTCTTATTCTTGGAGCCGGCGGTTTAGCAACAATGTGGGAGGCTGTTTTTGCGGATGTTGGTGTTGCTTTGCTTGCCATTCTGAATGCAGTGAGAATTCAGAATATGAATTTTAAAAATTAGTTTTTTTTCATATTAAAGTGATAAATTAGATTCAGTTTTTATATCGTTTTATAATGAATAAGATAGCATTTTTTATGATTTTTTTATCTCTCTTTCCTGTAAAAGCGCAAAGCAAAATTGAGATTTTTGGGAAAACGAATATCAGTTCGTTTAAATGTACCAATGAAAATATAAGCAATCTGCAAATGTATATCCCCCAAAAAGGAGCAAAAGAAGTTCTTCCTTTGGAAGTGGAAGTGAAAGATTTTAGATGTAATGATCGTTTGATGACGAAGGCTTTTCAAAATATTTTACATGCTGATGAATTTCCGGATCTTATTCTAAAATTTTTATCAGTCAACAAGCGTGATGCTAAAAATTACAGAGCTTATATAGAGGTAAAATTAATGAAGAATACAAAAAACTATTTTGTAGATTTTAATATGGAAGATCAGGCGCTTATTGGAAATAAGATTGTGAAGTTCAGTGATTTTGGGATTACTCCTCCTCGAAAGTTGGGCGGATTGATCGCAGCAAAAGATGAACTTACCATGAAATTTAATCTTAAAACAATCAATTTTTAATTATTTTTAATTAATAAAAAATGTTTACAATAGAACAAATTAAAGAAGCTCATAGTAAAGTGAAATCTGGTGCAGATTTTCCGGCGTATATTCAGGATATCAAAAAATTGGGAGTTACGGGTTATGAAACTTTTGTCTCGGATGGACATACCGATTATTTTGGAAATAATGATTATAAAATTTCCACTTCTGCAAAATATGAAGCATTGAAAATTGCAGATAGCTCAGTTTCTGAACAATTTAAATCAGATCTGAAAGCTCACCAGCAAGGCGAAACCGATTATCCTACTTTCTGTTCAGATTGTGCAAAATCCGGAATTGAAAAATGGGTAGTTGATATGGAAAAAATGACATGTACATATCGCGATAGTGACGGAAATGAAATTTTGACGGAACAAATTCCGGAATAAGATTTCAAAATCTATTATACTAAGCTCTTTCGTTTTTTTGCGGAAGAGTTTTTCTTTTTCAAAAAATTTAAAATATGTATTTTTAGAGAAAATTTATACAATGGTAAAACATACTGTTTTGATTGCTTCGGCATTTTTGTCTTTTTCATGGGCAATTGCACAGCAATATGGAGGAATGTGGATTCCTACAGAACTCAATGAGAAAGAAATGAAAGACCTCGGAATGAAAATTTCCGCAAAAGATATTTTCAATACAGAAAAACCTTCCATTAAAGATGCTGTGGTACAGTTTGATGGCGGTTGTACAGCCGAAATTATTTCGCCAAAAGGTTTATTGCTTACCAATCATCATTGTGGTTATGATAATATTCAGGCACATTCTACGGTGGAAAATGATTTACTGACCAATGGTTTCTGGGCAAAAAATATGGGAGAAGAACTTCCAAATCCGGGAGTGACCGTAGATTTTATTGCTGATATTAAAGATATTACGAATCAGATTGTACCCGGAACCGAAAATCTTGCAGGAAAAGAGCTAACCGATAAAGTAAATGCAAATATTGAAAATTATAAAAAATCTCAAAAAATTGAAGATTATCAAAAGATCATAGTAAAACCTATGTATTATGGCAATAAGTATTATGCTTATGTGATCGAGACTTACAAAGATATCCGTTTGGTTGGAGCTCCTCCACAAAGTATAGGAAAATTCGGTTCTGATACAGATAATTGGGTTTGGCCAAGACATACCGGAGATTTTTCGATGTTCAGGATTTATGCAGATAAAAACAACAAGCCTGCAGAATATTCTAAAGAAAACATTCCGTACACTCCAAAATATTTTCTTCCGGTTTCTATTAAAGATAAGCAGGAAAATGATTTTACTTTTGTATTTGGATTTCCGGGAAGAACTACAGAATACCTTCCTTCCGTTGCTATCGAAAAAGTTATGAACGAAACAGATCCCGCAAAGATTGCAGTTCGTGATATGGCTTTGAAAACTCTGGATGAAAAAATGCGTGTTGATAATGAAACCAGAATCAAATATGCTTCTAAATATGCTACCGTTGCCAATTATTGGAAAAAATGGATCGGTGAAGTGGAAGGTTTAAAAAAATCCAATGCAATTGCAAAAAAGAAACAGTACGAACAGAGTTTGGCTTCCAAAAATCCGGCGATCAAAACGACATTGGACGAATTGACAAAACTTTACAATGAACAAGCGCCTTATGCTTTAAATAATGCATATTATGGAGAAGTTTTTAGAAATGCGGAAACTCTGACTCTGGCCAATCTTTATCTGAATTTTTTGAATGCCTTAGAATCAGGGAAAGCTGATGCTAAGATGATAGAGAATTTTCGAAATAGGCTTTCTGGATTTTATAAAGATTACAGTGGCGAGTTGGATGCGAAAGTAACTGCAAAACTTTTGACACTTTATGCAAACAAAACTCCACAACAATTTCTTCCTGAAAATTTCAAACAAAATTTTGCAAATGAAGCCAAAAATCTTCAAGTTATTGAAGACTGGTCTAAAAATTCAATAATTACAGGGAGAGCTTCACTGAACGGAGCTACCGTATATTCTGATATCAATAAGGTTTTTGAAAATCAACAGGAACTGATTAAAAATTTGAAAGCAGATCCCATTGTACAGCTGGCTTCTCAGTTGAAACAGGCTTATACATCCACGACTGATTCCAAATATATCAGCTTGCAACAACAAATTGATGCAAATCAGAAACAATATATGAAGCAACTGATGGAAACAGACAAAGAACGTAAATTTTTTCCTGATGCCAATTCTACATTGCGTGTAACTTATGGAAAAATAAAAGGCTCTAATCCGAGAGATGCGGTTTCCTATAATTATCAAACTCATATTTCAGGAATTATGGAAAAATACGTTCCCGGAGATTATGAATTTGATGTTCCGAAAAAACTAATTCAGCTTTATAATTCTAAAGATTATGGAATTTATAAGGATAAAAGCGGGGAAGTTCCGGTAGCTTTTACGGCAACTAATCATACAACCGGAGGAAATTCCGGAAGCCCGGCTTTGGATGCTTATGGGAATTTGGTTGGGTTAAATTTTGATAGGCAATGGGAAGGAACAATGAGTGATATCAATTATGATCCTAAACTTTGTAGAAATATTATGGTTGATACAAAATATATTCTTTTTGTCATTGATAAATATGCCGATTCTAAATGGCTGATTGATGAGATGAAGATTGTGAAATAATTTTTGATATTCTTTAATGTAGGAACGCGCCAAGAGGCGCGATCTTTTTTTGGAATTTTAATTATATTTGTTGAACACGCCTCTTGGCGTGTTCCTACATTTACACAAATATGAAATTTAAATATCACAAACAATATCGTCTTCCAGAATTTGACTATTCTTCTAATGGAGGTTATTTTATAACGGTATGTACAAAAAATAGGGAGCATTATTTTGGAGAAATTATCCACAATGAAATGTATTTTACGGAAATTGGATTAGAAGTTGAAAGACTTTTTATAACACCTAATGAAAAATTAAACCATATTAAAGTTTATCATTATGTAGTGATGCCAAATCATTTGCATTTTATAGCTGTAATCAATAACCCAGATCATGTAGAAAAGGAAGTTCCGAATAGTATCCATCCATTAGTTCCAAAATCTATTTCTTCTTTTACGAATCATTTTAAAGGGAAAATCAAACGTTGGTGCAATGAAAACGGTTTTGAAAATTTTGAATGGCAAAGCAGATTCCATGACAGAATTATCAGAGATAAAGAAGAATATCATGCAATACGTTTCTATATTAAAAATAATGTTGAGAATTGGGACAACGATAAGGAAAATCTAAAATAAACGATGTAAATGTAGGAACACGCCAAGAGGCGTGTTCAAAATGTAAAAACCGTATGCATTTAAAATCTGAATGTGCCTCTTGGCACATTCCTACAATTTTTAAAAATTTACATTCTCCAAAACCACCGCATATCCTTGTCCGACACCAATACACATGTTTGCCAAAGCATATTTTTTTCCGGTTTTCTGAAGTTCCAAAGCAGCAGAATATGTAATTCTTGTTCCGCTCATTCCGAGAGGATGCCCAAGAGCAATTGCACCGCCATTTGGATTTACACGTTCATCATTATTGGAAATTCCGAGTTCTTTCAGGCAGGCTATACTTTGTGCAGCAAAAGCCTCATTTAGTTCTATAATATCAATATCATTCAATGAAATTCCGGCTCTTTTTAAGGCTAATCTTGATGCTTCCACAGGTCCGATTCCCATAATTCTGGGTTCTACACCTACAACTGCGGAACTCACGATTTTGGCAAGAGGCTTTAAATTGTAATCATTCACTGCGTTTTCGGAAGCGATAAGAACAGCAGCAGCTCCGTCATTCAATCCTGAAGAATTTCCGGCAGTTACACTTCCGTTTTCTTTTAAAAAGGCAGGCTTTAATGCGGATAAAATTTCTAATGTAGTGTTGGGTTTTATGAATTCGTCTTTATTGACGATAATTGATTCTCCTTTTTTTTGCGGGATTTCAATGTTGGAAATTTCTTCGGCAAGTCTTCCTCTTTCCTGAGCTTTTTTAGCTTTCATTTGAGAATGATAAGCGAACTCGTCCTGTTCTTCTCTTGAAATTTTATACATTTCTGCAAGATTTTCGGCGGTTTTGCCCATAGCTTCAGTTCCGTACATTTTTTCCATTTTCGGGTTGATAAATCTCCATCCAAAGCTACTGTCATACATTTTTTGTCCCGTATCAAAAGATTTTTCCGCTTTTGAAAGAACGTAAGGACCTCTTGACATTCCTTCCACACCGCCGGAAATAAACAAATCACCTTCTCCGGATTTTATAGCACGATATGCCTGAACAATAGCACTCATTCCGGAAGCGCAAAGACGATTTACCGTTTCACCCGGAACAGAAACCGGAAGTCCGGCTAAAAGAAGTGCCATTCTTGCAATATTTCGGTTATCTTCACCGGCTTGGTTTGCACATCCGATAATAACATCATCTATTTTATCTAAAGGAATTTCAGGATTTTTTTCGATAAGATTTTTGATAATGGAAGCCATTAAATCATCAGTTCTTAACGATGCCAAACTTCCGTTGAAATTTCCTATTGCGGAACGAGTTCCACTTATAATAAATGCGTCTTTCATAGTACTTTCGGATAAATTCTGAATTTTACAGACTTCCCAAAAATACAAATTTAAATTCTTTAATTATGGATACTCTTCCCACCATTTTTTTGTGACGTGGTTTTCTTTGTCTAAAGGGAGCTTTTCTCCAATAGCAGGAGTTAGAATTTTGTAATTTCCTTTTTGATGTTTGAAAATGCTTTTCAAAGGTTCATCCCAAGAATGAGAAGCCAGTTTGAATTTGGAATTGTGAACCGGAACTAAAGTTTTTGCTTTCAAGTCGGTCATTGCTTTATCATGTTCTTCCGGAAGCATGTGGATATAACACCAGTCTTTGTTGTACTGTCCGTTTTCAAGAAAGGCGAAATCGACTTCAAACTGTTCCCCTATTTTTTTGAAATGATCGTCATATCCGGAATCTCCACCAATGTAAAGGGTTTTGGATGGTGTTTCCAAAATGAAACTTGCCCAAATTGCCTGTCCACGCTTAAATCCTCTTCCGGAAAAATGGCGAGAAGGTTTAGCTGTAATTCCGAATCCGTTTTCTAAATCTGTACTTTCATGCCAATCAAGCTCGGTGATAATTTTCGGATCATATTTCCAATGTTCAAGATGTTCTCCGGTTCCGAGTCCGGTAATTACTTGTTTTACTTTTGGTAGAATTTTAGTTACGGTTTGATGATCCAAATGATCCCAATGATCGTGAGTGATGATAAGATAATCCAATTCCGGAATATCATCTGTAGTATAAATATCACTTCCAGCAAAAGATTTCGTAGTAAAACGTACAGGTGAAGCTGCACCGCTTAAAACTGGATCTACCAGAATTTTTTTTCCGTCAATCTGAATAAAATAAGAAGAATGTCCCATCCAAACGTACACATTTTCCGAAGGATTTAGATTTTTTAAGTCTGTTTTTTTGAAATTAAAACTTTCTAAAGGTTTTGTCCTTTCCATTTGTTTGAAAAGAAATCGGTACGTCGTTCCCAAAAAAGTAGAATTTTCATTTATTTCAGGTGTATGATGGAGATTCTGGAATTTTCCATTTCTATAATTTGGAGATTTCAGTATTCGTTCCAGACGTTTTCCGGAGGGCGCTTTTCCAAATTGTGGCTGTTGCATGAAAAGATAAGTGGCAGTTATTATGAAAATTAAGATTAAAATAAAATAGATCATTCCTTCAGTAAACGGTATTTCAATATGTAAAAATAGACTTCTTTTTCTCCTTTATTTTGTTGAGACGGAAATATTATGATTTTACTTTAAAAAAAATGAAAAAATATGATAATTATCTATTCAAAATAATTTCTCATAAATGAAAAAATTTATACCTTTAAGTAAAACAAAAAACCTTCAATTATGCATGATAACATAATAGTTAAGCAGAGAGTAAGTGCATCTGTAGACAAAGTATGGAGTGCAATTACTGATAAAAGCAAAATGAAAGAATGGTATTTCGATATACCTGATTTTGAGCTAAAACAACACAACGAATTTAATTTTTATGAACCCGGTGATCAGCAAAAATATCATCATCATGGTGAGATTTTAGAAATTATTCCGGAGCAGAAACTGAAACACACTTGGAGCTATCCTGAATTTTCCAAAGAAAAAACCATTGTAAAATGGGAGCTAGAACCTTATGGAAATGAAACAGAGGTAACGCTTACCCATAAAGGAATCGAAAATTTTGAACATCTCGGAAATGACTTTTCGAAGCAGAATTTTGAAGAAGGTTGGAACGAAATTGTCAAACAATCTTTAAAAGACTATATTGAAAAATAGTAATCAATAAACATAGGAAGCATTTCTATACAGAGAAGTTGCCTTTTGCATTCAATCCCGCTCTT
Organism: Chryseobacterium sp. HNCC26DJ241; assembly: GCF_057180505.1. Lineage (NCBI taxonomy): Bacteria > Pseudomonadati > Bacteroidota > Flavobacteriia > Flavobacteriales > Weeksellaceae > Chryseobacterium > Chryseobacterium sp. HNCC26DJ241. Next base: position 52,415 of record NZ_JBXUGL010000014.1, on the reverse strand, counting down.
TTTAATGTAGTCGGGAAGTTGGATTATTTTTCAGAAAAGTGGAATTATCAATGCCAAATTAAAAATTTGTAATGATTTTGTTTTCAGCAGAATGCTAAAAAAACGTATTTTTGAAAAATTTTTAATCCAGATGAAAAACAAACTTCTGATCTTTTCTGTTGCGCTATTGCTTTTGAGTTCCTGTAATAAGGATGAAAAAATTCTTAATTCCTTGAATGACTATAATACATCAATGGAATCCACAGGTTATCATTTTGGAGACAAACTTCAGCTTCCGAAAGAAGTAACAGAAAATGCGGAAAGTATTTCCATAAGTTTTGGAGATAAGGAAACAAGCGATCTTACTATTGACCCTAAATTTTTTACTTTAGGAGATAATGCAGTAACATTCAATATCAAAAAGAAAAATGGGGAAGTCCTAAATCAGGATGCAACGATCAATATTTTTGCAAAAAATCCCGAAGCCAAATTGTCTTATCAGTTAGTAAAGGAATATCCTCATGATCCTAAAAATTTTGTTCAGGGGTTTCAGTTGGAGGGCAATACAATTTATGAAAGTGATGGACAGAGAGGAAGTTCCAGAATTTTGAAATATAACTTGGGAGATACCAATCCGATAGTTTCTGTAGCACAACCAGATGATGTTTTTTCTGAAGGTTCTGCAATTGTAGGAAACCAAGTTTTTCAATTGACGTGGCAAAATAAAAAAGGATTTGTATATGATAAAAGTTCTTTGAAACTTTTAAAGGAATTTGATTATCCAAATCTTATTGGTGAAGGTTGGGGTTTGACTTATGATGGAAAATATCTTTTGGTTTCTGATGGAACCAAAAATGTTTATTTTCTTGATCCTGCAAAACCTTCTGAAGTGGTAAAATTTATTTCTATAGCAAGTAATAAAGAGGTTTATGATAGCATAAATGAACTTGAATACCACAAAAACTACCTTTATGCAAATGTTTGGCAAAAACCTTATATTTTAAAAATTAATCCTAAAAATGGGGAAGTAGTAGGTAAATTTGATTTTTCTGCTTTGGCAAAAGAAAATACAAAAGGAGATGATGATGTTTTGAATGGTATTGCTTTCAAGGGAGATAATATGTTGGTTACCGGAAAATACTGGTCAAAAATTTATGAGGTACAAATAAAATAATTAGATAATAAAATCTGTTTTAAAGATGTGGATTCCCACATCTTTTTTTATTTTTATGAAATGAAAATCTTGCGTTTTATTTTTCTGTTTCTTTTCTGTTTGCTTTCTGCACAGAAAAATTTTCCTTTTGATTCTCTGAAATTAAAGGAAACACAGGATTTTTTTGCAGACGATTACGGAAATATCTACCTCTATAAAGACAAGGATTTCAGTTTTACAAAGTATAATTCCTCCGGAAAATCGCTGGGTAGAGTGATGATGACGGTTCCGTTTCGTGTTCAAAGTGTACAGAATCCGCTTAATATTATTCTTTTTTCAGAAAATGCACAAGAATTGAAATTGCTGGATCAAAACCTGAACGAAATACAAAAAATAGATTTTCGTCAAAAATTTGGATTTGTAAAAGCCGCTTATACTGAAGATCTTCAGCAGATCTGGCTTTTGGATGAAAGCACTAAAAGATTAATTCAATACAACTACAGACAAGATGTGATGATTAATTCTTATCCGTTCAATTTTGATTTCGGGGAAATTATTGCGATGCTTGTTTTTGAAAATAATTTGTACACCATTACCAAAGATTTTTTCTCAGTATATAATTTCAAAGGTGAAAAGCTAAAGGAATTTGCTGTAGAAAATCCCAAAAAACTCTATCGTGAAAATGAAAATATTTTTGTGATCTCTCAGAGTAAAATTCAGAAATTCCGTTTTCCTTCCGAGCTGGAAATGGTTTTTGATAAAAGAAATTCACAGATTGTGGATAAAAACTCTTCCTCATATTTTGAATTGAAAGCAGGTAAACTCTATATTTACACACCATAAATGATTATTGATGAACGATGACTGATAATTGATTTTCAGTGTATTAAAAATTCTGATATTCTCATTTATCTTTTATACATCACAATTATAACAGAAATTCATGCACATCGCCATCACAGGAAATATCGGAGCCGGAAAAACCACTCTTACCACAATGCTTTCTAAACACTATGGTTGGGAAGCGCAATTTGAAGACGTAGATGAAAATCCTTATTTGGGAGATTTTTATGCAGATATGAGCAAATGGAGCTTTGCACTTCAGATTTATTTTTTGGGAAGCCGTTTCCGTCAGGTGAAAGAAATCCGTGAAAGTGGCAGGAATATTATTCAGGATAGAACAATTTATGAAGACGCTCATATTTTTGCAGAAAATTTATTCGACATGAAATTGCTTTCTGAAAGAGATTTTAACAATTATTTTTCAGTTTTTCAATTGATGAAAGATTTTGTTTCTGCTCCGGATTTATTGATATATTTAAAATCTGATGTTCCGAATTTGGTGAAAAAAATCTACAAAAGAGGTCGTGAATACGAAACTTCCATTAGTATCGAATATCTCTCCAAGCTGAACCAAAAATATGAAAAATGGATATCCAACTATGATGAGGGCAAACTCTTGGTGATCGAAGTAGACGATTTAGATTTTGTGGAAAAACCTCAGGATTTCGGATACATTTTGGAAAAAATTGAAGCTGAGCTTCATGGTCTCTTTTAGTCAGGAAAGGAATAAAAATTGATGCATATATATACATTGTATTTTGAAAATAACATTTTCAAAATAATGCAAATCAAATTCTTAGTAAAATGATCAAAGTCTTACATAATAACAATTGTTCCAAATCCAGAGCTATTTTGGAATACTTGGATGAAAACAACGTTCAGTTTGAAATTATTGATATTGTAAAAGATCCTTTGTCTAAAACGGAAATCAAAACGTTATTGAAAAAACTAGGAGCAGAACCTTTGGATATAGTTCGGCAAAATGAAACGCTTTATCTTTCTAATTTTAAAGATAAAAATTTATCAGAAGAAGAATGGATTAACATTCTTGCAGAAAATCCATCTCTTATACAAAGACCTATTCTGATAAAAGGCTCTGTCGCAATGATTGGAAGACCGATAGAAAATGTAAAATTTTTCATTGAAAAGTAAAGAATATTTTTTCAAATAAATTTGAATATCTAAGCCGGTAATTCGATTATCTTTGTAGACATGGAGAAATCAAAAAAATCTGCGGCTATTGGTTTTATTTTCATTACGCTTCTTATTGATATTACAGGTTGGGGAATTATCATTCCGGTTATTCCTAAATTAATTGAAGAACTGATCCATGCAGACGTTAGCGAAGCTGCAAAATATGGAGGTTGGCTGAGTTTTGCGTATGCTTTTTTTCAATTTATTTTTTCGCCTTTGGTAGGAAATCTGAGTGATAAATTCGGAAGAAGACCTATAATTCTGATTTCGCTTCTTGGTTTTGCCATAGATTATATTTTTCTTGCACTTTCTCCAAATATTTGGTGGCTTTTTATCGGTAGAATTGTTGCCGGAATTACCGGAGCAAGTGTAACGACTGCAAGTGCTTATATTGCAGATGTTTCTACAGATGAAGACCGTGCTAAAAATTTTGGACTTATTGGAGCAGCTTTTGGTTTAGGTTTTATTATTGGTCCCGTTATTGGTGGAGTTTTAGGACATTATGGTTCCAGAGTTCCTTTTTATGCGGCTGCAGCTTTATGTTTACTGAATTTCTTATATGGATTATTTATCCTTCCGGAAAGTTTATCAAAAGAAAATCGTCGAGAATTTGATTGGAAACGGGCAAATCCAGTTGGATCTTTAAATTTATTACGAAAGCATCCGGAAATTTCAGGATTGGTCATTTCTCTGATTTTGATCTATATAGCCGGACATGCTGTACAAAGTAACTGGAGTTTTTTCACGATGTATAGATTCGATTGGGACGAAAAAATGGTCGGAATTTCTCTTGGAGTTGTGGGTGCTTTGGTTGGTTTGGTTCAGGGATTATTGATCAGATGGATCAATCCGAAAATCGGAAACGAAAAAAGTATATATTTCGGATTGGCGTTGTATGCATTCGGAATGTTGCTGTTTGCTTTTGCAACACAGAGTTGGATGATGTTTGTATTTTTGATTCCGTATTGTTTAGGCGGAATTTGCGGCCCTGCTTTGCAGTCTATTATTTCGGGGAATGTTCCTGCGAATGAACAAGGTGAATTGCAAGGAGCATTAACAAGTTTGATGAGTGCTACTTCCATTGTTGGTCCTCCGTTAATGACCAATTTATTTTTTTATTTTACTCATGATGAAGCACCTTTTATTTTTCCCGGTGCACCGTTTTTTCTGGCAAGTTTATTAATGATTACGAGTATTGTTTTTGTGTATATCAATTTCAGAAAAAAATAATTTTTTTTAATGTTTAAGTAACTGTAAAGAATTTTAGGATAAAACTAATAATACTGATTATTTTTTATACATTTGATAAGAAATAATTTGTTCTATGGAAATTACTAAAATGCTAATAAGCGTATTGATGATAGGCTTATTTATTGGTTGTGGAAGTGATGACAACGATTCAAATAATGATAATACCAATACTGCAGAAGTTCCGGCTATTTATAAAAAAATTTACGGGGCATCAAGTATTACCTCAGATGGAACGTATGTTTATATAAAAACCATAGGTTCTCCAGATCATAAAAGTGTATATTACCCGACAAGTAACAGTTTATATGAAAATTTTTCAGGAACTACTTTTGGAGGACATACTTTTTCAAAAAATCCAAACAGTATTTCTTCTAAAAATTATACTTTTAAAATTCCGGTAAATCCTGCCGTTGCTTCTACACATGCTGCAACACCTTTAGGCCCGATTGGTGTGTCTTTGAACGGAGTTCCTTTTTTTAATCAATATGCAGGTCCAAATCAGCCACTTTCCGGTGAAATAGTTTCTTTTGACCAATGGTGGGGTCATCCTGCACAAGGTGGAGATTACCATTATCACGTAGAACCAAAATATCTTACAACTGTAAAAACTTCAAAATCTGCTCTTTTAGGATTTTTGCTGGATGGTTTTCCTGTTTATGGTCCAGAAGAAAATGGGGCTGTTGTAAGCAATAGTTCTTTGGATGAATATCACGGCCATATTTCTGCAACTGCGGATTATCCGAATGGTATTTATCATTATCATATCACTGATACAGATCCTTATATTAATGGAAATGGTTTTTACGGAACAGCAGGTACGGTTAGTTATTAGTTTCTTATTCTTTATACTTATCTTTTCTTGTCAATCTTCTGAAAAAGAGGAAAAATCGAAATATTATAATTCTGAAAATTTATTTTTAGAAAATAGAAATGGCATATTGGTTAATCACGACAAACCTTTTACCGGAATAATTTATACGTTATTTCCCAATAAAAAAGATACTTTGGAAATAATGAGTTTCCAAGATGGAAAGGAACATGGAGTATGGAAACAATTTTTTGCCAACAAAAAATTGCGCCAACAAAGATATTTTGAAAAAGGCTCAAAAATCGGAACATTAAAAGAATGGTGGGAAAATGGAAAACCAAAATTAGAATGTTCTTTTTACAAAGGAGAAAATCATGGAATATACAAAGAATGGAATCGGGCAGGATTTTTAGTAAAAGAAATGCATTACAATCTTGGATATGAAGAAGGAAGCCAAAAACAATTCTATGATAATGGAAAAATAAGATCCAATTACGTTATGAAAAATGGAAAACGTTACGGACTTTTAGGAACAAAAAATTGTGTAAATGTTAAGGATAGTATTTTCTAGCATCATTTTCTTTTTAATAATATTTTCCTGTAAAAAGCAGGAGAATATTGAGCTTCCGTATTATAACACACCGGATTTTAGTCCTCATTTTATATCAAAAAAAGAAGCGGGAATCCAAATTACACATACAATTTCACCTTTCTCATTTATTGATCAGAATAAAAAAAACATTACGGATAAAGATATAGAAGGAAAAATTCATGTAGCAAGTTTTATTTTTACATCATGTGGAAATATATGCCCAATTATGATTAAAAATCTTGGTTTGGTCAGCAATGTTTACAGTAAAAATCCAAATGTAGTCATGCTTTCTTTTTCCGTCACACCATGGATAGATACTCCTGAAAAGCTCAAAAATTTTGAAATTTCCAATAAAATTAAAAACCCGAACTGGCATTTTTTAACAGGGAAAAAGGGCGAAATTTATAAACTTGCCCGTCAATCGTATTTTGCAGAAGAAGATTTGGGATACACGAAAGACAGCACCAAATTCCTTCATACGGAACATATTATTTTGGTAGACAAAAACAAAAAATTGAGAGGGATTTATAACGGTACTTTACAAACGGATATGGAACAGTTGGTAGAAGATATTGCAATTCTTGGCAAAAACTAATTTTAAGATTATGAAAAATTTATGACTAAAATCTGATTCTGCTTATCATAATCTTTGTAATTTTGCAAACATGGAATTGAGTATTGGAGAAATGCTGATGATTGCAGTCGTGATCATTGTTCTTTTTGGCCCGGATAAACTTCCGCAGATTGCCCGTGAATTGGGACAAGGCGTGAGAAAAATGCGTGGCGCAGTGGAAGATATTAAAACCGAAATTCTGAAAGAAACTGATAATCCTGTTTCCGAAATCAAGAAAGAAATTGAAAAAGTAAAGGAAGCGGCAAAAGATGCTAATCCTATCAATTCCTTGAAAGATGATCTTCTTTCTACAAATTCTAAACCTGAAATTCCGACTGTAAAACCTTCCGAAGACGAAAACTACGAAGGACCAGTAAGCAGATAATATGCACGAACTGATTCAGGAAGATAAAGAAGTGTTTCTTTTTCTCAATAATTTGGGAAGCGCACCTTTTGACCAATTTTGGATTATGGTTTCAGGAAAATGGGTGTGGATTCCGTTGTATATTATTTTTTTGTATTTGCTGTACAAAAACTATAAACTGAAATCCCTTATTTTCATCCTTATTTTTGTTGCAATCGGAGTTACCGTTTCGGATCAGATTTCACAAATTTTTAAATTTGGAATAGCACGTTTGCGTCCTTGTCATGATCCTTCATTAGACCATTTGATGCGGGAAGTACAATGTGGCGGACAGTTTGGGTTTTATTCTGCGCACGCTTCCAATACGTTTTTCATTGCCACTTTTATGAGTTTTATGCTAAAGAAAAGATACCGATTTCTTCCATTTCTTATATTTTTCTGGGCGGCATTTGTTTCCTATAGCAGAATATATTTAGGAGTGCATTTTCCTTTGGATGTTTTATTTGGAGCAATGGTCGGTTTTCTGTTGGGTGGATTTTTTAGTACCTTGAGCTTAAATGTTAATAAAAGAATTAACAATGAATAAAAATTTCTTTTTCTTTTTCTTTTTCTTTTTTTTAAACTATAGTTTTTCACAAGATTATTTGAGTCTAAGTAATGATTGCTATGTAAAAGAAGATTATGCTTGTGCAGAAATCTATGGGCTTAAAGCAATTAAAGTTGAAAACGAAATAAAAAAACTGCCTAAACTTTATTCAAATATGGGTGTTATTTATAGAAGGATGGAAAAATATGCTGATGCAATTAAGTATTTCGAAAAAGCAATAGAGTTAGATACTCAATTTGTATTTGTTTACATTAATTTGGGAATTGTTTATGAAGAATTAGAAGTTCCAAAAAAGTCATTAGAAATGTACACAAAAGCGATAGAATTGGATAAAGAAAATAGTGATATTTACCTTTTTAGAGCAGGCATTTATAGGAAATCGGATAAAATTGAATTAGCAGAAAAAGATATTGAGACTGTTTTTAAGTTATCACCAAATAACAGAAAAGCTTTATTTGAAGCAGCAAGGATTAAAACCAAAAAAGGAGATTTAGAAGGAACTTTGAATTGTTATAATCAATTGATTTCTAAAAAGAAAGAAGCCTATTTGCTAAACAATAGAGCAGATGTTTATTTCAAAATGAAAAAATATGATGAAGCACTTTTGGATATAAATAATGCAATATCAAAGGATAAAAAATATTCAACATCTTACATTACTAAAGCTGAAATACTTTTTGAAACCGACAAAAAAAGTGAAGCATGCGAAAATCTGAATAAGGCAATATCTTTAGGCTTTGATAAAAATAAAATAAAAGATTTGATAGCTAAATGTGAATAATTTTCAATCATTATGATAAGGTTTTCCCTGCAAAATCTGGTCAGCGCGATAGATTTGTTCCACAAAAAACAGACGGATCATCTGATGTGTAAATGTCATTTGGGAAAGCGATAGCTTTTCATTGGCTTTAGTATATATTTCTTCTGCAAAACCATACGCTCCGCCAATCAGAAAATTTACTTTTTTCACGGAAGTATTTTGCCAATTGTCAATTTTTGAGGCAAATTCACGACTGGTAAATTGTTTTCCTTTCTCATCCAGAAGAACATTATGATCCGAATTTTCGATATGGTTGAGAAAAAGTTTTGCTTCTTCTTTTTTTAATAATTCGGGGGAAAGATTTCGTGCATTTTTCACATCCGGAATTTCTATCAGTTCAAAATTCCAGTGTTTTGGTAAACGATTTTGATAATAGATAATCAGATTTTTGATTTCCTTGTCGTCAGTTTTTCCTATGCAGAGTAAATTGATTTTCATGTGGATTTTACAATAAGATTTTTAAAGGTCACATGTAACCTTCAGTTTCATTTCATTATCTTTGCTTTGCAAATATAGATGAATGGTGCTACGAGTTCCTAAATTTCTGATAAAAATTAAGAATTTTCTGGATAATATACACATTCCTTTTTTGGGAATTTCTTTGTGGAAAATGTTCGGAATCTACGGAAAAGGTGTATTCGGAAATCAGATTGGGAAACAGGCAGCCTCTATTTCATGGGCATTTTTTCTGAGTTTGTTCCCGTTCATCCTTTTTATGCTTTCATTATTGCCCTATCTTCCGCATTATGATAAACTTCAGTTTTATATTTTTGAAGTTTTGATGCCGAATATTTTGCCTGCTAATATTCTAAAAGATGTTACAGGATATATCCAAAACTACATTATCCCGAATCTGAAAGGAGTGAATAACCTTTCCATTATTCTGGCTTTGATTTTTGGAACAAACGGAACACATTCACTGATTAATGGCTTTAACGCTAATACAGATCTCAAAAGAAATTTTTTTAAAGAATATGTTGTTTCCATTGCGATTACTATTGCTTTCATTGTTTTGATTGTTCTTACAATTTTGGGAATCTATTACAGTGAAGTTGTTCTTAAATTATTTACGCCAAAATATAATATTTCGTGGTTTGTAGATAATCTTACAAAGATTATTGGGTATTTTTCATTTCCTTTTTTTTATTTTATTCTTTTAAGTCTTTTTTATTGGGTAGGCTGTTTGAAAATTACAAAATGGAAACAAGCAGTTCCCGGTGCAATTCTTACTACGGTACTTTTTATTTTGCTTACATATTTTTTTGCGATTTATCTCACCAATTTTGCCCGATATAATGTATTTTATGGTTCAATTGGCTCTATTATTATCGTAATGGTTTGGGTGAATATTAATATTATCCTCATGCTTTTGGGAAATGAGCTGAATCTCGCCATCAAAAAAATACGGATAGAGAAAATGATGGCCGATGAAATTGAGCATGATTTTGCTGATTTAAAAAAGAAAAAATAAACAGGGCTATAGTTTATTTTTAGTAAAAAATTTTAAAATTAAAAATCCTGTTGTTCCCGATAAAACAGACGATACAATAATGGCAAGTTTTGCTTCATCCTGAATTTCAATGGAGTTCCGAAACGAAAGCAAAGCAATAAAAATAGACATAGTAAAGCCAATTCCTGCAAGAAAACCAATGCCGATCATTTGCGTCCAGTTGCTTTTTTTAGGAAGCTGGCTGATCCTTAATTTTACGGCAAGAAAAGAAAACATATTAATTCCCAAAACTTTTCCTAAAAAAAGCCCCAAAATAATTCCCAAACCTAAAGTAGAAGAAAATGTACCTGAAAGATCAGATTTCAGAATAATGTTGGTATTGGCAAGTGCAAAAACAGGCATGATGAAAAAATTGACGGGTTTGTGCAGTCCTTGTTCAAGTTTTTCTAATGGAGAAATTTCGGATCTTGAGACGTTGGTAGGAATGGTAAAAGCCAGTAATACACCTGCGATTGTAGCATGAATTCCGGAATGATGCATGAAAAACCAAAGAAAAAATCCGGGAATCAAATAATAAATATGTTTTTTGACATTAAAAAAATTCAGGATTGAAAGCAAAATAACTATCAAAGCACAATATCCGAGATAATTCCAGTGAATTTCGCTGGTGTAAAAAATGGCAATTATAATGATAGCTCCCAAATCATCTACAATAGCAAGAGCTGTAAGAAAGACTTTTAACGAGGTAGGAACTTTTTTTCCGAGAAGCGAAATGACAGCAAGAGAAAAAGCAATATCTGTAGCCATCGGAATTGCCCAACCTTTGGAATATTCTGTATTGCTATTTAAGCATCCGAAAATTACAGCCGGGATAATCATTCCGCCAATTGCAGCAACAATAGGCAATGAAGCACGCCTGAAACTGGAAAGTTCGCCTTCCAACAATTCACGTTTGATTTCTAAACCGACAAGAAGGAAGAAAATTGCCATCAATCCGTCATTGATCCAGGTAGAAACTGAATATTTTAAATGAAGATTTTCCGAACCAACCTGATAGTTAAGAATATTCTGAAAAGAATTTCCCCAAAAAGAATTGGCAATAAATAAAGAGATGATTACACAGAAAATCAAAATGACCCCGGAAAATTGACTGCTGTGAAAAAATTTTTTAAAATATTGAGTCAGAATCATTTTTGAAGTCTTAATACTTTGGAGACACCATTTATATTTTTAAGCTGTTTAAAGGTTTCTTCAAGCTGTACCTTATTTTTAACTTCAAGGTTGATAGTTCCGGTAAAAATTCCGTCATTGGAAGCTATTGACATACTTTTCATGTCCATATTCATGGAGTTGGAAATTACTTGGGTAATATCATTGATCATTCCTAATCTGTCCAGACCTTCAATCTGTATTTTTACCCTGTTTTTGAAACTTTCCGCATTTACCCATTTTGCAGCAATTACCCGATAATCATATTGTGCACGGAGATTAATAGCATTCGGACAGTTATCATTATGTACTTTTATTCCGTCAGAAATAGTGATAAAGCCAAAAATTTTGTCTCCCGGAATCACGGTACAACATTTAGCATAAGAATAGTTGAGTTTTTCTTCATCTTTTCCAAAAACGATCATATCCAGATTGGTTTCCGGAGTTTCTTCAAAAGCAGTGTTTTTAGTTGGCGATTTTCGGAATCTGGAAATAAGATTATTGAAAACGTTTTTACTTTCTACATATTTTCGGATATCACCTGCATCATACGTTCCGTCCTGAAAACCAAGGAAAAGCTCTTGAGAAGTTTTGAGATTGAAAAACTTTTGCATCTTATTGATTTCCTCATCATTGTAGGTTAATTTGGCATGGCGAAGTTTTCTTTGAAGAATTTCTCTTCCTTCTGCTACCAAATTGTTTTTTTCAGAATTCAGATAGTTTTTAATCTTAGATTTTGCTTTGGAGGTTACCACAAAATCCAGCCAATCAGTTTTGGGTTTTTGGTTTTGAGAAGAAAGAATATCTACCTGATCGCCATTTTGTAGAGCATAAGAAATAGGGACTAGTCTGCCATTCACTTTTGCACCAAGACATTTCATTCCCAAATCGGTGTGCACGGAAAATGCAAAATCCAGCGCAGTGGAATTTACTGGTAGAATTTTAATTTCACCTTTTGGAGTGAATATGAAAACTTCTTTGGAATAGAGATTTAATTTAATATTGTCTAAAAGTTCTGTCGTGGAAAGATTTTGTTGATGTTCTAAAACTTCACGGATTTCTTTTACCCAGACTTCAAAATTTTTATCGTCGCTACTCTGTCTATATCCTTCTTTATATTTATAGTGTGCAGCAACACCTTTTTCTGCAATATCATCCATTCTTTCGGAACGGATTTGGACTTCGATCCATTTTTTGTCGGGACCAAGAACTGTTAAATGCAGACTTTCATATCCGGTAGCTCGTGGTTGTGTAATCCAGTCACGCATTCGGGAAGGATTGCTGTGATATAGATCGGTTACAATGGAATATATTTTCCAAGCCAAGAATTTTTCGTTTTTTGCATCTGATTTGTAGATGATACGAATGGCATAATTATCAAAAACTTCTTCAAAAGAAACTCCCTGTTTCAGCATCTTTCGATAAATGGAAGAAATAGCTTTTGCACGACCTTTTATGGTGAAATTAAGCCCTTCTTCTTTTAGTTGTTCAGAAACTTCTTTCTTAAATTCTTCAACGTATTTTTCCCGTTGTTCTTTTGCTAGCTCCAGTTTTGTTACAATTTCATTGTAAACTTCCGGATTGTTGAATTTCATCGAAAGATCTTCAAGCTCGGATTTAATATTATAAAGCCCAAGTCTATGAGCAAGAGGAGCATAAATGTAAACGGTTTCTGAAGCAATTTTTTTCTGCTTATCCGGAGCCATACTGTCCAGAGTACGCATATTATGAAGACGATCTGCAATTTTGATGAGAATTACCCTGAAATCTTCCGAAAGAGTAAGAAGTAGCTTTCTATAGTTTTCCGATTGAATCGAGATGTTTTGGTGATTCATAATCGAAATTTTCGTAAGACCGTTCACAATATTGGCTATTTTTTCGCCGAACATTTTTTTCAGATCTTCATAAGTGTATTCAGAATCTTCAATTACGTCATGCAAAAGAGCACATGCAATGGAAGTAGCACCCAAACCAATTTCTTCTGCAACAATTTTTGCAACGGCAATAGGATGATAGATATAGGGTTCTCCGGATTTTCTTCTTTGATCTTTGTGCGCATCCAAAGCTATATCAAAGGCTTTTCTGATAAGTTTGTTATTGTTTTCGTCAAGCGTTCGATAGGTGTTGGAAATCAGGTCTTTATATCTTGCGAGGATTTCTTTATTTTCTAATTCTAAATCGTAAACCATCTTCTAAATAAAAGCATTATAATCACGAAAATACTAAAAAAATAAGGAAAAAGCAATGATTTGGATTATGTTTTAGGAATTGGGTTCAATGTTTTTTTCAAATAATGCTAGTTTGAATTTAAGTGTACAAATGGAAATATTAATTTTTGTTCAAATACTTTGAAGGTGTAGAAATTTTTTATATATTTAATAGGAAAATAAATGATTAAATGCAAAACAAGTCTAAATCACAGAAAAGATTTAAAATCCGTGTGAAAATTGCTCCCAAAAGAATCCAAAAAAAACATTGATTTTTTAGTAAAGTTTGTCTGGAATAATTTTTTAGGGAATTTTTTCAACTATAATATCAGATAAAATGTCTTGAATTTCAAGACAAAGTTCTTTATCTCCATAAAAAAAGTATAGAAACAGAGGAGAAGAATTATCTGATTAAGGAATTACAGACATTATTTTTTGCATTTCTCAGCATCATAATAGTTTCATTAATTTCAGCATACTTTATTTGGGTTCTTTCGTATACTTATTCTTTTGGAGTTGCTGTTTTGATATTATTCATGTTAGAGGAAAAAAAATATTATTTTTTGTAACCAAAATATATTTCCTGGCGTATATATGTGTGTAAAGAGGAAAAATGTGCTTCTTTTTTATATTCAAAAATGAAACTAATAAATATTAAGTTTTTTCTATTAAAAGTGTCTGAAATTATTTTTACGATTTTCAACACGTCTCCACCTGCCTCATCATTGTACTAATTTTTTTGAAAAAATTAGGATTAATATTTCATGTACTCAGTTGATAAGAAAGATAAACTGAGCATATATTTTATTTGCATAATCAAATAATTATTATAAAATTTTTAAACTATGAATTTAGAATTTCAGGGCTGGATGATTCCTGCCGTTATTGCACTTTTGTGCATTGTTTTATACAAATTTGTGTTAAGAGTATTCTTCGGATTAGTCATTGTTCCGGAAGACAAGATTGGTCTTGTTACCAAAAAATTTGTTTTATTTGGTAAGCAGACACTTCCGGAAGGAAGAATTATTGCAACCAATGGGGAAGCCGGATTTCAAGCTCAAACGTTAGCTCCGGGAGTTTATTTTGGAAAATGGATATGGCAATATTCCATAGATTTTCAGCCTTTTACAGTCATTCCAACAGGAAAAATAGGATTGCTGCTTGCAAAAGACGGTATGGAATTAGAGACCGGAAGAATCCTTGGTAGAAAAGTAGATTGCGATTCTTTTCAGGATGCGGAGGCTTTTTTAAAAAATGGAGGAAGAAAAGGACGACAGACAGCCATTATTACACCAGGTTCTTACAGGATAAATACTTTACTATTTAATATAGAATTGGCGGATATGATGATGATTCCGGATAATGCAGTGGGTATTATTACAACATTAGAAGGACATCCTTTGGATGAAGGGCAAATTGCAGGGAAAATAGTGGAAGGACACAACAAGTTTCAAGATGTAGACGCATTTTTACAAAGTGGAGGATATAAAGGTCTTCAGGAACAAGTAATCCTTGCTGGTTCTTATTTCCTTAATCCTTGGTTTGCAAAATTGGAAATGGTAAATATGACCGAAATTCCTATTGGACATGTAGGTGTTGTAATTTCGTATGTAGGAGAAGAAGGAAAAGATCTGAGCGGAGCAGAATTCAAACATGGAAATATCGTGGAAAAAGGAAATAAAGGAGTTTGGGCAGAACCTCTTGGTCCGGGTAAATATCCTATCAATCCGTACATTATGAAAGTAGAATTGGTTCCGACTACTAATTTAGTGTTGAACTGGGCATCAGCTAGAAGCGAATCTCATCAGTTGGATAAAAATCTTTCCACTATTACTGTAAGAAGTAAAGATGGATTCCCGTTTAATCTGGATGTTTCACAGATCATTCATATTCCTACCAACGAAGCTCCGAAAGTAATTGCACGTTTTGGAAATATGGTAAATCTTGTAAGTCAGGTATTGGAGCCAACAATTGGTAACTATTTCAGAAACTCAGCACAAGGAAGTGACGTAATTGCTTTCCTCGGAACAAGAAAAGAAAGACAACAATCTGCAAAAGAACATATAGGGAATGTATTAGAACAATATAATGTAAATGGTGTTGATACTTTGATAGGAGACATTGTTCCTCCAGAAAGTTTGATGAAAACGCTTACAGACAGAAAATTGGCGGAAGAACAGAAAATAACGTATGAAACCGAAAAATTAGCACAGGAAACGCGCCAAACTCTGGAAAAAGAAACAGCAATTGCCGATATGCAGAAAGAGATTGTAAAGGCAGATCAAGGAGTGGTAATTGCAGAAAGAATAGCTGATGCAAGTGTGAAAAAAGCAACGGGTGATGCAAATTCTGTGCGTTTGCAAGCTACAGCGGAAGGAGATCGTTTAAAATTATTAGCAAATGGTGAAGCGGAAAAGACAAGATTATTAGCAAAAGCTGAGTCTGAAAAAATAGAACTTTTAGCAAAAGCAAATGCAGAACAGATTTCATTAACAGGTAATGCGGAAGCAGAAAAAATATTGGCAATTGGTAAATCTAATGCAGAGTCTTATAAACTTTCTGTAGAAGCAATGGGAGGAAACAACTTTACCCAGCTAAAAATAATGGAAAACATAGCTTCTCAAAATGTGAAAATAATGCCGGATATTTTGATTGGTGGAAATGGTGATTCTGCAAACGGAGGAATAAGTGGATTATTAGGATTGCAACTTTTAGAACAGCTTCAAAAGAAAAATATAGATATTTCTCAGTCTATTGAAACCAAACCAACGAATGAGACACCAAAAACGGATACACCACAATAAAAAATCAAATGCTCCAAAATTTTGGAGCATTTTTTATGTAGTATAGCTGCTAAACGCTTCTTCTAAAGTTTCAAACCTGCCTTTAAATTCATCAATAGGGCAGTCCTGTAAAATATTACCTTTATGAATTAAGATTACTCTGGAACAGAGAGCTTCTACTTCCTGCATAATATGAGTGGAAAGAATAACGATTTTTTCTTTTCCGATTTCTTTTATCACATTTCGGATTTCGATAATTTGGTTGGGGTCTAATCCGTTGGTCGGTTCGTCTAAAATTAAAAGATCAGGAGCATGCAAAATAGCCTGTGCTAAACCAACACGTTGTTTATATCCTTTGGAAAGTTGTCCGATTTTTTTTGATTTTTCGGGAGTAATACCTACAAGATCAATTACTTCATCGATTTTTTCTTTTGAAACTTTATGAATGTCAGCCACAAAACTTAGATACTCTTTTACATACATTTCATTGTATAAAGGGTTATTCTCCGGTAAAAAGCCAATTTTTTTCTTGCTTTCGGTTTCGTTTTCCGTAATATCGTTTCCATTGAACAAAATTTGTCCTTCATCAATTTTCAAAACACCAACTACGGACTTCATCAGAGTAGATTTTCCGGCACCATTTGGTCCAAGAAGACCAATGATTTCATTATTTTTAATGCTGATCGTAATGTCATTCAGAGCGGTTTGTTCCCCGAATTTTTTGGTAAGATGAATGATTTCTAAAGACATAGTAAAACCTTGAAGTTGAATGCAAAAATAATTATAATAATCTTACAGGAAAGAATGTTTTTATAAGAACGAAATTATTTTTCTATTTTAACAAAATTTAAGGCTTAAACGGCATTTTTCTTGTTGCTTAAAAAAGTAAACACATAATAATGACAACAGAAAAAAAATTAGAACAGGCTACTCAAAAAATTTACAAAAACGTAGAATATATATACCTATATTTTGAAGATGTTTTTGCTCCCGGACTGAAATGGATACGAGAAGGTAATATGATGCATCTTACAACTAACAAAAATCTGACGGTAAATTACGATCACAAAATATTCAAGGAGGTTTAGAATAAAAAAAGATTGAGAAATTTCTCAATCTTTTTTTGTGAACGCGGAAGGAGTCGAACCCTCAACCTTCAGAGCCGTAATCTGACGCTCTATCCAATTGAGCTACGCGTCCGTTTTTAGGTTTGCAAATATAGCATAAAATTATTTTCTTTGAAAGATGAAAATGAAAATCTTTTTATTATTTCCTGTTTTTTTTCTTTTTTCCTGCAAAAAGCAATCAAAAATTTCAGAAAAAAACTGGGTGATAATTTCCAATACTATTCATTATCAGCAAAATAAAGACTTTTTTGAATTTAAATCGGGAAAATTCAGTTACAAAATCCCAAACGCCAAATTACCATACAAAAAAGTAATGCTACTGAATGCAAGTTTGGTCGGGTATTTCACAGAATTGGGAGAGGAAAATAAAATTGTAGGAATTTCCAGCCCGGAATATGTGTATTCTGAAAAAATTCGCCAATATATTTCCGAAAAAAAAATTCAGAATATCGGAAATGAACAGAAATACGATATCGAAAAAATCATTGCATATAAACCGGATGCTGTTTTCACCAACTATATACAGAGTTTTGAGAATACATACAATATTCTGAAGAAAAACGGAATTGAAGTGATTTTTATTGATGAATATTTGGTTCAGAAACCTTTGGAAAAAACAAAAATTATTTTGCTTTTCGGAGAACTTTTAGGGGTAAAAGAAAAGGCGAGAAAAAAATATTTGGAAATTGAAAAAAACTATAATGAATTAAAAAATATAGTTTCAAAATCAAATGAAATTCCGGAAGTTTTGGTAAATGAAATGTATGGAAATCAATGGTTTTTGCCGGGAGGAAAGACTTTTGTAGCAGAATATATCAGGGACGCAAAAGCGAATTATATTTTAAAAAACAATGCTGATGAAAAAGCCGTTCCGATGAGTTTTGAAGAGGTTTTTACAAAATCTGAAAATGCAAAATATTGGATCAATGTAGGAAATCATAAAACTAAAAGCGAGCTTCTTTCCGTCAATCCCAATTATGCAAAAATGAAGGTTTTTCAAAATGGGAAATTATACACTGTTAATGCAAAAGAAAAAGGGAGCAGCAACGATTTTTTTGAAAGCGGAATTGTACATGCAGATTTGGTGCTGAAAGATTATATCAAAATATTTCATCCTCAGCTTTTTCCCGATTATCAGCTTACATATATGAAAGAGCTAAAATAAAAATTGTAGAAAACCGTTATCTTTGCACGAAATAAAATTTAATCATTCAAGCCTATGTGGAAGAAGATTAAGAAGATTGTCTACATTATCATTTTGGCAAATATTCTATTTATTGTTTGGGGAAAATTCTTTAACCCACCTATTACCATTACGCAAATCGAAGGAATTATCAAATACGGAAAACTTCAGCGAGATTATGTTTCTTATGACGAAATGGGAACCAATGTGAAAAAAGCGGTCATTGCTTCCGAAGACCAGAAATTTTTTGAACATAATGGTTTTGATTATGAAGCCATTCAGAAAGCATACGAACATAATGAAAAAGGCAAAAAAGTAAGAGGAGGAAGCACAATTTCCCAGCAAACAGCAAAAAATGTATTTCTTTGGCAAGGAAGAAGTTGGATCAGAAAAGGTTTTGAAACGGTTTATACTTTTATCATAGAATTGATTTGGGGAAAAGATGTGATTCTTGAAAGATATTTGAATTCCATAGAAATGGGACAAGGTGTTTTCGGAGTAGAAGCGGCTTCTGAATATTATTTCGGAAAAAAATCAAAAGATCTTACAAAAAGTGAGGCGGCTTGGATTGCAGCCATTCTTCCGAATCCTCAAAAATATGACCCGAAAAATCCGTCTTCATATCTTAATAGAAAGCATAATTGGATTATGAGACAGATGAAAAATGTATCACTGGAAGGCTCTATAAAATAAGAAGATCGGTAAATTTTTCTTCTCCGAATTTTTCCTGAAATTTTTTCAGAAAGAATGTTTTCCGCATTCTGAAATCATTTTTCAGCAAGGGTGAATGTATTCTGATTTCGAGGATTTTATCTTTAAGATTTACGCTTTCAATTTCATTAAAAAGAGTTTCATCCAAATAATCTTGAAGAAAATCCTTAACTTCAAAAGCCAAAAGTTTATCTTCAAATCCATAGATTCTGGCAAACGATTTTACTAATTCGGAAGATTGAAATTCGCGTTTCTTTTTTTTCATTTTGAGTTTCGGGTTTCGAGTTTCGAGTTTTTGTTTTTTTAGGGTTGATTGTTATTCCAATTTTCTCTTACCCATTTCAGGTAATTGTTTATTTTTCCTCCAAGCAAATTATAGCTATTTTTAAGTTGGTCAAATTCCGAACTTATATCAGGATATAGAATGATGATTTTTTCTAAATGATTAATGGTCTCATCACAACTGGAATGACTGAAAATTAGAAATCGTTCATATTCTTTTTTGTAAATTCTTCTTCCGTAGCCTTCAACAATATTGGTAACGACAGAATCTGAAGATCTTCTTAATTGGCTTCCCAACTCATACAATTCATATTTTGGCAGAAAAAAAGAAATTTTGTGTGTTTTGATAAATAATTCAAAACTGATTTTATAAATATCAAGACTTCGATAGCTCATTAAAATATTTTTATAAAATTACTCAAACCATTCTAAATCCCAAATCCCAACCCCCAAACCTCGCACCTCGCAACCCGAATCTCACCTCTCGAATCTCGCAACCCGCACCTCGTATCTCACAACCCGAATCAAATTTCAAAAATTTTACTTTCTTCATTTATCCGTTTCACTACATTTTCTGTACGTTCTTTGTGAGTATCGGTAATGAACATCTGTCCGAAATTTTCTTTGTTCACCAATTCTATTAATTGTGAAACTCTTGTATCATCCAGTTTATCAAAAATATCGTCGAGAAGAAGAATCGGAGATTTTCCTGTAAGTTCTTTAATTCGGTTGATTTGTGCCAGTTTCAAAGAAATCAAAAATGATTTTTGCTGACCTTGAGAACCAATTTTTTTGAGAAGATTTCCATTCATTTCAAAAAGCAGATCGTCTTTATGAATTCCTTTGGAAGTGTAGGTTAATTGCCGGTCTCTTTCCAGATTTTCTTTCAGTAAATTTTCAAAAATATCTTTTCCGGAGCTTTCAGCTTGGGCAAAATCGTCTAAAAGATGAGACTCATAAATGACTGAAACTTTTTCTTTCCCTCCCGAAATGATTTCATAAAAATACTGAACGGTTGGATTTAGTTTTTCTACAAATTCTTTTCTTTTTTCAAAAATTTTGGCACCGAAAGAGGTAATGGGTTCATCATAAATTTCAAGAGAATCTTTATCGAATGTTCTGTTTTTGGCAAAATATTTTAAAAGGGCATTTCTTTGTTGTAAGGTTTTTTGGTACTGAATCAGATTAAAAAGATAGTCTGAATCAGTTTGTGAAATCATCGCATCCAAAAATTTTCTTCGGCTTTCTCCGGAATCTGAAATCAGATTGGAGTCATAAGGAGAAATAATGACACTCGGCAAATATCCAATATGATCGGCAATTCGGTTATACGTTTTGTCGTTTTTTTTGATGATTTTTTTGGAATCTTTAGGCTGAAGAATTTTAATGATTTCTTCCTTTTCTTCATTTCGGATTTCAGATTCTATGCTGAAAAAATCTTCATCAATGAGAATATTATTGAAATCGGAATTTCCGAGAAAACTTTTCCCGACGGAAAGATAATGCAGTGCATCCAGAATATTGGTTTTTCCGACTCCGTTATTTCCCACAAAACAGTTGATTTGCGGAGAAAAGTCAAACGATTTTTCCGGATGATTTTTAAAATTGATAAGCGAAAGTTTTTGCACCATCATAAGCCGAGAATGGTTTTTAGTTTTTCAGGATTTTGCCGGGTATCCCAAAAAGATACAATGTAAATTATTTGTAAATCAATTTTATAAACTAATCCATAATTATCAAAATGCAAAACTCTGTAATTTTTAAAATCAGTTTCAACACCTGCATAAGGATTAGATTTCAGCAGATCAATTTTTTTATAAATCTTTAGATTTAATTTTTTAGAATAAGAATTGGTTTTATTTCGGAGATTCCAGTATTCAAAAATTTTATTTCTCTGTTTTATAGCAAGAGATGCCCAGATTATTTTTATTTCATCCATTCTTCATCCATTTTTCTCAAGTCTTCATCAGAAATCACCCTGTTGTATTGTATATCTTCTTCTGCTAATAAAATCATTTGTTTTTGAGATTCTGAAAGAAAAAAATCCTTGTCTTTTTCTTCTGTTTGTACAGAAGAAAATATGTTTTCAATAGCTTGTAATAAGTCAATATTTTTTGTTGAAAAAATTCTCTGAACAAGTTTGCTTCTTAAAATTTCTATATTTTCCATCGCTCAAAAATTTTAGTAAAGATAAAACTTTTCCAAAACAATTAATGCCAAAAACGGAAGTCCGCAGCAACTTTCCACCCAAAAAGAAAAATAGGAATCCTTGTTGGAATTTTCCGAAAAATGAATCAAAATAAAGGTAATAACCGAAGTAAGAAAAAAAGCAATGGCAAATTCTGTTTTCAGATAAAAAATACTTACCAAACAAGCGGCAAAAACCATTAAATAAGCCAGATATTTTGTATTCTGAATACCGATTATTTTTGGAAACGTTATCACATTTTCATGATCCTTATTCATGTCTCGAATGTCAAAAGGAAGAACCAAAGCAGTCACAAAAAGAAATGAGATCAGAAAAATAGGAACATCTAAACTGGGAAAACCAAGCCAGGAATTCATCAAAGCCCAAACAAAACCGACATAAAAAACTTTCAGAAAAGGAATTTTACGAATATAATTTTCCAGAAAAAAACTATTGTACAACAAACCCAATACTGAAATAATCAACCATTTGTAAAGTAGTGAAACGGCATGATTTTGAATAATAAAAACGACACAAATAATTCCCACTAAAATATTCAGGATGAGAATTTTTTTCAAATTTTTAGAATGCTGGTACTTGGTGTACAAATATCCGCAGAAATACGTTGCGAAAATCAGAAATAATGTAGAAAAACGGAACGTATTTTGTTCCAGCATAAAAAATGTTGCCAGCAAAGTTCCCATCAAGGAAACAAAAAGCTGACTGTCAATTATATATTTTTTTAGTAAATTTAAAAAGTTCATTTCAGAGCGTTGTTTGAGCTTTAAGCTCTAACAACGCTTACCAAAAATATAAAATCAAAGACGTATAAACACAAAAAATCAATAAAATGGTTCATAAAAAAATTATTCTCATTCTCATCTTTTTACTTTCTATTCCTGCTTTTTCGCAGAATTATTACGAGCAGCAATGGAAAAAAATTGAAGACAATTACAAAAAAGGAGAATATAAAAGCAACCTTTCTATTATTTCAGATATCCAGAATCAAGCTATGAAAGACAATAATGCGATGCAAATTATCAAATCGCTGAAAGCGGAATTCAGTATTATTAATCTTACTCAAGACGATACACAAAATGATACCGCTTCCAAAACATTTGCAAAACTAAAAACTATTGAAAACCAACTGAAAGGCGAAGAAAAACTTTTATATAAAGTGCTTCTCGGAGAATTTTTCAGGGAATATTACGAGAATAATTCTTGGGAAATAGACGGAAGAACCAATATTAATAATCAGGATTTTTCCCAAATTGAAACGTGGAGCAAATTGGATTTTAAAAATTTCCTGTCTGCAAATTATTCAGAATTAGAGAAAGAAAATGCAGCTTTGAAGAAGATCCAAATGCAAAAATATAAAGAAATTTTTGAAGGCCACGAAGATTTTGAATATTTCCCGACTTTATTTGACTGGAATTCTTATCACCAAATTGCTTTTCTGCAAAATGGGCAACTTTTTACACCCAATGAACTGAAAACCAATCATGCAAAAATTAATTCTGTTTATGATGATTTGATTGCTTTCAATTCCGGAAATCCCAAATTGTATTTTCAGCAGGAAAAAATTAATTACAATTGCGAATTTACGCTTTGCAAAGACCGTTTTGCACAATTGGAAAAATTGGTGAATAACGAATCCAAAGGCGATTACAAAGTAAAAATCATTGCTGACATGATGAATCTTTTGCTGGAAAAAAAAGATTTTAAAACTGCTTTGGTTTGGGCAATTAAGGCTCGTGAATTGTATCCGAAATCTAAATTTCAGGGAAATATTTCCAATGTTGAAAATTCCATAAAAAATCCGCTTCTTGTCTTGCATTATGAAAAACAAACTCAAAATAATAAGCCGATTCATATTGTGGCTGAAGCAAAAAATGTAAATCGGTTTTCGCTAAATATTTATGAAGTAAAAGACGATTTGCAAGGGTTCATGAATTTTGCATTTGATGAATACCGATATCCTTTCAAAACGGTGAAGAAGAATTTAGTTCGGAAAGATAATTTTGATCTTAAAAATACGGGCGATTATAAGACGTATAAAACCTCTCTTGAGCTGAAACCACTTCCTTCCGGAATTTATCTGGCAGAATATGTGGTGGAAAATTCGGTTCAGACTAATTTTTATTTTATTGTTACCAATTCTAAAATTATCTATCAAAAGAAAAACGATAGAGATTCTAAAGGAGATTTACTGAAAATTGTAAACAATGAAAACGGAAAAGCAATTCCCAACCAAAAATTGGAATTGTATGAATATTTAAGAGACGGAAAACTTACAAAACTGGCTGCGACTACAGATGCAAATGGTGCTTTCAAATTTCCGGATAATAAAAGTAATGAGTATTATCGCTATTATTTGATTAAAAATTCGGAAGGAAATTACAATCTGTTGGATTTCTATGGAAGAGATGCGTATTACGAACCTCAGGAAAATAATTTTAGAAAACAAGTGCAGATCTTTTTGGATAGGGCAATTTACAGACCCGGACAAACCGTTTATTTTAAAGTAGTAAACACCAAAATTGAAAACCAGAAAGAAATTGTACATCCGAATTATAAGCAGGAAATTTCTTTATTTGATGCCAATGGTGAAAAAATTTCTTCGCAAAGTTTTACAACTAATGAATTCGGTTCTTATAATGGAAACTTCATTTTGCCAAAAGGAAAATTAAACGGAAGTTTTGCTTTACGAATTGATGACGGTTCCGAGAATGGTTACAAAAATTTTCAGGTGGAAGAATACAAACGTCCGAAATTTGAAGTGACTTTTGAACCTGTAAAAGATGAATACAAATACGGACAAACCATTGAAATAAAAGGAAAAGCAATGATGTTTTCCGGAGTTGCGCTCAGTAATTCCAATGTAAATTATGAAATTAAAAAACAAAATATTCGTTGGAAATATTTTTGGTGGTTTCCAAGAACATACGATAATGAAAATTCTATTTTAGGTGTTGTAAAAACCAATGAAAAAGGAGAATTTACCATAAAAGTAAACTTGGAAAAAGATGAAAATTTGGAAGGAGTTCAGGTAGATAATTACAATATTAATGCTTCAGTTACGGATATTAACGGAGAAACGCAATCGGCAGAAACCAATGTAAGAGTAGCTTCGGTTTCTCACTACATTCAGGCTGAAAATATCGGTGATATTTTCGCAGATGAAAATGTAAAAATAAATGTTGATACCAAAAATTATAACGATCAGAAGCTGAAAAAATCCTACAACGTAAAACTTTCCAAGCAGGAAGAGCCGAAACGTGTTTTCAGAAATAATTTCCAAAGCGTAATCCAAGATTTGCCGGTACTTTCCAAAGACGAATTTGTACAAAAATTTCCGCATGATAAATTGGATAAAAATGATAATCAAGAAAACTGGAAAGCTGAAAAAATTCTTATCGAAAAAATCCAACAACCATCAACCGACAACCAACAACTATCAACTAATTTAGATTTAGGAAAACTTGAAGCAGGAACATACAAGCTCGAACTTTTTAACATTGAGGGAAAAGACACTATAAAAGCAGAGCAATACTTCAATGTTTGGGATAAGAAATTTTTGAAAGACTCCCAACATCCATTTCTGAAAGTAGTACAACCGAAAAATGAATTCAAACGTGGCGAAAAAGCAAAAATTTATGCATATTCTGCAATTCCGGATGCTTTGGTAAATATTTTCGTGCAAAACGGAAAAGGCGAAACTATCACCGAAACTAAAAAATTCAATAACGGAATTTTGGAATATGAAACTGCAATTCCGCAAGATGAAAGCATTTCGCAAATCAATGTACAATTTCAGTTGGTTGCCTTTAATGATGTGCAAACAGAAAGTGCAGATTTGAAAATTTCTGAAAACAAAAAGCCATTAAGAATAGAGACCGTTACTTTCCGTGATAAGCTCCAACCCAACCAAAAAGAAAAATGGACAGTAAAAATTCTCGGTGATGAAAAAGAAAAAATAAATGCAGAAGTTTTGGCGAATATGTACGATAAATCACTCGATCAGTTTTCGGTGAATACCTATTCTTGGCAAAAACTTTTTGTGAATCCATATTTTGTTTCGTGGTATATTATCAATCAAAATCTTGCTCAGGAATATTATAATAAGCAAATTCCGTATCAGCAAATCAAAGAGGTCTATATTCCACAATTTTATTGGTTTGGTGGAGGAATTTATGCTGCGGGAAATGCTGTAATGTATGATATGGCTGTACAAACAAATGTTCCAGCTCCAGCTGCAAAAGTAGCCATGAAAGCAGAAAGTGTAGTTGTATCCGGAATGGAAAGAGAAAAACGTAATGCAGCCGATTCAGTAAAAACAAAAGATATTGAAGAAGTTGTAGTTAAGGAAAATTTAGAAAAAGTTCCTGTTCGCCAAAATCTGAATGAAACGGCATTTTTCTACCCGAGTTTATTGACTGATTCTGAAGGAAACGTTTCATTTGAATTTACTTCACCTGAAGCTCTTACACAATGGAAACTGATGTTTTTGGCTCATACAAAAGATGCGAGAGCGGCAATTTTGGAAAAAGAAGTGGTGACACAAAAAGAGTTTTCCGTAACTCCGAATTATCCGAGATTTTTACGAGAAGGTGATGAGTTGAATCTTCAAACCAAACTCAGCAATTTAACGACTCAACAACTGAACGGAAATGCACAATTACAAATTCTGGATGCTTTCACCAATGAAGATATTTCTTCAAAATTCAATTTAAATGAAATTCAAAAATCCTTTACTTTGGACGCAAACGGAAATACAGTTGCCAATTGGAAAATCAAAGTTCCGAACAATGTTTCGTCTATTATTTTGAAAATTGTAGCCAAAGCCGGAAATTTTTCAGATGGCGAACAAAAAGCAATCGCTGTTCTTCCGAACAGAATGCTGGTTACGGATGCACTTCCGATTTTTGTAAAAGAAGGACAAACCAAAACATTCACACTAGAAGATTTGAAAAATTCAAATTCTTCTACATTGACGAATGTTTCCAATACGTTGGAACTGACCACCAATCCGATTTGGGAAATTATGTTTGCACTTCCAAGTTTGAAAAATGATACCAATAATTCTGCTGATGTGGTTTTCAATAAATGGTTTGCTGATGTTTTGGCTTCCGAAATTTTCAAAGCCAATCCTAAAATGAAAACTGTTTTTGACGAATACCAAAACAAAGGATTATTAGTTTCAAATCTTGAAAAAAATCAAGAACTGAAACAATTGTTGCTGGAAGAAACACCTTGGGTTTTGGAAAGTAAAAATGAAGAGGAACAAATGCAGAAACTTGCTCGCTTATTTGATGCAAATAATATGAGGAATTCTATTCATAGTGATTGGGCAGAATTGGTGAAATTGCAAAATCCTGATGGTGGATTTAGTTGGTATTCCGGTTATCCGAGTTCCTATTATACTTCGCTGTATATTTTGAAAAATTTAGGAAAAATCAATGAATGGCTGAAAGGAAACGTTGCGGATTATCAAAATTCTGAACAGAAAGAAATGGTTTCCAAACTGGTTTCATATGTTGATAATGAAGTGAATAAATATTGGAGTTCTTCGACTTCGCTCAGAATGACAAAAGATAATGTGTGGAATAATTTTGTTTTGGATTATTTGGATACCCGTCATTACTGGGAAAAAGAATATGCGCTGAAAAATAAAGGAGCAACTTTAAAATCACTGATTATTAGTAAAGCGAAAAAAGCTGCTATCAAAGATTTTACATTTTTTGGTTTGCACAGAGCAGCTTTACTTTTCGATAATTACGGATTGAAGGATGTTTCCAAAAAATTGATGACATATCTGAAAGAAACTTCCACACAATCAGAAACTCAGGGTGTTTATTGGAAGCAAAATCTGAACGATTGGGGTTGGTATTCTTCAAAAACGGTAAATCATGCAGGTGCTTTGGAAGCATTCCAAAAATTAAATCCGACCGATCAACAATTTATTGAAGAACTGAAAATCTGGCTGGTTACTCAGAAAGAAGTGAACTCTTGGGGAAGTTCCAGAGGAACAACAGAAGTGATTTACACAATTCTGAATTCCGGAAAATCATGGACTTCCAATGAAAGCGACAAAGCCGAAATTTCGTGGGGCGGAAAAACTCTAAATCCTCAAACTCAGGCAACCGGTTATGTAAAACAAGCTGTAAAATCTGAAAATTTGGATAAAAATCTTGCTACAGTTACTATTAAAAAAGACAGTCCCGGAATTGTGCAGGGAGGTTTATTCTGGCAGTATTATGAAGATTTGGATAAGATAAAATCATCCGAAAGCTATATTTCCATTACAAAAGAATTGTACAAAAAAATCAAAACGGAAAATGGAGAAGAATTGCTGAAAATTTCTGAAAATTCACCATTGAAAGTAGGGGATAAAGTAACGGTAAGAATGATTCTGAACACCGACAGAAGCATGGAGTTTATCCATCTGAAAGATATGAGAGCAGCAGGTTTTGAACCTTTGGATGTGATTTCCGGCTATCAATGGAAAAATAATCTTGGATATTATCAGAGTACAAAAGATGCATCCACCAATTTCTATATTGAATATATGCCGAAAGGAAAATATGTTTTTGAATATGATTATGTTTGCAATGCATCCGGTACTTTCAGCAACGGAATTTCGACGCTTCAAAATTATTATGCTCCTCAAATGAATGCTCATACTAAAGGAAGGAAAATTTCAATTTCTGAATAAATGTAGGAACGCGCCAAGAGGCGCGTTCAAAAAATAAAAAATTGAAATTCATTAAAAAAAATTAAATTTGTTCATTAAAAAAATTTCGATGGAAAACATATTCGATGCAAAAACTGCCCAGAATTATATTGATAGAATTCATCATCTAACACCGGAAACCCAAGGAAAATGGGGGAAAATGACAGTAGACCAAATGTTGGCGCACTGCAACGTATCGTATGAACTTACTTTTGAACCTGAAAAACATAAAAAACCGGGTGCAATTGCAAGGTTTATCCTTAAAAGTTTTGTGAAGAAAAAAGTAGTTGGCGAAGTTCCGTATAAACAGAATTTGCCTACTGGTCCACAATTCATAATTCCTGCAAGAAAAAATTTTGAAGAAGAAAAGAAAAGATTGATCGGTTTTATCCAAAAAACGCAACAATTGGGAGCAGACGCATTTGAAGGAAAGGAAAATTCTTCATTCGGAAAACTTACTTCTCAGGAATGGAATAATATGTTTGCAAAACACCTTAATCATCATCTCGCACAATTCGGAGTTTAAATATAACAGATATGAAAAAGCTTTTTTTACTTTTTATTCTGATTTCTTCATTTGCTTTTTCTCAGATGCCGAATATTTCAAAAATTTGGCTGAATCAGGGAAAACCGTATATTGGTACTATTGGAAATGATGTAGATAAAAATGTTTTGAAGATGAAGATCAGTACTTCTGAGCAGGACAAAAAAAACGATCAGGAATATTTCATTTCCGGAACTTCTTTGGTGGAAAAATCGGTTGCCAATTTTGAAGGGAAGATAAAAATTACAAAATACAAGGACGGTAAAAAAAGTGGAACTGTTTTCGGAGAATATGAGATTGTAGAAGAACCAAAAGGAAAGCATTCCGGTACTTTTACAGGAAAATTTATTTATACATTCAAATGGAATAGAAAAACGGAACAGGTTGAAAATCAATACATAGAATTTATTGGAGACTGGAAAAGCTATGACGGAAATTTACAATACAGAACAAATTGGAAAAATATAGCACAATGAAAAAACTGATTCTTTTTCTTCTCGTTTTGCCGGTTGTAGCTTTTGCTCAGAATATTCAGCCACAAAACAAAAATAAGGATATGAAATTAGGTGTATTTTCAGTGAGTTTGAACGTAAAGGATTTGCAAAAATCGAAGGAATTTTATGAAAAATTAGGGTTTTCCCAAATGGGAGGAGATATGAAGCAAAACTATCTCATCATGAAAAACGGAACTACCATAATTGGTCTTTTTCAAGGAATGTTTGAAGGAAATATTCTGACATTTAATCCGGGTTGGGATGAAAACGCAAAAGAAGTAAATCCTTTCACCGATGTCCGTGAAATTCAGCAAAATTTAAAAAAAGAAGGAATTGCATTGGACAAACAAGCCGATGAAAAAACCAAAGGTCCGGAATACATTATGTTGAAAGATCCGGATGGAAATTCAATTCTTATCGACCAGCATAGATAGTTTTTTATATTCATCAACTATCAAGAAAAAATATTCTGCATCGAAGATTCTGAAAAAAAAGATTATATCAATAAATTAAACTAAAAATTATGGCAACAGTAAATATTTACTTAACATTCAACGGAAATTGTAGAGAAGCATTTGATTTTTACAAATCAGTTTTCGGAGGAGAATATCCGTATATCGGAACTTTCGGAGAAATGCCTCCAATGGAAGGAAACGAAACTACAGAAGAAGACAAAGACAAAATTATGCATGTCTCTCTTCCTATTTCTAACGAAACCGTATTAATGGGAAGTGATACAGGAGGAGCATGGGCTTCACATTATAAAGAAGGAAACAATTTTTCAATTTCTGTAAATACCGAATCTAAGGAAGAAGCAGATAAATTATTTTCAGGACTTTCTACAGGAGGACAAGTAACAATGCCTCTTCAAGATACTTTCTGGGGAGCATATTTCGGAATGTTTACGGATAAATTTGGAATTAATTGGATGGTAAACTACGATGATCCTTCTAAAATGCAACAAAACTAAAATTTAAATACTATAAAAACTGTTCGAGATTCGGACAGTTTTTTTATTTTTAGATTTTCTAAAAATGCTGAAATGTCACAAAATAAAACGATTAAAACAGAAGCAAGTGTAGAAGATTTCATCCGCAATTCTGATCCCAAAAAAATAGACGACAGTTTCAAGTTGGTGCAGATCATGGAAAAAATTTCCGGTGAAAAGGCCAAAATGTGGGGATCTTCCATTATAGGTTTTGGAAGCTACCATTACCAATATGAAAGTGGGAGAGAAGGAGATATGTGCAGAATAGGTTTTTCGCCGAGAAAAGATAAATTTTCTTTATATGTATTGAGTTGTAATGATGAAAAAGATGAGGAAATACTTTTGAAATTAGGTAAAATTAAAAGAGGAGCTTCTTGTATTTATTTCAAAAAATTGGAAGACTTAAACTTGGATGTTTTGCATCAGCTTATCAAAATTTCTTTGCAAAACACAAAGAAAAAATGGGGTTGATCTTTTTTTGAATTCAGAATTGGAAGTATATTTTCATTTTTCGCAAAAGCAAATATACATACACTCAGTAAAATCAGGAATATATTAGGATTTGCAGTAACATAATCACTATTGTTCTTATCAAAAAAATTGCGGTTCTAATGAAGTTGCAGAAGTATTCTCCAAGACGGAAGAACTCACTATATTTGTACTATCTTTTATACTAAATTTTTTCTTGAATGTTTTTAGTTTTTGATACGGAAACCACTGGGTTACCAGTGAATTTCAATGCCCCGCTTTCAGATTCCGACAATTGGCCTAGAATGGTGCAAATTGCATGGCAGCTGCATGATGAAGAAGGGAATCTTGTGGAAAATCAGGATTATATTATCAAGCCGGAAGGTTATGATATTCCGTTCAATGCTTCCAGAATTCATGGGATTACTACAAAATTGGCCAATGAAGAAGGTCGGGATTTGCAGGAAGTTTTGGAAGAATTTAATGAAGTATTGAAGAGAGCAAAATTCGGAGTCGGGCAAAATGTAGAATTCGATTATAATATCATTGGTGCCGAATTTTTCAGGAAAAATATAGAAAACAATCTTCAGCAACTTCCGAAAGCCGACACTATGATTTTCGGAACGGATTTTTGTGCGATTCCTTCAGGAAAGGGAAGATTCAAACCTCCAAAACTGGAAGAAATCTACGAAAAACTTTACGGCGAAAAATTCGATGAAGCTCACAATGCTGCTGCGGACGTAAATGCAACGGCTCAGGTTTTTTTCGAACTTTTGAGAAGAGATGTCATTGCAGCAAAAGACCTAAAACTTGAGGAGTCATTTATCCAAAATTTTAAAGCTAAAAACCCGAATCCGATTCAACCTTTCGGAATTATTATCCGAAGACAGGTTGCTGCTTCAAAGCATAAAAAGAAAACCGATTTTGGAGATGTTGCCGAAATTGAAATCGGAGATTATTTCCATTTCCACAATCACAGTATTTTCTCTTCATTACAATCGTCTACAGATATTTCGGAACTTGTGAAAAAAGCTCTTTCAGAAAATTTTTCTGCGGTCGGACTTGTAGATTTGGGAAATATGATGGGTGCTTTCAAATTTGTTTCCGAAGTAGAAAAAGCAAATGGAAACATCAAAAAAGAATACCAAAACTGGCTTGAAAATAAACAAAAAGCTGAAGAGGAAAACACTCCATTTAACGAAAATGAACCTCGTAAAAAGGAACTGATTCCGGTTCTTGGCTGCGAATTTTACATTTCAGATCGTCCGGAACAAAAGCAATTTACCAAAGACGATCCTGATAGAAGAACGAATGTCGTTCTTTTAGCTAAAAATTTCAATGGGTACAGAAATCTTGCAAAACTTTCCAGTTTAGGATTTTTGCATGGGTTTTATTTCGGAGTTCCCAGAATTTCCAGACAGATGATTGCGGAATATAAGGAAGACTTAATTGCTCTCACAGCTGGAACAAGCGGAGATATTCCCAATACTATTCTTGAATTCGGAGAACAGAAAGGTGAGGAATTATTCAAATGGTGGAAAGATACTTTTGGAGAAGATTTTTATGTTCAGATCCAAAATCATAATATAGATGAAGAAGAGCATATCAATGATGTTCTGCTGGAGTTTGCGGATAAATACGACGTTAAAATTTTAGCCCAAAACGAAACCTATTATACTGGAAAATCGGATGCTAATATTCAGGATATTTTATTCTGTATCAAAGATGGAGAAAAATTGTCTTCGCCAATTGGTAAAGGTTTTGGAAAAAGAAGAGGTTTGCCAACTCAGGAATTTTACATTAAAAATTCGGAGGAACTAAAGCAGACATTCAGAAATTATCCTGATGCTTTTGAAGCGTATACCGAATTTTTAGGAAAATTTGAACCGTATACTTTAAAACGTGATGTTTTGCTTCCTGCTTTTGAAATTCCCGAAGAATTTCAAAGCGAAGAAGATCTGAAAGATGGAGGAAAACGTGGAGAAAATACCTATTTGAGATATCTTACGTATGAAGGTGCGGCAAAAAAATATAAAGAAATTACAGATGAAATTCGGGAACGCTTGGATTTTGAGCTGGAAATTATTGCAAAAACAGGTTATCCCGGTTATTTCCTGATTGTTCAGGATTTTTGTAATGAAGCTCGGAATATGGGAGTTTGGGTGGGTCCCGGTCGTGGTTCTGCAGCTGGTTCTGCAGTTGCATATTGTATCGGAATCACCAATGTAGATCCTATTGAATATGACCTCCTTTTTGAGAGATTTCTGAATCCGGAACGTATTTCCATGCCTGATATTGATATTGATTTTGATGATGAAGGTCGGGACAGAATTATCAAATGGGTAATCGACAAATACGGAAAAATGAATGTCGCCCAAATTATTACCTATTCCGTTCTCGGTGGAAAATCGGCAATTAAAGATGCAGGAAGAGTTTTGGATGTTCCCATTCCGGAAACCAATAATATTGCAAAACTGGTTCCTTCCACTCCGGGAATGAACATTGCCAAAGCATTTGCAAAATTTGAAAAACTCGCTCCTGAAGATAAAATGCTTGCGGAAGAAATGAAAGCTATTCTGGAAAATCCGAATGACGGAAGATATCCGGTTCTTTCTTCGGCTCAGAAAATGGAAGGATGTATTAGAAATACAGGAATTCACGCTTGTGGTGTAATTATCACTCCGGAAGATATTTCCAATCTGGTTCCGATTACTACGGCTGCAAAAGATGCGGATATTCTGGTTTCCCAATTCGATAATTCGGTTGCGGAAAGTGCAGGTTTGCTAAAAATGGATTTTCTTGGTTTACGGACTTTGACGATCATCAAACACGCCATTAAATTAATTAAAGATCGTCACGGAATTGATATTGATCCGGATCAAATTCCATTGGATGACGAAAATACATACAAACTTTTTCAGGAAGGACGAACAGTAGGGATTTTCCAATACGAAAGTCCGGGAATGCAAAAATATATGCGTGAACTGAAACCTACGGTTTTTGCCGATCTTATTGCCATGAATGCTTTATACAGGCCGGGTCCTATAAAGTACATTCCGAATTTCATTAATCGTAAACATGGAGTGGAAGAAATCGTTTATGATCTTCCTGAGACTGAAGAATATTTAAAGGAAACTTACGGAATCACAGTATATCAGGAACAGGTAATGCTTCTTTCACAAAAATTGGCAAATTTTACGAAAGGTGAAGCCGATACTTTGAGAAAAGCGATGGGGAAAAAGCAGATCGATGTTCTGAATAAAATGTACCCGAAATTCATTGAAGGTGGTAGAAAAAATAATCTGAACGAAGAAAAATTAGAAAAAATCTGGAATGACTGGAAAGCGTTTGCCGAATATGCTTTCAATAAATCTCACTCTACCTGTTATGCTTATATTGCGTATCAAACTGCGTATCTGAAAGCCAATTACCCTGCCGAATATATGGCAAGTGTGATGAGTAACAACATCAACAATACCAAGCAAATCACTATGTTTATGGAAGATTGTAAAAATATGGGAGTGGATGTTTTAGGTCCTGATGTGAACGAAAGTCAGTACGAATTTGCGGTGAATGAAAAAGGACAAATTCGTTTTGGTTTGGGAGCAATCAAAGGAATTGGAGAAGGCCCGAGTGAAGCTATAGTATATGTACGAAAGCAACAAAAATTCAGCAATATTTTTGATTTTTTTGAGAGGATTCCTTCCGGTCAGATCAATAAAAGGGTAGTGGAAAGTTTGGTGGTTGCAGGTGCTTTTGATGAAGTAGATCAGTATCACAGAGCTCAGTATTTTGATATTGATAATACGGGAAGAACAAACATTGAAAAACTTTTGCGCTACGGACAGAGTTTTCAAGATACTAAAAACGAAGTAGAAAACTCACTTTTTGCTGATTTTGCCGATGAAGTGAAAATTGAACCACCAAAAATAAATCCTGCTCCGGAATGGCCGAATATGTATAAACTCAATAAAGAGAAAGAAATTATCGGATTCTACCTTTCTGCACATCCTTTGGATGAATTTAAATATCAGTATAGATTTTTGCAAGGAGCATTAAGCAGGAAAGAAATTCTGGAAGGAAATAAAGAAGAATTTCCTGAAACTGAAAAAGTAATTCTTCCTTTGGAAAATTCTGATGATAAAGATGTTGATGATGATTTGGTGGATATTCCGTCTGATGTTTTAGCGGATTCTGAAGAGGAAATTTTAGTGGAAGAAATTACCAAAAAAGCAGAGCCAAAAGGAAGTTTCGGATTCCTGAATCTGGATGAGGTGGAAGCATTCCGAGATATTGCTTTTCAGGGAGAACAACCGGAATTGTTTAATAATGATAAACTTTCTTGGAAAGAAAAACAGGCACTTCGTGATAAGGGAAAAGAATACATGGTTGCAGGTTTAGTTACGGAATATTCGGTTCGTGATGGGAAAAACAGTGGCGAAAAAATAGCTTTTGTTACCATGGAAGATTATAGTGGAAGTTGTAGTTTTCGATTGGGAGACCGAGATTATATGAAATTTCGTGATCGTATTGATATTCAGAGGTTTTTAATTTTTAAAATAAAATTTGTTCAGGTTTCGGATGGGCGAGTTTTTATTAATGTTTCTGATGTTATTGATCTGAAAGATGCTTTTGAAAAATTTGCACGAAGCATCACTGTTGTCATGGATGTAAATGATCTGCGGAAAGATGATCTGGAATTTTTCAAAGAAAATCTCTTTCAGCCGGAAGGAAAACAAAAACTGAGTTTCTTTGTGAAAAATCCTGAAGACGGAAGCCACATTGAACTATATTCTATGAAAAGTTTCGTAGACTTGAATGGGAATTTAATGGAAGTCTTTAATCAGACTCAGAAATATGAGGTTTTCCTGAATTGATAGGAGAAGCATAAAAAACAAAGGTCGCCTTTTTGAGACGACCTTTTTTGTTTTTTTATTTGTAATTATTTTGCAAATCTTACAGACATTTTTCTATCAGCAGCTCTTTCAGAATCAGAGGCTTCTTTAGGAACTTTTGCAAATTTGCTTCCATATCCTTCAGCTCCAAGAACCTGAGCGCCAACTCCTTTATCAGTAAGCCATTTTTTTATGAAATCAGCTCTTCCTTTTGATAGTTTTACATTGGCAGCTTCATCGCCGGTTTTATCAGTGTAGCCACCTATTTTGATTTTTGCATCTGGGAAAGCCTTTAGAATAGCTAACAGATTTTCTAACTGACCTTGAGATCCGGCTTCCAATTCTGTAGCAGATCCCGTTTTAAAATTCACATGGTCAAAATCATACCAGATATCTTTAAGAGCAGCATCATCTTTTGCATTTTTATAACCATCAGATTTTAGGAAAGCAATCATTTTGTCTTCCATTCCACCTTTGTAGCCTTTAAGAGCAGTACCATTCAGGTCTATATTTTCATCTACTTTTTTAGTAGTTGCAGTTGCAGCTGAATCTTGAGGCACTGCAGCAGAATCTTGGACAACCATAGTTGAATCGGTAGTTCCGGAAGTTGTAGTCACTTCTTTTTTCTGACATTGCTTCCATAAAAACCATCCTGCTAATAATAAAAGTAATAATGGCAACAACCATTTCCAAATAGAACCACCACCATCATCGTCATTATTTCTATCTGTATTTACATGAGTAGTACCACCTCTGTTTACATCCACTTTTGGCTCGTCATAAGAAGAGACGGTTACTTTTTCCGATTCTACATGAGGAGTAGCCGCTCCAAACCAATTTCCAAACCCTAAAGATGCTAAAGAAAGACCAGCAGGTAATAAAGATGAAAGTACTCCTTTTTGTTCTGAAAGCAAGTTGGAAACTCCGGAAGCTCCCAAATTGTTATCTGTTGAATATTTTCCGAGAATACCTAATGCAGCTCCGGTAACTAAATTCAACAAGGAATTGGAAGAAGTATTGCTGATTCCTGCATAACTTGAAACTGCATTTACCAAACTTCCGATTTTATCTCCAAAAATAGCTGAAAGTACAGCGGTAATTAAAGAATTGTTAGAAGAATTTCCTAATAAATTAGATAATAAACCGCTATTACTTGCTGTTGTAACAGCATCTATAACAGTAGGGTTGTCAGAGTTATTGGCTAAACCACCTACAATAGCCGGCAAAAATCCGCTAATTGCTTTTGAAATCCCTGATTCACTTTCTCCTAATTGAGAAGCTGCCTGAGAAACAAGTGCAGAACCAAGCTGCCCTTTGATCAGATCAATAATGTTTAATGACATAATAGTTTATTTAAAAAGTTAGATAAACAAATATACCAATTTTGGTATGCAATGAAAATAATAATGAAAATTTTATTAAAATTTGCGGTTTATTTATTAAATTTTAAATAATGCTATTTTTTTATACCATTAAAAAGTCTTTTTTAATAGGCTTTCGCGAATATCACTCTCTGTTTTGATGGTTTTCCGGAAATCAAGGAAATCCCTTCTTCCATTTCATTATTCAATGGGATACAACGGATGGTTGCTTTTGTTTCATCCTTTATTTGTTCTTCTTCTTCAGCTGTACCGTCCCAATGTGCAGAAATAAAACCTCCTTTTTCTTCTAAAACTTTTTTAAATTCTTCATAAGAATCTACTTTGGTAATATTTTCTTCACGGAATGAAAGAGCTTTGTTGAAAATGGATTTCTGAATAGTCTGAAGCAATTCTTCAATATAAATATCTAAATTTTCAAGAGGTTTTACTTCTTTGGAGAGATTATCTCGTCTTGCAATCTCTACCGATTTATTTTCTAAATCTTTTGGTCCGATTGCAATTCTTACAGGAACGCCCTTCAGTTCATATTCTGCGAATTTCCAGCCTGGTTTGTTTTCAGTTCTGTTATCATATTTTACCGAAATTCCTTTTGCTTTTAATTTTGCCTGAATATCAAATGCAACATCATTAATTTGTTTTAATTGCTCTTCTCCTTTGAAAATAGGAACAATAACAACCTGAATTGGAGCTAAAGTTGGAGGAAGAACCAAACCGAAATCATCAGAATGTGCCATAATAAGAGCTCCCATCAATCTTGTGGAAACACCCCAAGAAGTTGCCCAAGCGTATTCTATTTTTCCTTCTTTATTGGTAAATTTTACATCAAAAGCCTCTGCAAAATTTTGCCCTAAAAAGTGCGATGTTCCTGCCTGTAATGCTTTTCCATCTTGCATCATTGCTTCGATACAATAGGTTTCATCTGCTCCTGCAAATCTTTCACTTGGTGTTTTAATTCCCTTAATTACAGGTACAGCCATGAAATTTTCTGCAAAATCAGCATATACATTCAGCATTTTTTCAGTTTCTTCCAATGCTTCTTCTTTTGTTGCGTGTGCAGTATGACCTTCTTGCCACAAAAATTCAGCGGTTCTTAAAAATAAACGCGTTCTCATTTCCCAACGCACAACATTCGCCCATTGGTTGATAAGGATTGGAAGATCTCTATAAGATTGAATCCAATTTTTGTAAGTATTCCAGATAATTGCTTCAGAAGTTGGACGAACGATAAGTTCTTCTTCCAGCTTTGCTTCCGGATCTACAATTAATTTTTTTGGATTTTCCGGATCTGTTTTTAGACGATAATGGGTAACTACGGCACATTCTTTAGCAAAACCTTCTGCATTTTTTTCTTCTGCTTCAAACAGGCTTTTGGGTACAAATAAAGGAAAGTAAGCATTTTCATGTCCGGTTTCCTTAAATTTTTTGTCCAACTCGTCACGCATCTTTTCCCAAATTGCATAGCCGTATGGTTTTATTACCATACATCCGCGAACTCCGGAGTTTTCAGCCAAATCTGCCTTCACTACGAGTTCATTGTACCACTTGCTGTAATCTTCAGATCTTGAAGTAAGTTTTGCCATTATTTTTTATATTTAATTTAACTTTTTGAAAATTATTTTATCTAAAACAAAAAGAGTATTTTTACCTGAATTTTACCTTTAAAATTGGTATAATTTTGGTATAGTTTGCAAATATAATTTAAATAAAATTTTAAACCTTCATTATGAAAAAAAATATACATAAAAAAATCTTTGAAATGCTAAAATCTAAAGGAATTTTAGCCATTTCTGTTGGTTTGCTTGCCGTTTCTTGCGGAATTCAACCGGGAGCATATAGTGAAACAGATGGAGTATACTATGATCCTAATAAAGATACACTTCCTGAAGGTGTGGATATGTATGGCGGTGGAAATAGAGTAGGAGAATATTACAATTATCAGGATTCTGCTTATGTAGAGCCAGACCAGGAAGATATTGTATATGACCGTTACAAAAATTGGAATGGTAATAATAATTCACAAAATCAATATTCGGATTGGGGAAGTTATGCAGGATCCGAAACCAACTATTATGATTGGGGATGGAATTATCCTTATGGATTGTATTCCGGATTTGGAGGATGGGGATTTGGTTCCGGTTGGGGAGTAGGATTTGGATGGAGTGGCTATTACAGTCCGTATTGGTATAATCCATATTGGGATTTTGGATGGAATTCACCTTGGGGATGGTATGGATATAATCCTTACTGGTATGGTGGTTATAATCCTTATTGGTATGGAGGTTATAATCCATATTGGGGAAATAATGGGTATTATCCTTATCATTATCACAACGGATATAACTCATACAATGCTCCAGGTTTCATCAATAGAAGAAGTGGCGCAACAGGAGGGTTTGGAAGAAATTTTGGTAAAATACAGAATTCTGGCTTCAGATCAGGAAATACCAGAGTAGGAAATATTCCAAGAACAAATACCAATGGTACAAGAACTGGAACACAAGGTACATTAAATAACGGAGGTCGTTATAGAAGTATGTCACAACCTAGAAATAATAACAATCCTCGAAATTATAATACACCGAATCCACGTCCGAATAATAATTATAGAAATGATAATGGAGGTTATACACCTTCAAATTCCGGAAGTAATAGTGGCGGTTTCAGATCAGGAAATGGAGGTGGTGGTTTCAGATCTTCAGGAAGTAGTGGAGGTTTTAATTCCGGAAATTCTGGAGGAGGTTCAAGATCAGGAGGAGGTTTCAGAAGGTAAAATTAATTACATTTAAAAATGATAAAAAAGACTTTAGTAGTTTTGAGTATTTCTGCTGCTTATTTTGCGCAGGCTCAAAATATATCCACAATTAAAAATACAGTAGAAATATATTCCAATTCATCGCTCAATGGTTCTTCTAAATATCAGGGAATGGCTAGATCAATGGGAGCTTTAGGTGGAGATTTTTCAACAATGAATTCCAATCCTGCGGGAATCGGAGTGAGTATTGCAAATGATTTTTCAGCTACTTTAAGTGTTGAAAGTAATAAAAATGCTTCTAGCTATGCCGGAAAAACCATAGATTATAAAATCAATAATACTGATTTGGGAAATATCGGCGGTGTAGCTGTATTTGGGGTTGGCGAATCCTCTCCTTGGAAATTTGTAAATATTGGAGTAAACTATTCTTCTCAGTCTATTGAAAATTATGTAGAAACTCCGGAAAATAATAATCTGGTTTACGGAATTGAAGACGAAAATGGAGACCCAGTTGATAATCTTACCTTTAAAGGTCATGCATACAACCGTTATGGTCATTTGTCCAAAACAAGTATTGGTCTCGGAGCAAACTATGATAATAAAGTTTATGTAGGAGCGGGGATAAATATACATTCCGCAAATATTGACCAATATGATACTGCTGCTTTTGCATCGGAAACTTTTGGAACAACGGATACCTATGAGAAACAAGATACTCCTTTTTCAGAATCTTCAAGAGGATTTTCAGCTTCTGTTGGAGTTATAGGAAAAGTAAATCAAAATTTTAGATTAGGTGCTGCAATTGAGACTCCAACTTGGTGGGATATATCCAGAGCTTACAATTTTTATGGAGATTCTGAGTTTGGAGATGGTGTAGGTAATGAAGATCGTAGACTTACAACGCCTATGAAAGCTACTCTAAGTGCAGCTTTTGTTGCCAATAAAAATTTTGCTATTAATGTGGATTATAGTTTAGGCATTACAAAACCTAAATACAAAGTATATGGACCAGCAGAAACAGAATTGAATAATTTCTTTAAAGATAATTATAAAAATCTATCTGAAGTAAAAGTGGGTGCAGAATACAGAATTTCAGATTTCCGATTGAGAGGAGGTTACGGATTTGCTTCAAATCCATTCAACTCAATGTCAGTGAGTTCACTTACAGATAGCGGAAATACGGAAAATAGATCATATAACAATCTTTTCCTTGGAAAAAGAAATACTTTAGCTTTCGGTTTAGGATATGATTTTAAATCTTTTTATGTTGATGCAGCGTATCAAAATATAAAATCAGAATACAGCAATCCTTTCTTACAAGGTTCAGCTGATTACAATTCAGGGTATTTTTCACCTGATTATATCGTAGAATCGGATGCGTCAATCGTATCGAAAGTGAAAAACACACGAGATAATTTCTTTATTACGCTGGGCTGGAAATTCTAATTCAGCGCATAGAGTAATGAGTGATTAATAGAGGCTCCGGAGAAATCCGGAGTTTTTTTTAATCATTATGGAAAAAATGACTTACAACTGCAAGAAGAACACCTGTAATTACAAGAACAATTTTTGTCCAGTCCATTTTGTGATTTTTATTGCTTTCAAAAATAATTACGGATGAAATGTGAAGAAAAATTCCACCGACAATTGCGAGGAAATAAGATTGTAAATTTGGATCAAAATATTTTCCTAAAACCATTCCTAAAGGCGAAGAAAGAGCAAATAAAACGACAATAAGAATTGCAGGAAACGTAGTTTTATGCTTGAACAAAAATACCCCTAAAACAAATGAAATTGGAAGATTGTGAAATAAAATTCCCAACAAATAAGGTGAAAAAATCTGTTTTTCATTAGCAAGAGGAATTCCTTCAATAAAAGCATGGATAAACATTCCCGTCATTAAAGCAAGTGGCAGAATATTTTGATTTTCATGTTCATAATGGAAGTGACCGTGTTCAAAACCTTTGGTAAGATTTTCCAAAAACATCTGCAAAAGAACACCACCAATTACAAAAAGTCCAATACTTTTTTTTTCTCCGGAATACACTTCAGGAAAAACTTCATTTACACAAATAGTGATGAGAAAACCAGCACTTAAAACCAAAAGATTTTTAGCAAATTTTTCTTTGTTTCCGAAATATTTTCCAAGAAAAACTCCTGCAATCACACTCACTACAAGTAAAAAAATAATCATACTTAAATTTTGAATTATAAATACTTGATTTTAAAAAGATTGATGCATCTTGTGGATGTTTCTTCATCAAAATTATTCAACTGATAATCTCCCCAAATTTTCACTCTTTCAAAACCGGCTTCTTCGGCGTATTGCTTTATTTTTTCTGGAGTGTGTAGTTTTACCTTTTCAAAGAAATGAAAATCTTGTCCATTAT
Source organism: Chryseobacterium sp. HNCC26DJ241 (assembly GCF_057180505.1). NCBI lineage: Bacteria > Pseudomonadati > Bacteroidota > Flavobacteriia > Flavobacteriales > Weeksellaceae > Chryseobacterium > Chryseobacterium sp. HNCC26DJ241. The sequence continues at coordinate 10,405 of NZ_JBXUGL010000014.1, read as the reverse complement.
GTTTGAAATCAATTTTTTTGATGATATAATTATTTTCAATTTTTTTATTAATCTGAAAAATAATACCATCTTTAATTACCGAAGAATTTTGCATTAGATTTTTTCGGATAAAATTCTGGTTCAGATAGTCCAAAACAAAATAGCCGTCGTATTTCAAAATATCGGCAACAGAGCGAAAAACCTCACGATCTTCTTCTTCACTTTCAAAATATCCAAAACTTGTAAATAGATTGAAAACGGCATCCACTTTTTTTCCTTCAATAGGTTTTCGCATATCATGGACGTGAAATTTCAATGTTTCATTTTCGAACTGCTTGTTATGCTCTATACTTTTTTTAGAAAGATCAAGTCCTAAAACATCATACCCGAGTTTGTTCAGGAAAACAGAATGTCTTCCCTTTCCGCAAGCCAGATCTATAATTTTTGAGTTTTTGGGAAGTTTCAGCACTGTTGTTAGTTTTGAAATAAAATCTTCGGCTTCCCTAAAGTCGTGATTTTGATAAAGTATATGATAATAAGGTGTGTCAAACCAAGTTTCGAACCAATCCATTTTGCAAAAATAACTAAATTTGTGCGGTTAGAGGCAAACTGCCTTAAACATTAAAGCATTTAAAGATTTAATTTATTGAAATATTGGTTTCTTCTTTATTTTTAATTGTTGAAACGTTAAATTGTTAAAACGTTAAATTGTTAAATCGTTAAATCGTTAAATCGTTAAATCGTTGAAACGTTAAATTGTTAAATTGTTAAATTGTTGAATCTTTAAATTTTTAAATCGTTGAATCTTTAAATCTTTAAATCTTTATAATTTTTAAATCATAAAATCTTTTAATAAAAAAATGAACACAGAAAACCTATCCATACAGATCAAAACTTTTTTCGGACTGGAAGAAATTTTAGCTAATGAAATCAAAAAACTTGGAGGCAAAAATGTGGAAATTAAAAACCGTGCCGTGAATTGTGAAGGAGATCTGGGTTTTCTGTATAAAATCAATTATTCTGCAAGAACAGCGTTGAAAATTCTCGTTCCCGTTCTTGAATTCAAAGCGTTTAACGAGCATAAATTTTACGAAAAATTGTCCCGATTTCCTTGGGAAGATTATCTGAATCTCGATCAGACTTTTGCAATTGATGCCACTGTAAACTCAGAACGTTTCAAGCATTCACAATTTATGACCCTGAAAATGAAAGATGCAATTGTGGATTATTTTCAGTATAAATTCCGAAAACGTCCTGATATTGACACCAAAAATCCGGATATTAAATTCCATTTGCATATTGATCGCGAATTGGTCACCATTTCTTTAGATTCTTCGGGAGATCCTTTGTTTAAACGTGGATACAGAAAAGAACAAGGTGAAGCTCCGATTAATGAAGTTTTGGCTTCCGGAATGCTGCAAATTGCAAATTGGGACGGAAAAGGAAATTTTCTGGATCCGATGTGCGGAAGCGGAACCTTATTAATAGAAGCCGCAATGATTGCGATGGATCTTCCGGCTCAGATTTTCAGAAAGAAATTTGCGTTCCAAAACTGGAGAAATTATGATGAAGAATTATTCAAAAAAATTAAAGAATTCCGAATCAATAGGGTAAAAGAATTTGATGGAAAAATCATAGGCTACGATATTGATCCCAAAATGCTTTCCATTGCAAAAAAGAATATAGAATCTGCCGAAATGGAAGACGTGATCGAAGTGAGAAAGCAAAATTTCTTTGATTCCAAAAAAGAGCTTTTTCCGTTACTGATGGTTTTCAATCCACCTTACGATGAAAGAATTTCGATAAATCAGGAAGATTTTTACAAAAAAATAGGCGATACCTTCAAACAAAACTATCCGAATACTTTAGCATGGCTCATTTCCTCCGATCTGGAAGCTGTAAAGAAAATCGGGCTTCGTCCTTCCAGAAAGATAAAATTATTCAACGGAAAGCTGGAAACACGTTTTTTACAATATGAAATGTATGAAGGAACGAAGAAAAATAAAGATCAGTAAAGTGTATTTATGATATTCATAAAATACATTATAGTTCTTTCCACTAAAAAACATTTTTATTAAATTAGTAACCTTTAGGATAATCGTTCGTATAATAAGTAGAAAACAAAATATTTAATAAATAATGGGCAAAGAAAATTTTAGTTGGAAAAGCCTTTTTATCAATGAAAATGATGAAAAAGAACAAGCACAATCATCAGTACAAAATACATCTTCAGAACCACAGAATGATAATAGATTTCCAAATTCTACAGCTTCTACTACTATAAACACCAGTAATAATCCTTTTATTGGTGAGATTTTAGAAGTCTACGAAAAAGGATTTGAGGGTCTTAACAATGAAGGGTTTGATTTTTTTGAATTGTATAAATCTGTGACAGCTGTTGGTGTCAATAATCCGCAAAGCTATCAAATGGCTTTTGCTATGGGAAAATCATTGAGACCGGAAATAAGCAAACAATTCCTTCTGGATAAATCACAATATTACATTTCTGAAATTGAAAAGGTATATCAGAACTATGATGTTATCGGAAATTCTAAGCAAAAAGAACTGAACAATGATATTGTAGCCAAGAAGAATAATCTCAGTAAACAAATAGCCGATTTGCAAAGTCAAATTTCAAAATTGCAAAGTGATTTGCAGGCTAAAAGTATGGAACTGGAAAGAATTGATATAGACAATAAACAGGCTTTCCTGGAAATCCAACAAAAAATAGAAGCCAATAACTTAGCAAAACAAAAATTATTAGAATCAATCAATACCGTTGTTGCAGGTATTAATCAATATTTATAAAAATGGATACAAAATTCGAACAAGAAAAAACAGCTTTATCAGAATTACCTATACTAAAACATTTCGACGAATCTAAAGGTGAAATAGCTCTTAGTAAAGATACTTTAAAAAAAGGTGAAAAAGGACTTTTTTATGCTCTTTTAGCAGGATTATTAGGAGTTGGAGGATATCTGGTCTGGACTTTTATAATCCCACCATTATTCACAATGTTAGGACAAGCGATTGCGCTTTCGGCAACAGCTGTATTTCTAGTATTTTTGGTAATGATGTACCCTGTGATAATGAAAGGACTACGATTTCTTACCCGAAATATTCACAGAGCGTTAATACAAAGCAATCCTTTTAATGAACTGGAAGAGCAAAAGCAGAAAATGCTCAAAAACCGTGAAATTTTCAAAAGTACAAAAGCAAAACTAAAAGGCTTAAAAAATGAAATGGAAATTGAAGCGGCTAAATCTGAAAAAGAAGCGAAAGATTTTCAAGAACAGGTTTTAAGTCTTCAAAGACAATCGGAAAGACTAAAATCTGCAATGGATGAAATGGTGAAACAACACGGAATTGCAGCCAAAGATACAGATGAATATGTAGCCTTACAAAGCGAATTAGCAAAGAAATTAAGCGATTCTCAACGGGTTTCTAACCAATATGAGCAAAGCAAAAACTTTATACAAAAATATGGAGTTCGTGCCAATGTTTTAGGAAAAATGGATCGTAAACTTACTCTTGCAGGAACGGCCATAGATATAAAAATTGCTGATTTTGATACTACGGTTACCATGTTGAGAAAAGAATATGAATTTGCTAAAAATGCGAAAGCTGCTACAGAATCTGCAAAAAGCGCCATGATGTTTACCAAGGATTGGGAACTTGAGTATGCACTGGAAGTAGTAACATCTACCATTGCGCAAGATATTGCCAGAACATCTGAAAATCTGATTGATATAGATGCTCTCACCTCTCAATATTCTGTAGACAATGATGAATTGTATACAAAACTCGATACTTTGGCAGATAAAATAAAAACCGGAGATAACGTGATTCCGGACTCTACAAAGTATACAAGTCCGAACTATAAAATGTCTAAAGAAGACAAAATCAATGCAGGTGGTTTCGGTAATATTTTCTAATAATTTAAAACATTAAAAAACAAACTATAAAATGGGAAAAATTTTAAAAATTAATAAACTGACTACGCTTTCAGAATTATTAATTGTAATTGTGGGAATCGGTGCTGTTTTAGGCTCAATTTATGCCTTATCTCCCGGTTTGAAGACGGCTGTTTCTAAACAGCTTAACGGAATGGATCTTAATAAAACTGATGTAAATAACGTAACGAATGCTGAAAAAATAGAACTTCCTTCAAAGGATCTATCTACAGAAGTTTCAGGGAAACCATTAGTAAGGATTGCAGGGTATGCTTGGAATGCACAATCCGGAATTATTGCATCAAACGGTGGTCCGAAAACCACAAAAGGATCTTTGATGGAAAAAAATGGAGTAAATCTTGAAATTATCCGTCAAGACTGGTTATCAGAGCTTAGAAATATGCAGATGAAATTTATTGAAGATTTTGATAAAGGTGAGGCTTTTCCATCTTCAGACAAAAGTGCTTTTGCAGTAATGATAATGGGTGATGGTGCTCCTTTCTACATTAGTTCTGCTCAGAAAGCATTAGACGAAAAATATGGTAAAGACAAATATCATCTTCAAGTAATGGGAGCAGTTGGTATGAGTTATGGGGAAGATAAATTGATAGGATCTCGAAACTGGAAAACAGATCCTAAATCTATGAAAGGAGCTGTAATTTCTGCGGTTTTGGGAGACGGAGACTGGGTAACAACTGTTAATTATTGTTTTGCAAACGGTTTGAAAGTAAATCCGGATCCTGCAACGTATGATGCTGATGCTGTAAATATCTATCCGTCTGAAAATGATGATTATATGAAATCTGCGGAAGAATTGATAAAATCTCAAACAACAGGTTGGACAGTTAGTTTAAAAGAAGTTTACAACGGAAAACTTACAGGAAAAACAGTCTCTAAAAAAATTGATGGTTGTGCTACTTGGACTCCGGGAGACAAACAAGTTTTTGATAAACTTTCCGGTTTTGTGGATATTGTTTCTACAAAAGAATTTAACAATCAAATGCCTGCAGTTTTAATTGGTGTGAAAGAATGGGCAACCAAAAACCCTGAAATTGTTTCTAATATTCTAAAATCGGCTCTTACAGCTTCTAACCAAATGAAAAATTATGAAGACTGGAAAGTAAGAGCTTCTGAAGCTGTTGCAGAAACATACAAGTTAGAAACTCCGGAATATTGGTATAAAATGTTTAAAGGACAACAAGGATCTAAAAACGGACTTACTTACAATATGGGTGGTTCTAAAGTATTCAATTATGCAGATGCTATGCAATATTTTGGTATGTCAGATGGAGTGAACAGATACAAATCGGTTTACAATCAGGTTTCAGGATATTTAACGGAGCTTAATCCATTTGGATTTAATGAAAATGTAGGAAAAGTAACTCCTTATGAAGATGCTGTAAATTTATTCTTCCTGAAAAATATTAATGATATTGAATCTACATCAGCGGATCATGCAGATTACAGCAAACAATCTACTGAAGTTATGGCTTCCGGAGAATGGAAAATTAATTTTAATTCCGGTAGTGCATCTATTCAGAATAATTCTACTAGTGATTTGGAAAAAATTTATAACCTGCTTATTCAGGCTGAAAATTCTAAACTTACTATTGTAGGTCACACAGATAATGTTGGTAATGCAGACAAAAATCTCACTTTATCCAAAGATAGAGCACAAGCTGTAGTAGATTATTTGAAGAAAAAAGGAGTTCCGGAATCCCGTTTCCAACTTATTGACGGAAAAGGATCTAATGAACCTGTTTCTGATAATACTTCTGAAGCCGGAAAAGCACAGAACAGAAGAGTAGTAATAACGTTCTTAAAATAATATACAATAAATAAAATACAGGCTGCTTTCGTAAGCAGCCTTTTTTCAGTTATGCTAAAATTAGTAACCCCTTTCGAAAATGTATCAAAAACTACCAAAACTATTATTTTGGTTGGTTGGATTGTCGTATTATTTGTATTGTGGTTTGTGATCACAATGGGAGAAAAACATTTGTTTCCTTCACCGGCTCAGGTTTTAAAAGGATTTGAAGAACTTTATAAAGAAGGATTGGTTGTGCATATTTTCAATTCTTTGAAGCTGTGTTTTATTTCAATTATTTTGGCGGTTATTTTATCTATGTTATTTGCCTACAGTTGGCCATTACCATTGTTGAAACCAATCTCAGAATTTGTTACGAAACTAAGATTTTTGCCATTTACAGGATTGTCTTTTTATATTACAATGGTCATTCATGATGCCAGAAATATGCAGGTTTGGATCTTGGTAATATTTTTAACGACCTTTCTTACTACATCACTTATTTCGGTAATTTCTGCTATTCCGCAAGAAGAATTCGATCATGCAAAAAGTTTAAAATGTTCCCGATTTGAAGTGCTTTGGCAGGTAATCGTTTTAGGCAGAATAGATTATGTGATAGATGTTATCAGACAAAATCTTGCAATCACTTGGATGATGTTGGTTACAGTGGAATCAATTGTTGTGGCTTCCGGAGGATTAGGATTTTTAATTAAAAATTCAGATAAATTTATGAATCATGGAAGAATCATTGCTTTGCAGATCATTATTTTGCTTATTGGTTTATTTTTAGACTGGTTCATCAATTTTTTAAGAAAAGCTCTTTTCAGATATTCAAAAATATAAACTATGGAATTTCATTTTGAAGAAACGTTATTGTATATAGAAAATTTAAGTGTTGCTTATGACAAAGACGTTGTTATAAAAGACATTAGCATTATAGAAAAAAATGTAGTAAGACCCTCTGTAGAAAATACAGGGCAGATTATTGCCATAGTTGGAAGATCGGGAAGAGGAAAATCCACTTTTTTTAAAGCACTTACAGGTTTGGTTTCCCCTAAAACCGGAAAAATTATGATTAAAGATTTTACCAAAAACGAAATAGATGCTGCTAAAAATGTGGAAGAAGGAGATATAGGTTTCGTAGATCAAAAATATACTCTTTTCAGGCATAAAACTGTGAAGCAGGCTTTTGAATATGCTTTGAGAAAAACAAATTTGTCTAAAGAAGAGAAAAGTAAAAAAATACAGGAATACGCAGTAAAATGGGGAATAGAAGGTTGTATGGATAAATATCCGAATGAACTTTCCGGTGGGCAAAGACAAAGAACAGCCATTATTGAGCAGCTTTTTTCTTCAGACAGGTATATAGTTTTGGATGAACCATTTTCTGGATTAGATGTCGGAAATATCGAAGAGGTAAAAAAAACATTTAATATGCTGAGTGATGAATCGGAGCATAACACTATTATGTTTTCTACACATGATATAAAACTAGCGATAGAAATTGCACAATCTATTTATGTTATTGGTCATCCTGTTGTGGATGGAGCCAAAAAAAATTATGGAACCATAATTGCAAAATACGATCTGAGAGAAATGGGACTCGCCTGGAAAGAATATGGAGATAAGCATAGAGAATTATACAAAGAGATTGTACTGCAAATGATGAATTCTTAAAACTAATGTATTGTGAAAAATTTTGATCCATTTTTGGTTTTTGAAAATTCTGTAAATTCTCTCAGAAATTTCATCAGTGATGAGCTATTAAACGACAGCAAGGAAATCATCACAAAAGATTTTTTTAAAAATATCGAAAAAGAAAACCTAAAGCTATTGCAATTGTGCAAATCATTGAATAGTGATGCACAATTTATTCAGCATGTCAATAAAAAATTGAATATTTCAGAAGACATTCTTTACAAAGCTGAACATATTTTTCTTTCGGATAGTATATATTTATACAAACAGTATAAAAGTTCGGATACGGCTACTGCAAAATTTGTTTTGGCGTATTATTACGATGTATTGCGAAACGATCATTTTGCTTCCGAACAAGATTTGCCCAAACTCAACCAATTGATTCAGGCAAAAGATTTTGAAGCAGTTATTGATAATATTATTCAGAAAAATCAGCTCCAAAATAATGGTGGAATTATACTTTCATCACTTAAAGAACTGAAAAATCCGAATTTTTCTGCAATGGAAGAGCATTTCAGGAATTTTGCAACTTTTGCCACATTGGAAAATGTAGAACTAAAAGTAGAAGAAGCCAATCCGGTTGAAAACAAACCTGAACAGCAAAATAACGCCATTTCTTTTCTTCCCGAAAACGATACGCTGGAAAAAGCAATGGATGAGCTGAACGGACTTGTTGGTCTCGAAAAAGTAAAAAAAGATATTACTGAACTGATTAATCTTTTGGAAATTCAGAAGAAAAGAGAAGCAGAAGGTTTGAAAAATATTGATATTGCTTTGCATACCGTATTTTTAGGACCTCCCGGAACAGGAAAAACCTCAGTGGCAAGACTTTTGGGAAGAATTTTTAAACATTTAGGATATTTATCCAAAGGACAATTATACGAAACGGATAGAGAAGGATTGATAGCAGGATATGTTGGGCAAACCGCCATAAAAACCGATAAAGTGTTGGACGAAAGTATTGGTGGTGTACTTTTTGTGGACGAAGCCTATTCACTTTCTCAGAATCAGATTAATGATTTTGGTGCAGAAGCGGTGAATACCATTATAAAAAGAATGGAAGACAACCGAGACGATTTGGCAGTAGTTGTGGCAGGATATATGAAGCCTATGGAATATTTTATAGATTCTAATCCGGGTTTACGTTCCCGATTCAACCGTTATTTTTATTTTGAACATTTTACCAGTGATCAGTTGGTTTTAATTTTTGAAAATTTTTGCAAAAAATCAGATTTTGTACCATCGGAAGATGCTGTAGAAAAATTGAAAGATATATTTTCCTCAATTGATGGGATAAAAACAGAAAGTTTTGGTAATGCAAGAGTAGTGCGGAATATTTTTGAAAAATCGGTACAAAATCAGGCAAATCGTTTGATCCATTGGTCTGCTCCAAAGAATGAATTTCTCCGAACTATTCATGCAGAAGATATCCCAAATCCTGAAGAAGTTTTAAAAACAATTGAGGTGAAAGAGGAAGAGGAAAATGAGGAAGAAAGCAATGAAAATTAGAAAATAAAAATTATGAATTTTGATTTTTTTGATGGTTTAGATTTTTTTTTGAATTTATTGAGTTTGGGATCTTCTTCAGATTCAACTTCTTTTGAGTCTGACAAAAAAAATAAACGACCAAAAGAATTTAAATATATTGTAGAGAAGATAAGTGGTTTTTTAATACTATTGGCAATCATTTTTTTATTAATTACTTTTGGTGATCCGTTGCCAAAAGAAAATTTTACTTTAACTATAATAGTTTGCTCATTAATAGGACTTTTTATATCATTTTTAATTTTTTTTGCTCTTTATCATTCGAGATTATTTTATTTTAAAAATGTTTTTAAATTTTTACTTTTTAGTATTTCTCTCATTTTATTTTCGGTAGCATCTGTTTTGTATTTTTATTTTAAATCCAACATATTTATATAGAATTTTGAATCCAACCATTTCCATTATTATCGCCATTTTCAATCGAAAAGACGAACTTTTCGAACTCTTGCAGTCGTTTTCTTTTCAGACGGATAAAGAATTTGAGATCATTATTGTAGATGATGGCTCTCAAATAGATTTAAAACCAACCATCGAAGTTTTCAAAGAAAATCTGGAAATTCAATATTTTAGAAAAGAAAATTCCGGTCCCGGATTGACACGGAATTACGGAGCAAGAAGTGCCAAAAATGACTGGTTGGTCTTTGTGGATTCGGATGTGATTGTGGAGAAAGGCTATATCGAAAATATTAAAAAAAATATTCTTACTACATCTTGTGATGCATTTGGTGGTGCAGATAAAGCGCATAAAGGTTTTAACATTATCCAGAAAGCGATTTCTTATTCCATGACTTCGGTTTTTACAACGGGCGGAATTCGGGGTAGTAAAAAAGCGGTTACAAAATTTCAGCCGAGAAGTTTCAACATGGGAGTCCGAAAATCGGCTTTTGAAAAAGTAGGCGGTTTTTCCAATATGCGGATCGGCGAAGATCCAGACTTGTCCATGACACTTTGGGAAAACGGTTTCAAAACAGCTTTTTTTGAAAATATTGGAGTCTATCACAAGCGTCGTGTAGATTTCGGAAAATTCTCAAAACAAGTCTATCAGTTCGGTTGTGCAAGACCTATTCTTAATCAGCGACATCCCGATTATGTAAAGATTTCCTTTGCATTTCCGTCATTATTTATGATAGGATATATTCTCGGATTTGCAGAATATTTTGCATTCCACAAAGGATTTATTTTGGTGATCTTTGGATTGTACACTTTTCTCGTATTTTTCCATGCGCTTTATAAAACCCGCAACATCAGCATTGCTTCCATGGCAATTATGGCGACGTATATCCAGATGTTTTCGTACGGATATGGCTTTCTGAAATCGTGGATTTTGCTCAATATTTTCAGGACGAAACCGGAAGAAGCATTTCCTACGCATTTTTATAAAAACGAATAATTAACGTGAACTCGATGTAACAAAAAAATAAGC
>NZ_JBXUGL010000013.1:0-76539 GCF_057180505.1 Chryseobacterium sp. HNCC26DJ241 | reverse complement strand
AATTCTGTTCGACAACTTAAAACGGAAAATAGCAAAATAAAAAATAAAATCAGGTTGATTTTCTTCATAAGCATTTAGTTTGGTTAAATATATGTATTTTTATTAATCTGAAAAGCAAATTTGATGAAAAAAATATTTAATCTTATACAACTTTGGTTGTAAAATGAATAAACCCTTAGTTGTTTTTTATATTTTCATTATTTTAGCATAAATATTTCATCATGACTCTCGGAACAAAACTTACGAAATTAAGAAGAGACAAAAATCTTACACAGCTTCAAATCGCTGAAAAACTTCATGTTTCTCAAAATGCATATAATAAATGGGAAAGTGATAAAGCAAAACCTGCAATGGAAAACCTAATGAAAATTGCCGATTTTTATGAAACAGATGTTTATGAATTACTGGATGAAAAATCCATCATCCAGAATAATACAGATAAGGCAATAGGAAATATTCACAATAATAATACTGTTACTATCAATAATACTATTTCAGAAGAATTGATTGAAAATATCCTAAAAAATCAGGCTCAAATAACCCAACTGATAGAATCCCAAAACAAGCTCATCGAAAGCCTGCTAAAGAAATAGCTTTGATATAATATAAAAAGATGCGGACGTTTTGTGCAAAACGTCCGTATCTTTTGGGCAAAACGTCTATACGTTTTTAGGAAAACCTTTAGATGTTTTTTAAAAAAAATACTTGGGCTTTTTTTAATATGACTAAGAATTGATCTATCACCCTTATATGGAGTATTTCTTTTCAACTTTTACAATCAATTTTTTGTTTCGGACAGCAAAATCTTTAAATTCGTAACACCAAAAAAGTGTAATGAAAAAACTCCTCATACTGCCGCTCTTTTTGGGCGGTTTTTTATTTTCCCAAACTAAAGAAGATTCCGTTCAGTTCAAAAAAATTTCTGATGAAATTTTGGTTAACGGAACTGCGTATCAAAATCTTTGGCAACTGACTAAAAAAATCGGACACCGATTGAGCGGCTCAGAAGCATACGAAAAATCTACGGAATGGGCTGTTCAAAAATTGAAAGAAGCAGGCGCAGATAAAGTCTGGAAACAGGAAGTAATGGTTCCGGTTTGGGAAAGAGGAAAAGAATCTTTACAAATCCGGGGAAAAGACGGAAAATGGAAATCTGTAAAAATGCTTTCTTTGGGCAATTCCGAAGGAACAAAAGGTAAAGATTTGGTGGGAGAAATAGTTTTTGCAAAAAATAAAGAAGACTTTGACAAATTATCACCCGAAGAAGTAAAAGGCAAAATCGTTTTTATTAATTATCCTTTTAACCAAACCTTTATTTCAACAGGACAAGCGTATGGTGATGCCGGAATTTACCGTCGTTCCGCAGCAAGCTGGGCAGGAAAAAAAGGTGCAAAAGCGGTAATTATTCGTTCACTTTCTTCTGCATTGGATGATGTTCCGCATACCGGAATGATGCGTTACGATGAAGATGATACTTTCAAAATTCCTGCTGTTGCAATCGGATCGAAAACAGCAGATGAATTGGAATTTATTTTGAAAACTCAAAAATTAACCGCAAAGCTCAACTCCAATTGTACAATGAAAGAAGATAAACTTTCGTACTCAGTAATGGGCGAAATTACAGGAAAAAAAGACCAAAGTGTAATTGTAATTGGCGGACATCTGGATTCTTGGGATGTTGGTGAAGGTGCTTCTGATGATGGAACCGGAATTGTCCAAAGTATTGAAGTTCTCAGAACTTTTAAAAAATTAGGACTAAATAATAATCACACCATTCGGGTGGTTTGTTTTGCCAACGAAGAAAATGGAGTTCGAGGTGGAGACAAATATGCCGAAGAAGCCAAAAAAAATAATGAAAAACATCTTTTTGCCATAGAAAGTGATGGTGGTGGTTTTACACCTCGCGGAATCGCTTTATTAATGGATGAAAATAAAAGAAAGCAGATACAATCCTGGAAAAATCTATTTCTACCTTATGGAGTTTATAATTTTGATTTGCAATATGCAGGAACAGATGTGGAACCCATGAAAGATAACGGAACTGCCACTGCAGAATTAGTTCCCGATTCTCAAAGGTATTTTGATATTCATCATTCTGAAGAAGATACTTTTGAAAAAGTAAATCGTCGGGAATTACTTTTAGGAGCAATTGCAATGGGTCAATTAGTTTATATGATCGACAAAAACTGGTAAAATGAAGAAACATCCTTTCTATAAAAGTGTTGTTTACGCATTGAATGGTCTGATCTGGATTCTCAAAAACGAACGAAATTTTCAGATTGAAATTTTAGGTTTGCTTGCTAATCTTTTTCTTATCGTTTTCCTAAAACTTTCTGCAATTGATGCTGCATTTATTTTTGTCGTTTGCTTTGCTGTTTTATGTTTGGAAATCATCAATACCTGTATTGAGAAAATCTGCGACATTATTCAGCCGGAATTGGATGTACGTATTAAAATCATTAAAGATATTTCAGCAGGAGCAGTTTTACTGAGTACTTTAGGTGCAATTGCAGTTGGCTTATATATTTATCCTAAATATTTTACTTTAATCTTTTAAAAAATTTTCTTCAAAACTTTCCATTGCGGCTTCATAACCAATTTCGAAAATTTCTTCCAAAATTTCGGATTTTCTTTCGAACATTCCAAATTTTGCCAATTTTTTGGAAGTGATAAACCAGTCGCAATAAGAAAATTTATGAAGTTCCGTACGATACGAAAGCAAATCATAAGAACGGGAAACTACAGCTTTAATGGATTTTAGATCACTTAGCTTAATATCTTGAGGTGGAGATACAAAAACACCGATCATTATATCACAATCATTTTTAATGATATCTGCAGGAAAATTATTGAGAACACCTCCATCGCTGTATAATTCTTCACCGATAATATAGGGAGTTGTAACTCCGGGAACTGAGCAGGAAGCAATAATGGCATCAATAATTTTGAATTCTTTTCCAAAAATCACCTGCGTTCCGGAAACCAATTCCGTTGCAACAATTCTAACATCCTTTTCCAATTCGCCGATTTTCATTTCACCAAAAATAGGTTCCAGATACATCCTGAAAATTTTGGAAGAAACCAATCCGGGCTGATTAAATGCAAAGTGCTTCCAATTAAAAAAATAAACCGATTCAAAAAAATTTAGAATTTCCTCCGGAGATTTTCCCACTGCATAAAGCGAGCCTACAATGGAACCGGCACTGCAACATGCTAAAATATCAGGTTGAATATCTTTTTCTTTCAGAAATTTTAAAACTCCTGCATGTGCAACTCCTTTAGTTCCGCCTCCGGAAAGTACCAAACCTATTTTTTTCATGTTCATCTTGTGAATTCTCAATCAAAATTAAAAAAAGTAAAAGACTTATTTTTATGATTAAGTTCTAATACTATGTTTTGAATAGAAAATTATTTCTTTTATTTATGAAAAACTTTAAACAATTATGGTTTTTGAAACTAACCATCATTTATAGTCTGTCTATTTTTTCACCTAATCTGGCAGGAAATGATGGATAAAAGTCAAGAAAAAGAAATACTGTTGTAAATACTATTGCAGAAATAAGTCCATGATTTTCATTAAAATCTAGATGAGGATTTTGCATCCAAAACAAAAATGTCATGGGCAAGAAAAGTGTAAACAGTGACAATGTCGCCATAAAAATATATCTTGCTGTAAGCTGTTCATCAGATACACCAAGAAAATATTTCATTTTTATAACATCAATCAGCACTAACAAAAAAGGAAATAGCAATTTTTCTTTGCCAATTAAAAATGTACAAGTAGCAATAATCCCTACTAAACCTAATGGTATTAAAGCAAAAATTCGGCTCACTATATAGGAAAATTTTTCAATTTTTTCTCCTGGAGATTTTCGTACCGGTATTTGAAGAGCCATAAAAAATAGAAGCGCACCAAACTGATATAATATCTGGAACGAAAAACCTGAACAATATCTTACTGCTTCTTTACTGAAAGGATATATCAGTAAAGTAGTAAAAAACACCAACAGCAATATATTCTGAATATGGGAAAGTTTATTCTTAATGGGATTTGATAGTTTATTCATAATATTCAGTTTTGGTATGGATAGTATTGACTATTTTAACATTCTTTAATTTCCAGGAATAACATAGAATGTCAGCATTAAAAAAAATTTATTCATCTGTGTTTTTTACATTTTTTAATTACCAAATATTACAAAAAAACCACAGATTTTTTCTGTGGTTTTTGCATCTATAAAAATTATTTATTTCAAAGTATTATATATGGATCACCTCTCCATAAGCAGCAGCAGCAGCTTCCATTATAGATTCTGATAATGTTGGATGCGGATGTATGGATTTAATAATTTCATGGCCTGTTGTTTCTAATTTTCTTGCAACAACAGCTTCAGCAATCATATCGGTAACTCCATCTCCAACCATGTGGCAACCTAACCATTCTCCATATTTTGCATCGAAAATTACCTTAATAAAACCATCTACATCACCATTTGCAGTTGCTTTTCCGGATGCTGAAAAAGGGAATTTTCCAACTTTAATTTCATAGCCTTTTTCTTTGGCTTGCTTTTCTGTAAGACCAACCGATGCAATTTCCGGATGACAATATGTACAACCCGGAATATTACCGTAATCTATTTTTTCTACATGAAGACCTTTAAGTTTTTCCACACAAATAATTCCTTCTGCTGAAGCAACGTGAGCCAAAGCCTGAGTCGGAATAATATCTCCGATTGCATAATATCCCGGAACAGAAGTTTCATACCATTCATTTACGAGAACCCTTCCTTTATCGGTTTTGATTCCTACTTCTTCCAAACCGATTCCTTCTACATTGGCAGCAATTCCCACTGCTGAAAGAAGAATATCTGCTTCCAATGTAATATTTCCGTTGGCCGTTTTCACATTTGCTTTTACACCATTTCCTGAAGTATCTACAGATTCTACGGAAGAATTGGTCATGATTTCGATTCCTGCTTTTTTCAAAGATTTTTCAACATGTTTTGAAACTTCTTCGTCTTCTACAGGAACAATATTTGGCATAAACTCTACAATTGTTACTTTAGTTCCCATCGAATGATAAAAATCTGCAAACTCCACTCCTATTGCTCCGGAACCAACTACGATCATGGATTTTGGTTGTTCAGGAAGAGAAAGCGCTTGTCTGTACCCGATTACTTTTTTACCATCTTGCGGAAGATTCGGCAATTCTCTGGAACGAGCTCCGGTTGCAATGATAATATGATTGGCGGAATATTCTGTCGATTTTCCTTCTGCATCCGCTACAGAAACTTTTTTGCCTGGTTTTACTTTGGCAGTTCCCATAATGACATCAATCTTGTTTTTCTTCATCAGAAATTCAATTCCTTTGCTCATTTTTCCGGCAACTCCTCTACTTCTCTGGATTACTTTCGAGAAATCAAAACCCGGATTTTCCACTTTATTCAAGCCATAATCTTCTGCATGTTTTAAATAATTGAAAACATGAGCCGATTTTAACAATGCTTTTGTTGGGATACATCCCCAATTGAGGCAAATTCCGCCAAGATTTTCTTTTTCGATGATTGCAGTTTTGAAACCTAATTGTGAAGCTCGGATTGCTGTAACATAACCACCGGGACCACTTCCGATGACAATAATATCGTAGTTCATTCGATTAAAAATTTTGATGCGAATTTAAGGAAAATTATTTGTTTTTGATAGCAGAAAAAGCAACTCTGGTTGAGTTGCTTTTTAAACATTACTTGGAAAAAATTTACTGTTTTATAATTTTAAAAGTTTCCCATTTTTCTCCATATTTTAAGCGAATCATATAAATACTTTGTGGATAAGGAGTGATATCAAATTCATTAATTCCTTTCGGAAGATTTTCTTTTCTCATCAATACTTTTCCTGTAATATCATAAAGATCAAATTCATCAATTGCAGTAACAGACTGAATTTTAAAATTGCCATTAGTAGGATTAGGATAAATTTTTGCTGTAAAACTTTTCGCTTCCATACTTTCCACGTCCAATTTTTTGTTGAGGTATTCATTTTCAATACCTTTTTCACAATCCGGAATTGATGATCTCTGCATAATAAGCCTCAACAATAAATCATTGAGTTTTTCTACTTCATATTCTGAAGCTGTTGGCTCGATGTGATTGTTCCCGATTCCGCTATCATTGGTAAGAAATGTGTACGTTCCGTTCGTTAATAAAGCAAAAGTTCTCATCAAATATTCAGTTTGTTTATCTGTATCACTTGCAGCAAGTGGAATAATGATTATTCCTTTTTGAGCAGCCAGCTTCACTTTATCAAATAATCGATCAATATTTTTATCTGACAAATGTGGTGGCGCATCTAAAACCAGAAACATTATTTTTGTACTATTTCCGCTGCTCCATTTTAGTTCATCAATTGAAGTTTCCATAGCTTCCACCACAGCTTCCGGAGTATCTCCACCTCCACCTGCTCTTTGTTTTTTTATGAAATTAATTAAATCTTCGGCTTTGTCTGAAAAATCAAATTTTCGTGTAACGTAGTCATCTCCCTGATCTCGATAAAAAACAGAACCATAACGTACATTTGTATTTTTCAGGTTGTTTTCTACTTTTTTCAGAACATCCAATAATTCGGACTGAAGATAAGAGATTTCATCACCCATCGAACCAGTGGCATCCACAATAAAAGCCAAATCCAAATCTCTGGAAGCAAGACATTGCTGATTTATATAGATGAGATTTTGTCCATCTTTAAATTCTTTTACTTTATCAGTAAGAATTTTACCCGAAGAATCAGCAATATAAAATTTGGAAGAAGTGTCTGTTTTATCAAGTCTTGGAGAAATCCACATTTCCGCATTTCCCAGATTATCGGTAATGGCTTCCCAAATTGTTTCTTGTTTGTCATTCAATAATTTTACTTTAACACCGATTGCAGGTTTTTTGTCCTGATTCAGCAATTGCAAAGACACTCTTCTTTCAGGAAAAAACTTCCATGTGTTTTTATATTCATCCAAAGTAGGAACTGCTATATCTTGCCAATAATTCCATTTGGAAAAATCATTTACTTCACCTGCTGTTAATTGTCCTGCTTTTGGTAGATCTTTTTCAGGCTCTTCAATTATGATATCCTCTGTTTTTTCAATTAATTCCGGTTTTGCAAATTTCAATTCTCTTTTTAGCTTTCTTTTTTCAGCACGAGTGAGATTTTTAGTACTGATAACAATAACTCCGTTAGCTCCCCTGCTTCCGTATAAAGCAATTGCAGCTCCACCTTTAAGAACATTAAACGTTAATATTTTTTTAGGATCAAGTTTTTCCAAAATATTGGACGGAAAAATTTTTCCGTCTACCACATAAAGTGGTTCTTTACTTTTAGCTAAAGAAGCTGCTCCACGAATTACTAAATTCGATTTATGCTCTCCATCTTCCAATTTTAATCCTGCAACTCGTCCTTCTAAAGCTTTTGCCTTAGATGGATTAGGATAACTTGTCACTTCACTTGCTGTAACAGTAGTTGTTGCATAACCTAAACTTTTAGATTCTCTTTTAATTCCCATAGCTGTTAGTACAACCCCTTCTATTTCATTCGATGTAGAACTTTTCACTCCCTTTGAAGGAGGAGGTGGCGGTGCAATGTAATCTCTAACTTCATCGTGATTTACAATAACCGGAGGCTCAATTGAAACACTAACTCCATAGTCCGCAATTGGAGGAGGTTCGTATGCAATAATTTTTGGAGCTTCAGGAGAGATTGTTTCTTCTGCATCAGATTTTATCGCATTTTCAATTTTTTCAGCTTTTGATTTTGGTAAAATTGCATTTTTTGTGAATACTGATTTCTGAGGCAAACTATTTTTTTCATCTTTATTAAAGAAATACAAAACTCCGAATGTTAAAGCCAATCCTGCTGCAATTCCGTAAGGAAGCCAAATTGGAATAATTTTCTTTTTATCTTTCTTTTCGTCTAAACGTTTTTCTACTTTTTCCCAAACTTTTTCAAAAGCAGGAAATACAATATGTTCTTCCGCTTTTTTGCTGGCTTCGGTTATAAGCTGATCTATATTTTTGTTGTTATTTTCCATTTTTTTCAAAACTAATTGTTAAACATTTTGATACTGAAGAAGTTCCTGAAGTTTTTTTCTCGCAAAATTGACCTGAGATTTTGATGTTCCTTCAGAAATAGAAAGCATCTGTGCAATTTCCTTGTGTGGATATCCTTCTATCGCAAACAAACTGAAAATTGTTTTGCAGCCTTCCGGAAGGAAATTCAGAAGAGAAAGAATATCCTTTTCAAAGGAAAAATTTTGCTGTTCTTCAGATTTCGGTTCTACATACGTTTCTTCCAGAGAAATTTTCAACTGATCTTTTTTTCTCAATTTTTGTAAACATTCATTTACCGTAATTTTTTTTGCCCATCCTTCAAAGGCGTCAAAATTTTGTAACTGATTAAGTTTCGTGAAAATGATATAAAAAGAATCTGCCAAAACTTCTTCTGCATCTTCGTCGTTTTTCAGGTAACGCTTACAGGTTGCATACAGCCGACCTGCATAATGCTCATAAAGTTTCCGCTGCGCATTGCGGTCTTTATTTTTGCATCTAATAAATAAATCATGGTTCATACGACTGGTTTTACAATAATAGATGCAAATAGTTTTAAACTGGTTGGAAAATTTTTTGAAAAAATAGGAAAAAATTTGTATTAATTTTTCTTTTCAGCCGACTGTTTTATGAATTCATTTCTTTCGAGAAGAAATTTTTTGAGATAATTTTTAAGAAATAGTGAATTAAAAATTTTACCAATTATTCCAAAAGGTGATTCAAATTCAAAAATATCAATCATTAAAGTTCCTTCATTTTTCTTTTGAAACAAATGCTGATGCTTCAAAGATTTGAAAGCTCCTTTCAGCATTTCATCCGTAAATTTTATAGGAATTTCCATTTCCGTGATTTTGGATGTTAATGTTTGATTCACACCTAAATGTTTGGCTTTCCAAGTGACCGTTTCATTCAGATTAATCAATCCTGAAGTTCTTCCAACAATTGCCTTTTCTTTTGTTTTTTCTATAGATTTTTGATGAAGATCAATATCTCTTGCCAAATCAAAAACCTTTTCTATATCTGCATTAATGAAAGTTTCCAAATATATTTTTGCCATTTTATTTAATGTGAACTCGGCGGAAAATAGCCAATATTATTTAACGCAAAGTATTACTTTTCAAACCGTTATATTTTAAGGCGCTTTGCTTAGCAAAGTTCGCAAGGTAAAAAATCAAAGATTTTTATTTCAAAAATAACTCTTTATTTATTTTTTCAAAAACAATGTATTCAAACAGCTCATTTTCAATAAATGCTATCGAGTTCACGTTATTTAATTTTATCCATAGACTTTTACCTGAGAACCATCCGTCATAAAAATACTGGAAGGTTTTCTCTGCAAAAGTGCATTCCCGATTTGTTCCTGAATATGATGAAGTTTCCCAATGAAAAAAGTAGCCTTTTCCAAAGGTATCAAATTCCATTTTTTATGCTCTACTTTATAGAGTTTTGAAGATTTTCCGGCTTTTCCGCAGAATGCAAATTCACGATTGATGATGAATTTTTCTTCCTCATTTTTTTGAATTTCAAAATCAGTAAATATGGGCTTTACTTCAATATTCAGTTCGCAGTTTTTATCCTTAATTTCGTAATTTAGTTTCTCTTCAGAATTCGATGCTTTAAGTTTCCGAATTGAGAAAGGTTCTCCAAAAATATATTTTGCCACAAAATAGGTCATCCATTTCGGAACCATTTCAGAAAGAAAATAAATTCCTTTTATATCCTGACTTTTTTTGCTCCTAACATACGTTCTAATATTGATTTCAGGAAAATACTGGTGAAAAGGAATTGGAATTCCCAACAATTTTGCATTAGAAAATTCAAAACAGACAAAACTTATTACCGCTTTTCCATCCAACAAATCCAGTTCTACATCATTCGGCAAAAATTTAGAAATGAGTGAAGGCTCTATTTGATAATTAATATAAACAAGATGTTCCCAATTGCAAGACATAAAAGAGTGTTTAAAATTTTTCATTATTTGTGTTTTTTAATTCCATTTTATTTTCTCAAGTTCGATGGCTGTCGATTTTAAAGTAGATTTATCGGCTGTTTTCACATTCCAGATCAATTTTAATTTTTTTAAAATTTTGATAAAAATCCAACTCAAGTCGAACTCAAACCACCGAATCCCAAATCTTGAAGATGATGGAAAAGCGTGATGATTGTTGTGAAAACCTTCTCCGAAAGAAATAATCCCTAAAAACCAATCGTTGTAACCACTTTCATTAGCTCCAGAAATTACATATTTGCGATAGCCATGAGTATGAGAAATATATCCGATGAACCAATGCATCAGCAAATTGATGGAAATACGCACCGGAAAAAGAACAAGAAATTCCTGAAAGCCCCATAAAAAAGCGACCAAAACTCCCGGAATCATTGAAAATAAATACCATGTTTTGTGTAAAAATTTCAGAAAATCATCTTTGTGAAATTCTCTTGGAAAACCATACTGATCCAGATCTTCTGAAGATACTGAAAACGAATAATGCAGATACCAAATATAATCTCTGAACAAGTCGTGTTTGTATCCCAAATACGGGTGACAAGAAGGTTTGTTTTGCCAAAAATCTCTTGTGAAATGCAGTTTTATCCAAGTAAGCGGACTTCCCAAACCTGTCAATACAAAAAGGATTAGCAAACAATTTCTGAAAAACAAACTTGTAGAATAACTTTTATGAATAATACCACGATGCAAACCAATGGAATGTCCCAAAGAAACTGTAAAAACGCTTATTACAGAAGATAATATAATTGCGGTTGCATTAATTTCTTTGAAGTTTATAAAGAATGATAAACCTAAGTTGAAATACAACCAAATCGTTTTTTGCAGAGAAAAGTATACTGGATTTTTCATTGTGTATGTTTTAGAAAATTAAGAAATCTCCTTTTGTTCTTTTAGAATTTCTGAACAGGAAATACATCAGAATTTTAAATATAAAGTCTTTCATTGTTTTAAATATTTTATATACTGTATTTTCAGAAATTTTTGAAAATTAAAAAGAAATAAAAAGGATTTTGAGATCCTTTCTATTTCAGCAAGTTGGTAATTTTCCCGACCAGCCAATGATCGTCACTTTTTATAGCAAGATCCATGATATTATTGATCTTATTGGTAACCGAACTGAAATCATCCATCAATTTTATAAATTCTTTTGCTTCTTCAGAATCGTTGTCTTCAATGTTTCTCAATTCTTCTAAAAACGAAATTACCGGTTCTATTTCTCTTTTTCTACGCTCCTTTGTAATTTGCTTAAACAAAAACCAAATGTCTTTTTCAGCCAGAAAATATTCTTTTCTATCGCCTTTCACAAATTCTTTTTTCACAATTCCCCAATCCATCAAAGCCCGTAAATTCATATTTGCATTACCTCGTGAAATTTGCAGAGCTTCCATCACATCGTCTGTAGAAAATGGCTTTCCACTTGCCAAAAGCAAAGCATGAACTTGCGCCATTGTTCTGTTAATTCCCCAATTGGTAGCAAATGTTCCCCAAGTTTGGATGTATTTTTCTTTAGCTTCAGAAAGTTGCATTTTTTTAAGTTTTGATTTCCAGTTACAAATATAATTAAACATTTTGAATTTTCAATAATTTTTGAAAATAAAATATGTGATTTAAAATTTTTAATACCATTTCATTGTCTATCAATGATGTAAATGAAAAAAAATCGTGTCAGACTTTACTCGATAATAAAATTAATACAATAACAGGCATTAGCCGAAATTTAGTAGAGGTTTGGTCATTATTATTTTATAAAAGACTAAAACCAGTTCACATTCACGATAATTTACAACCAAATTGAATTAATTATCAGTAATTCTATTTCTATATTTCATTACCGGTTTTTCTATAAACAAATATGTGCAACTCGCAATAAAAAAGGATAAAACAAAAAATAAAATAAATTTTACACTTCCCGGAATCACTTGAAAATAAGAAAGTTCCAAAAATTTATAAACCAACCAATGCACAAGATATAAAGAATAGGATATTTTGCTAATGAAAGTAATAGATTTTAAAACCAATGGATTTGTTGATTTTAATGCTTTAAAAAAAGGAAAAATCATGGCCAAACCAATTCCCAAAACTGAATAATAAACCGTATTAAAATAATGAAGATGAGAATAATTGTCTTTAAAAATGATATATTGATTCGTTACTAAAACAAGCATTCCGATTATTAAAAGGATACTTTTGTTTGCTGAAATTTCATCTTTAAAAAATTCAAAACAAAATGCCGTCAAAATTCCATAAGCAATAGCATCCAATCGAAAAAAAGCTACTTTTCGTACTCCTTCATAAAAAGTAAAATGATATTCCGGAAATACCAAAAACCTCATCAAAAGAAAATAGATAAGAAAAATTAAAATTCCGGATAGAAACAATTGTTTCGTCGAAATCTGCGGTTTATATTTTTTGACAAAAAATAAACTCAACGGAAATAAAATATAAAACCATTCTTCTACAGCCAAACTCCACGAAATTCCGAAAAAAGTAGGCTGAACATGATAAAAATTCTGAATAAAAAATACATACTTCCAAAGCGATACATCTTTATTCTGAACAGAGTCTATATAATAATTCCCAAACCAATACACCAACAACATTACAAAATACAGCGGCAATGTACGAAGCCATCTTCTGATGATAAATTTTTTCAGATTTTTTTGAAAATCAACTGAATTGAAAACATTTATAAGAATTTTTCCTATTAAAACTCCACTCAAAACAAAAAATAATTCAACACCCAAAAATCCTGAAAGAAACGAGAAAAAGAAAGAATATGTTCCCGAATATACATATCCCAAAACATGACCAATCATCACCAGCAAAATAGCTGTTGCACGAATAATGTCGTATCCAAAAATGCGCATCTCTTCTTTCATTGCTTATAATTTTATTCTATAATTGATACTTTAGTTCCTTCTGCCCAATTTTTATTTTCCGGAGTATAATAAAGATAAACATTGCTCGATTTCCCGATATATTTGCCCAAAAATTCTGCTTTCAGGTCAAGATTTATAATTTTACTTTCATTCCGATGCATATTCTCCCAGTATACAACCAAATAATTATCAAAAATTTCATAATACGAAAACTGCTTTTTCTCCTGCATCTCCTTTAAAAGATTAGGTTGTAAAGATAATCCGGCAGGAATTCCGATTTTTGCCATTACCATTGGAAGTTCATAAGGAAGTTTGTTTGTGACTTCCACTTTCATTCTGTTGATATCCCCAATCTTCGAAACAGAATCTGACAATGAAGTAGAAATTTTAACTTCTGTATTATCATTAACAGGTGGCTGCAAAGTGTAATAATTCCAAGAAAGAGAATATGAAAACCCTTGTCCGGAACTACTTTTTACACTAAAAACATTTTCATCTTGAATGTATTCCGAAATATCATATTCATTGTTATATTTTATACCCAGATCAAGAGATTTTCCATTGATGGAAAAATACTGATCAGCTTTTCCGATGCTTATTTTATTCTGAATATAATATTGAGAAAGAGCCTCTAAATATAAAGCTGTAGATTGTGTAGAACCATATAGGTTTTTAGTCGTAAGCATATCTACAACATCAGAAACAAAATCAGTACTGGTGCTTTTGTCTTTCATCAAAGCCAATAGATAAAGCGCTAATGTTTCAGATTTCAAAGAATTTCCAGACGAGCCTGTCATACTTGTTCCAGAAATTATTTTATTTTTACGGAATTGAGCATTAAGAATAGAAATTAAATATTCATAGTCTTCCGTTTTTCCAAGAAAATACGCAGTATTGGCTAAAAGTGCTGTTTGGTAAGAATCTTGGGTTTGCTTTATCCGTAATATACTTGTTTGATATTCTTTTTCAATTTCATTCCCAATTCCGTTTCGTGAGAGTGCATATAAAACATAAGCTTGTTGCGCCCATCCTAGTTCCTTACTATAAAAATATTGGTTATTATAATCTATGGTACTGAATGTTCCGCTTCCGTTTCGTTTTGAAAGAATATAACGTTTAATTCTCTCCATAAGGTTCGGATTTACATAAATCATTTTTTTAAGTTCGGAAAATTCTAACAAAGCAAAAGCACTGATGGAAATATTCGGAGTAGAAGACTGAAAATATCCGAAGCCACCTTCCTGAAGCTCATATCCGGACATTTTCGAGAAACCTCTTTTTAATTTTCTTATTGCCTTTTCTTTAATATCTTCAGAAAGATTTCCTCTGCTTTTTTGATAATCAAGAATAAAAATATTAGGATAAACAGTAGAAGAAAGCTGCTCGAAACAACCATGAGGTTCATCTGTAAGTCTTTCCAAATTGTTGAACATCATTGTTGCAATATCTTTATATACAATCAGTTTTGCAGAGACACTTCCTGGTACATGTTCCGGAAGTCGGAAATTCAAAAGTGTATCTTTCCGGCTGAATAAGGATAAACGATTTGGAAATCCTTTTTCTTCAACTTTCAAAGGCAGAATTACAGTTTCTCTCTCATCTCCAGAATTAATAACAAAACTGATGTTGGAATTTACTTTCTGTCCGGTTTCCAAAGGAACAACAACACGTTTAGATTCCAAAGGTTTCAATACAGCTATGGAATCATATTTTTTAAGAACAATTTTTTTGGGAACTACAGAACGTATTTCTAATTTTTTTTCGGAGCCCGAATTATTTTTTAAAACCAAACTTATTTCCGGCTGATCAGCCATTGTTAAATACGGCGGAATCTTTGCATCAGCAGAAATACTGCTTTGTGCAGCGTAGGTTTTCTCTTCTCTTCCCACAAGTCCGTTACTACCAATACCTTCGGAAATCATTCTAAATGTAGTAGTTGCGTCCGAATTGTAAAATTCTACCTTCGCTTTCCCATTTTTATCTGTCTGAATAATAGGATTCCAATAAATAGTTTCGCGATAATCATGACGATAAGGTGTCGATACTTTTTTATAAATAGGATAGCTAAATAGCCTGCTCCATGAAAATTTTTTCAAACTATCATTCCGAATATCCTTAACTGCAAAATATTTTTTCGCCGTAAGATCCAAATTAATTTGAAAATTTTTAGGAGATTTTGAAGTAATTATTATCACTCCATTTGCTCCCCTACTTCCGTATAATGATGTTGCGGAAGCATCCTTCAAAACCGTAACAGTACTTATATTTTCCACATTAATATTGCCTACAAACTGAGTTAGAGGAACTCCGTCTACAACATATAACGGATCATTTCCCGAAGAAAGACCGGAAATTCCCCGAATCAGAATTTTTTCAGAATTTCCAGCAACTCCTGAATTTGGTGTAATAACAATACCGGAAACTTTCCCAGAAAGTGTATTGGAAAGACTATTACTGCTAAGATTCGAATTGGAAATATTCAAAGTACTAAAACTGAGAGACTGCTTAATTCCTAAACCTGTAATAACAACTGCTTCTTCAATATCTTTTGTTTTCATTGTAGTATCTGATTTGGAATACCCATGTTTAGTGATTGCTTTATTCATCACTTTTGAGTCGGAAAATATTTTATTTTTCAAATTTTCCCGAACTATTTCTTCAACATCTACATTCTTAGGATTTTGCTTTTCTGATATGGGATTGGCGTCCAGATCATAAGAAAGAATTTTCACTTTTACCTCTTGCTTAGGTGCTTTGGATTTTGCTATTATTCTGTTTACTTTATTTTCATCTAAATTGTTGAAATAAAATTTGCCTTCTTTAGTGGTCGTTTGTTCCAATATTTTATTTGATGAACCTGAAATTTCAATAAGATAAACATCTGCTTCCACCGGATGATCTTTTTCATCTTCCACAATTCCGTAAATACCGTTAAATTGTTCCGGCAAATATTTGAAAGCATTTTTTTCGAGCACTTCAGGAAGCAGTTCAAAATAACGGTAACCATTGGTAAGCATGAGAAGATCAAGAGATTTCGGAGCTTTCATTTCATCTTTTTTGAAATAAAAATTAGGTTCCTCAATTTTTCCGCTAAGTTCAGAACTCATAAAAAGCCATGAAATAATATCATCTTGTTTATCATCAGCATAAGTCCAAAGTTTATCATCCACAACGCTTAGAGCTAGATTAGCAGGAATGGGATTTCCTTTTTCATCTTTGGTTTCCAGCTCCAATTGCACTTTTTCGCGGGGCAAGAAATATTTTTTGGAAATATTGAGATTCACATATAATTTCTTGTCGGCATTTAGAAAGACAACTCTTTCCGCCAAAGGTTTTATAGCATTGTAAACTGTAAAACACGCAATTCCGGCAGGAAAATTTTCAATATCTACAGAAATTTTATTCTGTCCTCTATTCAACATCACTTCTTTTTCAAAATATGAGATTCCTCTTGCAGAACCTACAATTTTTATAGCTTGACTTTCAGACGATTGCAAAATAATATCTAAGAAATTTTCGGCTTTTTCTACATTCAACATTACTCCGTTATCTACTGCTTTTGGAAGCTCAAATATCTGAGAATTTTCAGCAGAAGTAATCCTTGCATAATAAGAATTTCCGGAAACCGGCAAAAACTGAAATTCTCCCATTCCAAAATGATATGCAGAAAATTCAGCTACTTTATTATTTTTATTGTCATAGACAATTCCGCTAACATCGACAGGTTTTCCAAATTCGTCCATAGCTTTGAATGCAATATTCGTTTTGAAATTGTTTACAAAACTTCCACCTTCCGGAAAAAATTTCAGATCAATTTTATTTAAAACTACGGGAATATTTTTGGAAACAGATTCTTCAAAACCATCATAACTGACCTTTACATTCAATAATGCATCATTGGATTTCAGATTTTCCGGCAATCGAAATTTTATGATCGATTTTCCATTTCTATCTGTTTTCAAAACATTATTTTCTATTTCTTTTCCTTCAAAAAACACTTCATATTTTGCTGTATAAAAACCAATCGGTGTATCTGCAAGGCTTCTCATAGAAAATTCTGCCAATACTTCATCTCCGGAACCATATCCTTTTTTGGGAAAATCTAATTTCATTAAAACTCGTGGAGAAACAATTTTCTGAACTTTAATTTCTTTTTCAAAAAAATTTTTTCCCTTTTCATTCTGAGTCCAATTGGTATAAGCTCGTAGTTTATAAAGTCCACCCTTAAAATCTTCACCCAAATCTATACTTCCTGTTGCATATCCATCCATAATCTTGTGATTAAGGGTTTGGGCTATATTTCCCGAAGGTTCTATAAGTTGTAATTTTACAACTTTACTTTTATCTGTCGGAGTATTATCTTTTCCATTTACGATTGATATTTTGTAATAGATTATTTCTCCCGGTTTATAAAATACATGATTGGTCTGGAGATACACTTTCTCTTTTTCATAGCTATTGGTTACACTTTGGGAAAAGCATACAGAAAACAAGAACAAAAATAAAAAACCTACATATTTTGCCATACTTCAATTTTTAAAAATCATAAGAGATACCAACTCCGTAACCAGTATAATTCGGAAGATTGAAAAAATCCAAACCTTGTCCGTTTTCAGTATTGTAAAAACTTTGGAGCGGATCTACTCCAGTGTATTTTCTCCACAGATAAAGATTGGAAACATACGCCGAAATATTAATTTTATTGGTATAATAATTTTGTGACAATCGAAAATCTGCACTTAAAGAAATGGTATTGATCTTCACAAAATCTGCATCTTCAATATACTCTTCCGGAACACCTGTCATCCCATAACGAACCCATCGGTTTTTATCTACAGAAAGATTGGGATTGTAAAAATCTACGCTTAAAGTATTTGGGTTTCCTGATTGATCAATTCCTTGAAAAACAAAATTTTTCACACTTCTTAATTCGCCTGAAAGATAAGATCTTCCATAATAATCAAGAGCAGCTTGTGTTCCGTTCCATATTTGTCCACCTTTCTGCCATTCCCAATCAATCGAAAGTCTCCAATTTCTAAAACTTAAATTATGATTTATTTTAAAGGAAAAATCAGGAATAGGATTTGCCAAAACTTTAAGATTATTGCTTTTAATAGGAAAACCATCGGATCCAATAATAAGCTGTCCATTTTGGTTTCTTTCAAAATAATTTCCAACTATACTTCCAAATACTTCGCCTTTTACCAAACCTTTATAAATATTGGAGAAACCGATAACCGGATGATAATCAAAACCATTTTTTACATTATCTACCACATCATTGAATTTGAAAAAAGAAACAGAACTGTTGAAACGTACATCTTGGTTAGCTATAATATTAGTATATTCAAGTTTCACATCAAAACCATCATAAGTATGATCAGCCATATTCTGAAGGTAAAGTCTTCCAAAACTGAAGAAAGGAAGAACATCATTATAAATTTTAGTTTTGAAGTAATCTGCTCTCAAATTGAGACGGTAAAAAGGACGGAATTCTAATCCAAAATAATATTTATTCTTGTCGATATTTTGCAGACCATTGAATGTCTCCACTTCATTTACAGGAAAATACGATAAGTTCTGTTGCGGTGTAATCTGTGTAACAGCATAATAAGCATAAGAATTGGTAAGTGATATTTCTTCCGTATTTTTAGAATATCCACCATAAAAATTCACATTCATTCTTGAATTAAAAATATTTTGCAATTCGATTTTTCCATTAAGATTCGGAAGCCAGTACTCATTTTTCAGAGAAGTAGTGGAAGAATAAAAATTGTTTCCGATATTAAAATTCATTATCATCCAATCAAAAACCAGTTTAGGATTATAGTTAAAAATAAATTCTCGGATCGTTCTTTTATAATTATAATCGGAAAAATTAAAAGAATATCCTATACTGTTCCGACTTTCCCGAATTATATATTTTGCAAAGAAATAATTCTTGAATTCATAATTTCCTAATTCATAGTTTAATGTTGCATCTGCTGATTTATTTTCTACATTTTGATTCCGAGAAGTATCAATTCCTGATGAAAAAAAAGCTGTAGTCGGTAGATAAAAATCATGATTATAGGTCGTATTTTTTTCATAATTTCCAGAAAAAGAAAGTTTTAAATCTTGCCAAAATCTTTTTTCCAAATTCAATGAAAAAATATTCTGTCGAGATCTTGCATTGAATTTTTGACCGTCGTCTAAAAGAAAGTAAGGATTATCATTAAAAGCATTAAAACTTCGCTGGTTTCCATTGCTTAATGTTTTATTCTGAATATTATTAAAAGAAATAGGAGTAAGTAACGAACTTTGATAGATCCTATTGAAATACGCTATTCTATTGGTATTGGTAGCATTCGCATCATAAAAATTATAATTGGCACTTATTTTAAAATCTCTGAAATTAAAAATAAGAGTAGAACTTAATTGATTATTTCTGGAAAATTCATTTCCAAAAAAAAGAGGCTCTTTGGTATGTCCAAATTTCAGGCGAATCTCACTGACGTTATTACCATCAAGTCTTAAAGCTGAATTTAAGCTCAAGAAATTAGAAAATTTAATAAGAGGTTTTATGATCGTATTATCATAAGATTTAGCAGAAGTTACAGCGTTTTCAATTGAGACAAGATTTCCGTTGACATCATATTCATTAGATATTCCGTTGAAACCAAGTGTAGAAATTTCAGGACCAAAACTAAAAATCTCTCCGGTATTAGGACCTTTCCAAATGAGATTACCATTTTCCGAACGACCCTGAACAAAAAGATTTTGAAGTTTTGGAATGCCATTTTGCATTTTTACTTCCGACATCGTTGTAAAATTTCCGTTAATACTTAAAATTTTATTTTTAAGAGCTTTAATCAATACAAGGCTATCATTTTTAATTTCAATTTTCTTAACTCCATAACTATAATAGGAATAGTTGGAATTTTTCGTAGTTATTTTAGCCTTTTCATGGAAATCAAAGGGATTTTTTAAAGAATCAATATGTTTTATTTTTTCAGTATATTCCTTATTTATAATTGGTTGTGCCATATCGTACTCCGTCCTTTTTGTCAGAATATTTTTTAATTCATAAAGTTCATAGTTCATCACTACTCTGATGTTATTTCCTCCATTCCAAACAAGTGTATCATAGGCTTTAGCTTCAATTATTGCATAGCCCTCGCTATCAGTATATTCAATAATTCCGGAAGTTTTATTGGTGACTGCAAGTTGGTTTTGCGGATGCTTTTTATCATTGAAAAAATATCCTTCGTAATACAACTGAGAATCCTGTGCAAAAAAATTTGCATGAAACAATACGAAAAAATAAAGGGTAAAAATATACTTCATATAAATCCGACTCTTATACTAATGATGCTGATACTATAAAAATGGTTGGAAAATCAGAAAAATTAACATTGTGCATTGTAAATTTATAAATAATTTTCAAATAAAAATCGCTGAATTTCCTTTAAATTCAGCGATTAAAAATATCTATAGTACAAATTTATATCCTCGGAAATTTTCCCGGATTGCTTTCATTAAAAATTTCATACACCCTTTCCACAATATCATCCACCGAAGGTTTGCTGAAGTAATCTCCGTCACTTGCATAAGCAGGTCTGTGATTTTTTGCAGAAATTGTCACCGGATCAGAGTCTAAATATCTGAATGCTTTTTGCTTTTCTAAAATTTGCTGAAGAATGAAAGCTGAAGTTCCGCCTTCTACATCTTCGTCTATTACCACTAATCGGTTGGTTTTCTTTACACTTTCGGCTATTTCATTCGATAAATCAAATGGAATCAAAGATTGGATATCAATCACTTCTGCAGAAATTCCTAATTTTTCCAATTCATTTGCAGCTTCGGTTACAACTTTCCAAGTAGAACCATAGGTTACTAATGTGATATCCGTTCCTTGCTTCGTTACTTCAATTTTTCCAACAGGAACGGTGAATTCACCCAAATTATCAGGCTGCTTTTCTTTCAATCTGTATCCGTTCAGACATTCTACAATCACTGCCGGTTCGTCACTTTGAAGCATCGTGTTATAAAATCCTGCTGCTTTTGTAAGATCTCTCGGAACCAAAATGTTAATCCCTTTTGATAAATTTAAAATTCCTGCCATTGGAGAACCGGAATGCCAAATTCCTTCCAATCTGTGTCCACGAGTTCTGATAATTACCGGAGCTTTTTGTCCACCTTTTGTTCTGTACTGAACGGTAGCCAAATCATCACTCATTCCCTGCAAACAATACAAAATATAATCAAGATATTGAATTTCTGCAATTGGTCGCAAACCTCTCATAGCCATACCAATTCCTTGTCCGAGAATGGTAGCCTCCCGAATTCCCGTATCAGCAATACGAACTTCCCCATATTTTTCCTGCATTCCTTCTAATCCCTGATTGACATCGCCGATATTTCCGGCATCTTCTCCGAAAACCAGAGTTTCAGGATATTTTTCAAAAATTTTGTCAAAATTATTCCGAACTACCACCCTTCCGTCTACTTCTTCGGAATATTCGGAATAGATTGGTTTTACTTCTTTTACATTAGTTGCCTTCCATTGGGATTCAGAATACAAATGAGAAGAGTAATGATCTTTTTCTATTTCTGAAATTTCGTTGTACACAGATTTAAGCGCCTGTCTTTCGGAAGAATGATTACCTCTTGTCAAAAGAAGAGCTTTTCTTACCAAATGAAACACATCTCTTTTAGAAACGGAAATAATCGAATTGAAATGACTAATTGCATTCTGAATTTCAGAATTTTGAGATTTGAGGCTTTCTACAAAAGGAAGCACTTTATTTTTCAAATCCGAAATGGTTTTCTGATAGGCTTCCCAAGCTTTCTTTTGTCCTTCTTTTACTGTTCTTTTGGCTTCTGTATCAATAGCTTCCAATTGTTCTTTAGGAGCAAGAATTTCTTCTTTACCCTCCATTTCCACAGTGTAATTTAGAATCCATTCTTTCAATTTTTCCAAACCATCAAAATCTGTCTCAAAACCCAATCTGTCATGTGTTTTATATCTTTCATGCGATCCGGAAGTGGAATGACCTTGCGGTTGTGTAACTTCCACAACGTGTACTACAACAGGAATACTTTCGTGCCTTGCAAAATGTTCAGCCTTTGCATAAGCGTCCAATAAAGCCGGATAATCCCAAGCTTTCACCTGAATAATTTCACAACCTTGATTTTCTCCTTCGTTTCTCTGAAAACCGGAAAGCATTTCAGAAATATCCACCTTTGCTCTTTGATTGTGTGTAGGAACCGAAATTCCGTATCCATCATCCCAAATCGAAATAATCATCGGAACCTGTAAAGCACAAGCAGCATTCAAAGTTTCCCAAAAATGTCCTTCTGCAGTGGAAGCATCGCCAATAGTTCCAAAAGCTACTTCGTTTCCGTTATTTGAAAATTTTTCCGAACCTTCAAATTTTACCGATTTAAAAATTTTGGAAGCATGAGCCAAACCTAACAATCTTGGCATTTGTCCCGCAGTTGGTGAAATATCGGATGAAATATTTTTAATTTTTGTTAAATCTTTCCAGCTTCCGTCTTCATTCAAACTTCTGGTTGCAAAATGCCCATTCATTTGTCTTCCTGCTGAAGCAGGTTCGCGTTCTACACTTGTGTCAGCATATAATTGTGCAAAAAAACTTTCGATAGAAAGTGCACCAACAGCCATTGCAAAGGTCTGATCTCTATAATATCCGGAACGCCAATCTCCATCTCTGAAAACCTTTGACATTGCCAATTGCGGAAGCTCTTTTCCGTCTCCGAAAATTCCGAATTTGGCTTTTCCTGTAAGCACTTCCCTTCTTCCTAAATAGGACATTTCCCGGGAAATACGAGCCAGTTTATAATCTTCAATAATGCTTTTTCTGAAGTCTTCAAAAGAAATTTGCTGGGTTTCGATATAGGTTTCCTGCATTGCAATTCTGATTTTTACAAATATAATAATTTTAGGAACTGTAAATTTTAAAAAATTATAGAAAATTAATTTTAATCAAAAAAAATTAAAAAATTGATAATTAGTATCAATGCTATAATTTTAACTCTAACGAATAAAACTAATGAAGGAAAAACCATCTTATATTTTTAAGTGCATCCCGCAATATGATTGATTCTATCTGATAATTATCACTTCTCTCAGAATCACAGAAACAGCATAAGAAATATATATTGATAATCTTTCGGGAATTGCAAGTATACACTTGATTATAAGCTGTTTTCTTCCATTTTTAGCTACTCAGTTTTATCATGTGAAATCAGAAAAAAAATACGAAAAAATTGCGGATTATCCATTTATCGCTGCATTAATTCCATCTGATTTCGGATTTCGAAAATGTACTACTTAAAAAAATGTATTAATGCTTCACAATTTCCTTTACAATTCCACCTTGTGGTTCACGAACGGTTTGGGTAAAGATAAATGCTTTCGGATCTATGGTTTTTACAATATTTTGCAATCTGCGGACTTCTAAACGAGTCACAATCGTGAAAATAATATCTACATCTGCACTTTGTTCAAAGGTTTCTTTCATAAAACCTCTTTCACCTTTGTAAACGGTAATTCCTCTATTTAAAGTAAGAACCAAAGCCTTCTTAATTTCTTCACTATTTCCCGAAACAATAGTCACTCCGGTGTACGCTTCTATTCCTTCAATCACATATTTTGTGATTTGGCTCGCAATAATGTAGGTAAGAATTGCATATAAAGCAGTTTCTACTTTTAAAAATAATGCCGCAATGATGAAGATAATCATATTCATCCCAAGAATAATTTCAGTAATGCTAAAACTACTTTTCTTAAACGTCATCAATGCTAAAACTTCCATTCCGTCAAAAGTTCCGCCGCCTCTCATACACAAACCAATACCAATTCCCATGAAAAATCCTCC
This sequence comes from Chryseobacterium sp. HNCC26DJ241, assembly GCF_057180505.1. Taxonomy (NCBI): domain Bacteria; kingdom Pseudomonadati; phylum Bacteroidota; class Flavobacteriia; order Flavobacteriales; family Weeksellaceae; genus Chryseobacterium; species Chryseobacterium sp. HNCC26DJ241. The sequence goes on along the minus strand of NZ_JBXUGL010000013.1, from coordinate 52,682 downwards.
GAACATTGCTACCAATAATTTGTCATGGGTAAGTTCAGGAAAATTGACGAAATGCATGATTAAAGCAATTAAAATAATCGTTACCATACTTCTAATTGCGAAAAATTTCCCTACTTTGAAATAAGCTAAAATAATGAAAGGAATATTCAATAATATTAAAAGCAGTCCTAAATTGATGTGCTTTACTTCGTGAATCAAAAGTGAAACACCGGTAACACCACCATCCAAAAAATGATTAGGAACCAGAAAACTTTTCAGGGCAAAACTTGCCGAAATAACTCCTAAAACCAAATAAATAATATCTGATAATGTAAATAATGAACCTTGTGATTTCGAACTCATAGTATAAATTACTTTAATTTAGATTTTATAATTTCTAAATTTTCTTGTTTTTTTTGATTTCTGCTTTTAATTGCAGTTTGGGTAAAGAAATGATGGTTTTCCAAAAATTTTTCTTGCAAGAGATTCCAATCCCGTTCGGAGTTTACGATTCCAAACATCGTAAGCTCATCGAACAATTTATCGCCAATAGTAAAAAAATCGTCTCTTCCCAAATAATCCAAATCGGCATCTGCTAAAATTTCTTCCAAATGATTTTTAGGCGATTGCGGAATTTTAGTAGCCATTATCATTCCTTTTATTTTGTCGATTTGAGTTTGAGTGTAGCCATAATCCAACAAATATTCTTGGGCAATTTCGCAGGATTTTTCTTCGTGATCTTTGGCTCCATACAAAAATCCGGTATCATGAAATAATGCTGCCGTTTTCAGAAGCATTAGATTCTCTTCATCTACACCTTCGGATTTTGCAATTTTTTCTACAGAATCTATAACATCTTTTACGTGCATCACACTGTGATAAGAAAGATGCTCCGGAAGATTTTCCTGAAGATTCTTTAAGATGATTTTTTTTATTTTATCGTATTCCATATTTTAAAATTAGGAAATTATTGAATGTTAATGATGTCTTTTGCAAAATACATATCCAGCTCGCCTTTTCCTTTCACTTCTATTTTTCCTCTGTATTCGCAGTCAATTTTTTCTTTTACCAATTGATAGGTAGAATCTGAGATGTTTACTTTTCCTTTTTGACTGTTTTGTTCCATTCTGGCAGCAGTATTCACTGTATCTCCCCAAATATCGTAGGCAAATTTTTTCACGCCGACAATCCCTGCAATCAGCGACCCCGAATTTACACCAATTCTGATATCTAAAGTATCCGGATTATATGTTTTTCTGTTTTCAATAAATTTAATGATGTCTAAAGCTGCCAAAACCGTTTGATAAGCGTGATCCGGATTTTGGTGTGGTAAACCGCAAACTGCCATATATGCATCTCCAATGGTTTTTATTTTTTCTAAACCGTGTTTTTCCATAATCATATCGAATGCAGTGAAACAATCATTCAGTTCTTTCAGCATTCTTTCAGCGCCCATTTTTTCAGAATTTTGGGTAAAACTCACAAAATCAGTAAACAAAACCGAAACTTCATCATAATATTTGGCTTCAGAACTCCCATTTTCTTTTAATTCTTCGGCTACTTCTTGAGGTAAAATATTGAGCAAAAGATTTTCGGTTTTTTGTTTTTCAACTTGTAATTCTTGTGTTCGTTCATCTACTTGTTTTTCAAGCAAATCGTTTTGATTTTGAAGAATTTGTTGCTTTTCTTGCTCTTGCTGAAGGTTGATTTCAGACAAACGATTTACTTCATCTAATTGTTTTTGCAAACTAAAATTAGTAGCACCAAATTGCCAAGCCAAATACGCCGAAATGGAAAGCGGAAAACTTATTATAACAATAATGGATAGTAAAGTTTTGTCTAATTTGTATCCTTCTAAACCAAAATTAAAAAGGGAAGATAAAACCAATATGATGATATAGCCTAAAAATGTGAGTAGACCACCACCTACAATATAGGCCTCTTTTTGCTTTCTTATAAAAGCACGAACAATAAGAAAAAACGATTCTATTATTACATAAAATAAAGAGAATGTAATAATTGCAATGGAAATTTTATTATTAAAATAATACAAAGCTAAAGCCGATAAATTGAGAACTGCAAAAATTTTGAATCTTAATTTTCGTCTTGCAAATATTACATTTACAAAACCCGAAAGAGAGATGGTAAATATGGTAAGTGCTAAAAACGTTTTAAAAACATTTTCATTGATAAGTTCAGGATCATCTAATTTTTTTAAATCGATAATAATGTAAGCCAAATAACTTATAGAAGCATTATACAACGAAAAGAAAAGATTGTATATTGCTTTTCTGTAAAATAAAAAAAGTAAAAGATGGATAAATGCCAAAGCCAAGAAAAAGCCAGTGATAAGCATTGCATATTGATAGAATTTTTCTTCCTTCTTTAAAACATCGTTGTAATATTGGTCTGCAGCTATTAATTTTAGAGTAAATAAATTGGTGGAAAAATGTATTATATCAGTAAGTTTAGACAAAGGGAAAGAATGATACCTAATTGCCAAAACGTGAGTTTCCGTATCTCCAAAAGAGATAAGAATAGGTTCATTTTTTTTGATCGCATATTTTGTTACTTTATTATTAGAAAATTCGCCTAATTGATTTATTTTTTTTCCGTCCAAAAATATTTCACAAGCACCTAATTGATCTATATCTACTTGAATAGGTTTATTAAGAAGTGTACTGTCAATTTTTATATAACTTCTCAAATAAAAGACATTAGCTTTAATATGCTTTCCAATTATATCTATTTCAAATTTTTTCCAGTCAGAATCATTATAGTTGGGTAAAACAGAAGCATTATCTTTTGTTTCTTTATAAATCCAAACAACTCCATTATCTTCATTTTTAAGACTGATAATCTGCGGCTTATCTTTAGAATATTGCGCAAACACCAAAACTTGAAAAAGAAAGAATGCAGCAAAAAGAATTTTATTTAAAATTAATTTCATCATTTTTTCATTAATTTTTATTTACAAAATACATATCCAATGCTCCTTTTCCTTTCACTTCTATCTTTCCACGATGTTCGCATTGGAAATTGTTTTTTACCAATTCATACGTAGAACCAGAAATATTGAGCTTTCCTTTTTGACTGTTTTGCTCCATTCTTGATGCTGTATTTACGGTGTCTCCCCAAATATCATAAGCAAATTTCTTCACGCCCACAATTCCCGCAATTACGGCTCCGGAATGAATTCCGATTCTAATATCCAAAGTGTTCGGATTATTGGCTTTTCTTTTTTGAATATAATCAATAATTTCCAAACCTGCATTCACTGCATTTTCGGCATGTTTTTCATTGGAAACCGGAAGTCCACTCACTGCAAGATATGCATCACCAATAGTTTTTATTTTTTCCAAACCATATTTTTCCATGATTTTATCAAATTCGGTAAAACAGATATTGAGTTCATTCAAAACTTCCTGAACGCCAATTTTTTCTGAATTTTGGGTAAAATTTACAAAATCTGTAAACAAAACCGAAACTTCATCATAATGTTTGGCACTGGTTTTTCCTTTTTCTTTCAGCTCGTCAGCAACTTCTTGCGGAAGAATATTGAGTAATAGATCTTCAGACTTTTTCTTTTCTTCAGCTATTTTTTTGTTGTCTTTACGTTTTTGGTTGTAAAAATACCCTGCAAAACCAAGCAATAAAAGTGATAAACCAGCACCAATTGCCCACATATTTTTTTGAGTTTTAGAACTTTCTAATTCTGCTCTGGAAATAGCATCTTTTTTTTCTTGATTAATTTTGGATAGTTTTTTTTCCTGAATATATTCTAGTTCTGCTGCTTTTTTTTGTTGAGCATACGCAACTTCTATTTCTCTGCGTTTTATATCTTCTTCTAAAAGCAATCTTTTCTTTTCGGCTTCGGTTTTGGCGGCAGCTTGTTTTTTCTCGTATTCAAATTTTAAGGCTTTGAGTTCGAGTTCTTTTTGTAGTTGAAGTCTTTTGGTTTCTTCCTGAAGTTTTATTCTCGCTCTTTCGTTGGCAACTTCGGTTTGAGATTCAAGATCAGAAAGATTTCTCATTTTTTCTAAACCGTAGGTTTCTTCATTCTTATCCTTTGCTTTTTTTAGGTAAAATAGAGATTTTTCATAATCTCCTAATTTTTCATAAGACTCCTGAAGAACATTATAGTTTTGAATAAAAACCTCAGAAGGTACAAAAGTTTTTAAATTTGAAAAATAATCTAAAATCTCAGATTGTTCTTTTGTAAGTTTTTGTAATTCTGCCTTTTTTATTTCATTATTTTTAAAATCAACCTCTTCATTTAATACTGTTTTTAAATCTATCAATCCTTTTTGGTGTAAGAAATAATAATACATGTAATCTTTCTCACTACTTAATTTCAAGGCTTTATCAATATAAAATTTTGCTTTTGCATATTCTTTTTGCTTATAACTAAGGTCAGAAAGAAAATAATAACCAAATTTTAAATTCTCATTCAATTTATGTTTTTCAAAATAGTTTTTCGCTTCTTCTAAATAAATACCTGCTTTTTCATATTGTTTGGTTTCTGTGTAAATGTCTCCCAAATACATTTTAGAATTGGCTATTTTCAGTTCATCTTTGCTTTTATTAGCAAGCTGTAAACATTCTTGTAAATAGTACTCGGCTTTTTTAAAATCTTTATTTTGCAAATAAAAGTTTCCGGCTAAAAAATATGCTGCGTCTAAATGTTTAGGAAAATTAGTTTTGGTAAATTCTATATAAGTGTTTAATGATTTATAGCCTTCTACAGGATTCTCTTGAATAAAATTGTTTTGAAATAATCTTTCATAAGCTACCAATACAAATTCTCTATTCTTAATTTTATTTTGATTGTAAAGATTTAATATTTGTTGGCAATAATCATTTGCCGCTTTATTGTTCTTTTTTACGGAATTGATGGTAGCTAAAAAATAATATGCAATAGCTCTTTTTTCATAATTTTCGGTTTTGTTAAGGTATTTTTCTGCTTCTGTTAGATACTTTTCACTATTTACAATATCCATTTTTTGCATCAAAAGGCTTCCAATAAATAAATTAGACCTTCCAATTTGTTCGGTATTATTTAGTTTTTGATAAATTGGTAGTCCCAGTTTTGAGTATACTAAAGCACTATCTATATTTTTATTATCAGAATATGTATTTCCTAATTCATTGTAAATTTTAGCTTTTTCTGCATCATTTTTCGCTAAAGCCAATTTGCTTTTCAGCTCTAAAATTTCTTTGGATTCTTGGGCATTTACTAAAAAAGAACCAAAAAACAGAGCTATTAGTATAATAGAAAATTGTTTACTTTTCAAAATATGGTTTTTCAATGATTGACAAAAATAGCAAAAGTTTCAGCTTTATTGCATTGGATCCACTGAAAATATTGTTTTCAAAAGAATCTTATATTAAAGAAATTGTTTAAATTTTTCTAAGCTGGATATAGCAAAATACTAAAGATAATATTAATCATAATAAGAAAAGCTCTCCCGCTTCACAGCGAAAGAGCCAACAGAAATGATGAAAAAAAATTTATTTAGCTTGAAAAAAAATTGTCAGATTAATATACATTTCATAACTTAGCATAAGTTTATGATGTTTTCATCTAAACTATAGATGCCAAATATTATATTAATTGCTTCTATTTTTTAGTAAATTTAGGTTAAAAAAAAACACAAACAAAGAAGTCAAAAAAAATTGACTACAAAAAAAATGGAAAATTCAGGAATCTGCCCAGCACAATCACTTTTAAAGTTACTTTCAGGAAAATGTAAACCTGAAATATTTCGTTTAGCTATACGTTCAGAATTACGCTTCAGCACACTGTTGCGTGATATTGAAGGATCCAATAAGCAATCATTGTCTATTGCTCTTAAAGAATTGGAAGAAGTAGATCTACTGCAAAAAGTAGTGATCAAAGAAAAACCTTTGCATATTGAATATTATTTGACAGAGAAAGGAAAATCCCTTATTCCGGTTTTTGAGCAATTAGAAGGATTGGTATAATTTCGTTATGAAATAACGATTCGTCTTGTTATGAAAATTTCCCGGCTCTGATTTTGAATTATCCGGAAAGTTTTTAGAATTTTCTTTCAATGACGTAGTCCAACATTAGATAAAGAGAATGTTTGGATGGTGAATCGGGAAATTCATTGAGAATATTTTTTGCTTTCTGCTGAAAATCTTTCATTACGGTAATAGCATAATCTAAACCGCCGGAACTTTTAACAAAATTAATAAGTTCCTTTACACGTTTTGGATCATTATTATAACGCTTTATTGTATTGAAATAATATTTTCTGTCTTTTTCATTTGCCATTTTTAAGGTATGAATCAAAGGCAGAGTCATTTTTTGTTCTTTAATATCAATTCCTACCGGTTTTCCGATAACGTTTGAACTTAAATAATCAAATAAATCGTCTTTAATTTGGAAAGCCATTCCTGTAAAAGTTCCGAAGTCTTGCATTTTTTTAGCAAGAGCTTCATCAGCGTTATTGGATAAAACACCTATTTCACAACAAGCCGCAATTAAGGTAGCGGTTTTTTGACGAATAATTTCATAATAAACATCTTCCGTAATATCCAGTTTTCTGGCTTTCTCTAATTGAAGAAGCTCACCTTCAGACATTTCTCTTATGGTTCTGGAAATCACGGATAGCAAATCGTAATCTTTATGATCGGTAGACAGTAAAACGGATTTCGACAAAAGATAATCTCCCACCAAAACGGCAATTTTGTTTTTCCAAAGTGCATTGATTGAGAAGAAATTTCTGCGTTTAAAACTTTCATCCACCACATCATCATGTACCAAAGTTGCGGTATGAATGAGCTCTATCATGGAAGCTCCTCGATAGGTTTTCTCATTTACTTCACCTATAAGTTTTGCACAAAGAAAAACAAACATAGGACGCATCTGTTTCCCTTTTGTAGTAACAATAAAACGGGTAACCTTATCCAGAAGTGGAACTTTGCTTTGCATGGATTCATAAAACTTTTGTTCAAAAAGTTTCATTTCTTCATTTATGGGACGCTTGATATCTTCTACAATATTTGGCAAAACAAGTATTAATTAAGTTTCGCAAATATAAAGCATTTCCACAACAAAAAAGAAAATTGAAAATCAGAATTTATTCTTTGGTACAAAATAAAAACTTTGCTTTTTGATTCCAAGAGGAGATTTAAAGGCTTCCCCGGAAATATAAATTCCTTCTTCATTCACCGAGATTCCCTCAATTTGTCCCACAGAAAATGCATTTCCGAGAAAATATTTTGCAGGACTTTTTGAAAAGAAAATACCTGGTTCAGATTCGTCAAAAACTTCAAGATATACTTCTGCACCTTTGGTATAACCAATCAGATACAGTTTTTTATCAAAATAAGAAGCATCGGTAATTACAAAATCGGTCTTGAAGGATTCTATTTTTTGAGCAGACTGATTTTCTAAAATTTCAGGATCGATAATATAATGAGTAGTCGATTTTGAAGCCCATTCTTTGGTAAAAACATGAAGTTTTCCGTTTAGAAAAATCATAGCTTCTGCATCAAAATCAGTGTTGAGATTTTTAGGTGCAAAATCGTTCTGTTCCGGATAATAAAAAGAAATGGTTTGTATAGAATCCAATTTTAAGGAATCATTCCGGAAAGGAATTTTGTACATTTTCAAATCCTTTCGTGTTCCGGCATTATTTCCAAAATCTCCAATATAAAAGTTTTTTCCGTCATTTACTAGAGCTTCCCAGTCTATATTCTTTAATCCTGTCTGCAAAATTTTCAGAATTTTTCCGGAGTTCTTGTCAATTTCAAAGATTTCAGAAGTATTACCGCTATCATTAAAGGTGTACAATTTTCCATCAAAAAAATCTAATCCTGATGTTTCCTCTATTTTATCATCCAAATACGCTATCCTGTGTTTTCTAATTCTAAGGAAATCCGTTTGCTGAGCAAAAATAGAAATGGAATTGAAAAAGATAAAAAATAAAATTACGGTTCTCATTAGTTAAAAAATAGCTAATCTATAAACGAAAAATACCATTGAAATTATTCTACAAAATGTAAACGAAGAACTTGTTATTCATTTTATAAGAACCAATTGAAACAGCTTTTAAATAAGATAAAATTTACTTCTTCCTATTTTTCTTTTGCCAATATTCTTTTTGATATTGCTTTACCGTTTTTCCGGTTCCATCATGTCTCCATCCGGGAGAATTGAAAAGATAATTGAATCTATCTAAAATCCTTAATTTTGGCTGCATCATGTCATTCCATATTTTTCGCCATTCGTATAAAACAGTGGTTATATATCCTTCATCCGGCATTTTTGGATAAATTCCAAATTTCACGGGTACTTTATCGTCTTCCGCTTCAAATGTTCCGAAAATTTTATCCCAAAAAATAAATACTGTCCCCATATTTTTATCAAGATACTTGATGTTACAAGCATGATGAACACGGTGATGAGAAGGCGTTACCAAAATATACTCCAAAAATCCCATTCTTTTCACTGTTTGCGTATGTACCCAAGTTCCGTAAACCTGCCCTATTGCATAGCAAACCAAAATATGCCACGGATTGAAACCTAAAAGTGCTAAAGGCGAAAACATAATGTAACGATAGATCGGCTCAAAAACTGAACTTCTGAAACCTGTCGTAATATTGAAATATTCCGAATTGTGATGGGTAATGTGTACCGCCCAAAAAAACCGGGAACGATGACTAAGCAAATGTATGAGATAATAGGCAAGATCCGTGAATACAAAACACGCAATCCAATAATACCATGTCCAAGTATCAAACGTAAACAATTTGTACTGAAACACAAAAAACATCACTGCAAGGTACATCGCTTTGGAAAGCAAATCTATCCCGAAATTGAGCAATGCCAAATAAATATTCATTAAGATATCTTTGCCGTTGTACAGCTTTTCTTTATTAAAATTGCTGTAAATCATCTCTCCCAAAATTACAACAATATGAAAAGGTATAGCTAACTGATAAATATTTGCAAGGCCGTTTTCTCCTAAAAATTCTTTCATTTTTTAGTTTTTTGTCATTCAGATTTATTCCGCACTTTTGTTTGCCAATTGTCCACAAGCTGCATCAATGTCTCCTCCTCTACTTTTTCTTACCATTACCGTAATTCCTGCTTTTTCCAATTCATGGACGTATTTTTCTTCGGCTTTTATACTTCTATGGTCAAATTTACCTTCACCGATCGGATTGTACTGAATTAAGTTTACTTTACTCGGAACTTGTCTGCAATATTTTATCAATGCTTTGATATCTTCATCACCATCATTAATTCCTTTCCAGACACAATATTCAAAAGTAATGACAGAACCCGTTTTCTGATACCAATATTTCAAAGATTCCATAATATCTGTCAATGGAAATTTTTCTGAAAAAGGCATAATTTCATTACGCTTATGTTCAATAGCAGAATGCAGAGAAAGTGCAAGTTTCACTTTTAGATTTTCATCTGCGAGCATATTAATCATTTTCGGAATTCCAGATGTAGAAACAGTGATTCTTCTTGGCGACATTCCCAAACCTTCCGGTTTAGTAATTTTCCGAATGGCTTCCACTACATTTTTATAGTTCATCATTGGTTCACCCATTCCCATAAAAACAATGTTGGAAAGCGGCCTGTCAAAATATAATTTGCTTTGTCTGTCGATAAGCGCAACCTGATCTACAATTTCCGCCACTTCCAGATTCCGCATTCTTTTGAGCTTTGCTGTTGCACAAAATTCACAATTCAAAGAACATCCCACTTGTGAAGAAACACAGGCTGTAGTTCTTGTTTCGGTAGGAATTAATACGGATTCTACCATCAAACCATCATGAAGTTTTACTCCATTTTTGATAGTTCCGTCAGAAGATTTTTGTAAAAGATCGACAGCAATCGGATTAATGATAAAATCTCTGGAAAGATTTTCTCTCAAATTTTTTGAAAGATTCGTCATTTCTTCAAACGAATGAAGATTTTTACTCCAAAGCCAATCGTAAACTTGCTTCGCACGAAAAGGTTTTTCACCAATAGTTTCGAAGTAGTCTTTGAGTTGGTCGAGGTTTAAAGTTCTGATATCTTTCATAATTTTGGTTGATCGTTGATAGTCGATAGTTGTCAGAAAATAAGAAACTATCAACTGACAACTAAAAACCAACAACTAATTTAGAGAATCAACATTGCGTCTCCGTAAGAATAGAATTTATATTTTTCTTTGATTGCTTCTTCATAAGCATGCATCACAAAATCTCTTCCTGCAAATGCTGCAATCATCATAATCAAGGTAGATTTCGGGGTATGAAAATTGGTAATCATTGCATTGGCTACACCAAAATCATGAGGAGGATAAATAAATTTATTGGTCCATCCTTGGAAAGGTCCTATTTTTTTATTTGAAGAAACAGACGTTTCAAGTGCTCTCATTGTGGTGGTTCCTACAGCACAGATTCTGCGTTTTTCTTCAACTGCTGCATTTATAATTGCTGCATTTTTTTCATCAATAATTACCTCTTCGCTTTCCATTTTATGTTTAGAAAGATCTTCCACTTCGATAGGATTGAAAGTTCCCAAACCAACATGAAGTGTGATTTCTGCAAAATCAATTCCTTTGATTTCCATACGCTTCATCAAATGTTTTGAAAAGTGCAAACCAGCAGTAGGAGCAGCAACAGCACCTTCTACTTTTGCATAAATGGTTTGATATCTTTCTGCATCTTCCGGTTCTACTTCCCTTTTAATATATTTTGGAAGTGGAGTTTCTCCAAGCTCCTTCAGTTTTGCACGGAATTCTTCATAGCTTCCGTCGTACAAAAATCGTAATGTTCTTCCTCTGGAAGTAGTATTATCTATTACTTCCGCTACCAAAGATTCGTCTTCAGTAAAGAATAATTTGTTCCCGATTCTTATTTTTCTTGCAGGATCTACCAGAACGTCCCAAACACGGGTTTCTTTGTCCAATTCTCTTAAAAGGAATACTTCTATTTTAGCACCGGTTTTTTCTTTATTTCCATATAAACGTGCAGGAAAAACTTTCGTGTTATTGAAAATAAATAAATCTTTTTCGTCGAAATAATCTATTACATCTTTGAAAAGACGATGTTCAATAGTTTCGGTTTTACGATTAAGTACCATTAAACGTGCCTCATCTCTTTGTTCTGAAGGATGTTCCGCCAAAAGTTCCGTAGGCAGATTGAAATTGAAATCAGATGTTTTCATTTTTTTAAATTACGGTTTAAAAATTAATACAAATTACAACTTGTAATTTTCAGCGTGCAAATATACAACAATGAAAACCCCTTTGTCAAGTTTTTATAGCTTTACTATATTCAGCAAATTTTATTTTCTTTTTTTTAATATTTAACCAAAAAAAATAACTATTTTGGTTACCTAAAAAAAACAAATTATGAGCAAGTATTCTTTAGATGCCTTTGTAAGTGAGACAAAGGAAAATTCCCAAGAAAGAGATTATTTTGAATTGGAAAAACCCCAATTATTGGAAATCAATCTCAACAATCAAACTGTATGGACAAAAGCCGGAAGTATGGTAGGCTATGTTGGAAGCATCAATTTTGAAAGACAAGGCATGCTTTCCGGAGGTTTAGGAAATTTACTAAAAAAAGCAATCAGCGGTGAAGGTTCTAAGCTAATGAAAGCTGAAGGAACCGGAAGGTTGTATGTGGCAGATGCAGGAAAAAAAGTTCGTGTACTTTATTTAAACAATGAGGCTGTTTGTGTGAATGGTAATGATATTTTAGCTCACGAACAAAGTGTGAAAAGTGACATCACTATGCTGAAAAGTATTGCCGGAGTAATGTCAGGAGGTTTGTTTCAGGTAAAACTTTCAGGAACTGGACATATTGCGATTACTACTCATGGCGATCCTTTAACTTTGATGGTAACTCCTGATAATCCTGTTTTTACAGATCCTAATGCAACAGTAGCTTGGTCTGGAAATTTAAGCCCAGAACTGAAAACGAATGTTTCGCTAAAAAGCCTTATTGGAAGAGGTAGCGGAGAAGAATTCCAGATGAAGTTTTCAGGAAACGGATGGGTTTTGATACAGCCTTATGAAGAAATATACGTTGTACAAAAATAATTGATAAATAAAAAGCATTTATAACACGCCAAAATATATAATTCACTATTTTAATAAATTCTTTTTTAAATAAAATGAAAAATACTTCAATTTATTTTTATATTTTGGATTAATAAAACTAAATTTTTACAAAATGGAACAGAAAAAATCATTTTTACAAAAGTTTAAAAACAAATCTATTACAAAAGCTAAAAGTCTTGTTGTAACAGGAGGAGGAGACTCTGCTTCTACTACCAATTCTACTACTTCTACTTCAACAAATTCTTTAGGAGTCGGATATTATTCAGTATTGGTTGAAAAAGGTATATTATGTGAAAAACCAAAATAATTGTATAGTATTTACTAAAAAGAAAGCAAGAACGGTTTCGTTTTTGCTTTTTTTAGTAGGAAAGTATAAAGTTCATTTCACAAATTGTAAAATCTTTCTCCAGTCTTCGAGCTTTCTCTCAAAGAAAACAGTATGAAGTGGACTCGTAGAGGGCAACAAAAATATGGGAAGCTTGAAGTTTTTCCCTAAAATTTTCTGTAGGCTTTTATAGGATTTCCCACCATTACAAAAAATTACTTCAATATTCGGATGCTTTTCTAAAAGTTCTGCAATCTGGTTGGTTTCTTCATTTCTAATCTCCGAGTCCAGACTTCCTTTTCTTTCACAAGAATCTATAACGTCCCAAAGTGCAATTTTACTTTTCTTTAAAACAGAAATTTTTTCCGAATAATCTTCCGTAAATTCTTCATTGAGTAATTCAAATATAATTTTCCAAAATTTGTTTTGCGGATGAGCATAATATTGTTGCTTCTCCAAAGATTTCACTCCCGGAATGGAACCTAAAATCAGTATTTTGGAACTTTCATCAATAATAGGTGGAAAAGAACGGATTCTTTTCATTTCAAATCTAATTTTTGTCCAATTTGTTCCAATATTCTAAAATTTCTTCTTTTACTGCTTCTGGAAGAGTTTTAAAATTTTCAGAATAAGTATCTTTTTCATAATTATCCGTAGCATCGGAAGTGATCTCATAAATCTGATCTCCTTTGGAAAATAAAAGATGTACAGACTTCTGTTTAAAATCATAATCATTGAAAGAGTAAATGAACAATGCATCTACACTTTTGTCTTTATCATAATCTGCAAATGCCTTTCTGGAACCCCACGAACTGATAATTCCGTCGTAGCTGAGTTCCTTCTTAATTTTCAATTTCCATTGGTTTCCTTCTTTAACAAACCTTTGAAAATACATTTTATCCTGTTTTGCTCCTTTTTCAATTTTAGAAAAAATGAAAACATTTTCTTCATGATCAGGAGAATAGGCTTCATCTACCTGAATAATTCTCGTTCCCTGATATGGAAAATTCGAGTAAGAATCAGGGTGTCTTGTCACAGTTCCGACTTGGGAATAAAACAATAGTGATCCAAAAATAGACGGAAATAAAAACAACTTTTTCATCATTATATATTTTTTATAAAGTTTCTTTCAGCCATTCAAAAAATTCACGTTGCCAAACTAAACCGTTTTGCGGATGTAGAACCCAGTGATTTTCATTCGGGAAATATAAAAATTTGGTTTTAAGACCTCTTAATTTTGCAGCCTGAAAAGCCTCCTGTCCTTGTTCATAAGGAACTCTGTAATCAATTCCACCTTGAATTACCATAATCGGTTTGTTCCATTTTTCTACAAAATTACTTGGATTGAATTCTGTATAGGCTTTTGGAGTCGGTTTATCAAAAGGTGAACCTAAATCCCAATTTGCAAACCATAATTCTTCCGTAGTTAAAGCCCAAGATTTCATATCAAAAAGTCCGTCATGTGCAATAAACGTTTTGAATCTGTTTTCATGAATTCCTGCCAACATAAATACACTGTAACCACCATAACTTGCTCCAACTGCTGCCATTCTGCTTCCATCAACATAAGGTTGAGATTTTGCAAAATCTGTAGCAGCCAGATAATCTTTCATTACTTGACCACCCCAATCTTTAGAAATATCTTCGTTCCATTTTGTTCCCCAACCCGGCATTCCACGACGATTTGGTGCAACTACAATATAACCGTTTGCCGCCATCAATCCAAAATTCCATCTTGTGCTGAAAAATTGTGTCAATGCAGATTGCGGACCACCTTGACAATATAAAAGTGTTGGATATTTTTTGTTTGGGTCAAAATTCGGTGGATAGTGAAACCACACTCCCATTTCTTTTCCGTCGGTAGTTTTTACCATTTTCAGTTCGGATTTTCCGGGAGTTAAATTTGCATAAGTATCTTTATTTACTTCTGTTATTTGCTTTAAACTTCCGTTTTTAAGATCGACTGAAAAAAGATCCGCATTGTGATTGATGTCCGTTTTCGTAACCAACAATGAATTTTTATTCAAAGCGAAAATTTCATTTACATCAAAATCGCCTTTTGTGAGCTGTTGAATTTTTGAAGTTTTAGGATCCAAAGAAAACAATTGTTTCGTCCCTTTGAAAGCCGAAGTAAAATAAATGATTTTGGAATCGGCTGTCCAGAAAACATCTCCGGTTACGCTTTCGTCCCAATTTTTGGTAAGATTGGTAACGTTTCCGGAATTCCAATCCAAGATTTTCAGATCATTTTTATCCGCTTCATAACCGTCTCTTTCCATACTTTGCCAAAGAAGAGATTTTCCATCCGGACTGAATTTCGGATTTACATCATATCCTTTGTTGATTTCTGTTAAATTTTTAACCGTTCCCAAAACCAAATCATACGCAAAAATATCGGTATTGGTAGATTTTGCATATTCTGCACCACTTAAAGGTTTGGTTACGTACAATAATTTGGAAGAATCCGGACTCCAGATAAAATCTTCACTTCCACCGGAAGGTCTTTGTGGAGAATCCCACGTTTTTCCTTCCAGTAAATCTTTAGCTTTGTCTACATTTTCAGAAACATTTGCTACAAAAACATGGTTGTATTTTCCTTCATTGAAATAATCCCAATGTCTGTGATTCAAGTCTGTATAAATTTGGGCTGTAGTTTTCGGAACATCAGAATATTTATCCTTTCCCATTAGTTTTTCCACTAAAACCTGCTTACTGAAAGCAATTTTTTTTCCATCAGGAGAAATAACTATATTATCAACTTCACCAATGGTATAGAAATCCGACCATGTTTTACCTCCATCTTTTGAAAGATAAATCTTGTCTCCTTCCTGAGCATAAATTCCGTTTTTATCCCACTGAATAAGAGATTTTTTACCTAAATCAATTTTTGAGGAAATTCCGTTCAGTATATTTAATGTGAAATTTTCGCTTTTGGTTTTTTCGGTCTTTAAATCTACCTGACCAACTTTATAAATTAGAGAAGACTGATCCGGTGAAACTGCCTGAACTCCTAATTTTTTCAGAGTCCACATAATTTCCGGCGTCATTACTTGTTGTGCATTCATTAGAAATGGTGCTGTAATAGCAATTATTGTATGTTTTAGTTTCATTTATTAGAATTATATAATTATTTTTTTCGTTTTTTTTCTGAAGTCACCTTTTTAATTTCTGAAAGATTGGAATAAATCCAGTCTTCTATCTGAATGATAAAATGATTTCTCCTCAAAATCATTCTGCAAAGGTAAATTACACCACCAAAAACAACAGCAAGAATCAATGAAAATATCCCAAAACTTGTGGCAATGCTCCATCTTTGTTCTTCATTCAAAACCAAATGAAATTGCCTCGAAACCCAATCCAAAAAGATCTTAAAATGTAAAAAACTTTCCAGAAAAAGTCCGATTCCCAAAACCAAAAAGAAAACCGCCAAAATACAGGATATTACAAATAAAAAACCTACTACAAAAGTATTGGCCGAAACAGACGGCTGATTGTCCAAGAGAGTTTGTAATTCTTTAATTCTCATTTGTCGTCGTCACTTGTAAAAATACCATTCAATAAAGATGTAATAACGGATAAAGCAATACTGAAAATCAGAGCCCACCAAAATCCGTCAATCTTCATTCCGTCTACAAAATAATCTGCAATAAGAACCGTGATCGCATTGATCACCAAAAGAAACAATCCTAAAGTAAGAATAGTTAAAGGAAATCCAAAAAATTTCAGAATCGGCTTAACAATTAGATTTACAATTCCTAAAACAACCGCAAAAATAAGAGCCGTAATAAAATCTTCAATATGAACACCATTCAAAATTTTTGGTAAAAGATAGGCTACAAAAGCAGTAATCAGAAGCCGGATAATTAAATTCATAGTTGCAATATTTTGGTCAAATGTAGCAAATTTAAAGATATTCAAAATCAAAAGTTCGGTAAGAAATTAATTCCTACCTACTATTCCAAATTATATAAACTCAAAAACAAAATTTATAAAGAAACATGCAAGTTTCTAAGCTAATTTTAAACAAAAAATATGAGAGCTATCTGGAGCGGTGCTATTGGTTTTGGACTTGTCAATATTCCCATAAAATTATATTCTGCAAGCAATTCCGGCACTTTGGACTTAGATATGCTGGATAAAAAAGATCTGAGCAATATTAAATTTAAAAGAGTGAATGAAAATACCGGAAAAGAATTAGCATGGGAAAACATTGTAAAAGGTTACAAAATTGAAGACAAATACATTTTGCTCACGGATGAAGATTTTGAAGCAGCAAGTCCTGAAAAATCTAAGGTATTAATACAATTGAAGGCAATTGAAAATCTTGAAAAGTAAAAACTGATAATCAACCATTTATAATTTCACCTCCATTAGGATGCAAGACCTGACCTGTAATGGAAGATGCATCATCACTTGCAAGAAACAAAAAACAGCTGGCTACTTCATTGGGTTCTCCTGCTCTTCCCATTGGTGTATTACTTCCAAATTCTGAAATTTCTTTTTTCGTGAACGTAGAGGCAATAAGAGGTGTCCAAATTGGTCCCGGTGCAACTGCATTCACACGGATTCCTTTTTTTATCAAATTGGAAGAAAGACTTCTTGTAAATGAAAGTATTGCCCCTTTTGTTGCTGCATAATCCATCAAATGATCGCTTCCTCGATATGCAGTAACGGAAATCGTGTTGATAATGGAGCTATTTTTTTTCAAATACGGAACAGCAAATTTTGTGAGCCAGAAAACGGAATAAAAATTTGTTTCAAAAGTAGTTATCAATTGCTCCGTACTAATATCAAGAATACTTTTGGCTTCCCAGTGCGTTCCTGCATTGTTGATGAGAATATCTATTTTGCCAAAATATTTTATCGTTTGCTCAATAATTTTTTTACAATTCTTTTCTTTACTGATGTCACTTTTTATGAGCATACATTTTACATCAAAATTTTCTACCTCTTTTTTTGTATTTTTTGCATCACTAATCTCGCTAAGATAAGGTATTACAACATCCGCTCCTTCTTGTGCAAAAAGCAGAGCAATGGCTTTTCCTATCCCACTGTCTCCACCTGTAATAATAGCTACTTTATTTTGCAGTTTTCGTTCTTTTTGCTTTTTAGGTAAAGAATCGGGTTTTGGCATTAGTTTATCTTCATTGCCTGGTTTGGTTTGCTTTTGCAATGGACGTATTTGTTTTCGGTCTTGATTATCCATATTTCGCATATTTATGATTCTAAAATTGGAATTGGATTATTGCAGAAGATGCGCACTTGTTATTTCATAATACACTGCCCAACCTGCAAAAAGAATAATAATGATCCAAATCCAAATAGGAATGGTTTGTGGCGTTTCGCTGCCGTTGATAATAAAACTCTTTTGATTACCCTTGTCATAGGCATTAATCATTAATGGTAAAACACCATCTACAACATCCTGATTTTTTAGACCTTCAACACTTATAGAAGGACCATTAGCAACAGTAAAATTTATTTTCCTTATACCTTCTTTTCCTAAAGGAGATTTGCTTACAATTTTCAGGACATGTTCTCCATCGGTAAGTTTTCCAGTATCGAAATCAAAAACAATAGGCGTTTCTAATTCTGCAATGGGATGCTGTTCGTCATCTATAAAAAGAAGCACCTTACTTTTATCTTTAGTCATGACATTTAAAATTTAAAAATGGAATATTTAATATGCTTTTTATCTTTTTCTCCGGGGCTAATTAAAAGTTTAACAGAGACTATTAATGAAATTATCATTATCAACGAAACCACTCCCACAATAAGCCAGTCCCAATTATTTTCAGGTCCTATTCCGTGAGTAATATTACGGGTAATTTTCGGCTGTTGAAGTTTGCAGGCGTCACACGCGAAAACAAGATCTGCTATCAATAACAAGACAAAAATTATACTATTTTTAAAACTGATTTTCATCATTGTTTTATTTTATCCATTATTTTTTTTACTTCTTCAGGAGTTACTTTTTTAGCATTATTCCCCCAACTTGTTCTTTCGTGATTCATAATTGCAGCTACATCTTCAGGAGTAAAATTTGCGTTGGTTCCGACAGGAGGCATGGTTGCAAATTCAGGTCTCGGATCGTAACCTTTCATAATAATAGTGATGTATAATTCTAAATTATCTCCTGTAACCACCGGACTGCCCTTCAATGGAGGAAAAGCTCCTGGTACTCCTTCTCCGCTTGCTTGATGACAAGATGCGCAATTAGCTGTAAAAAGTTCAGCTCCATTTGGTAGATTTGCAGCTCCTGTTGATGATTTTTTTTCTTCTTTTTTATATAAAAATTTCGGAATGATGGTTTTATCTTCATAATCTACTTGTTTCAAAGATTTTAAATAGGCAACTAACACTAATGCTTTTTCTGTTGCCACAATTTTTTTGAATTTATTTTTAAGAAATTTTTCCGGAACTTTTACTTCCACATCGCCTTTTTGCAATTCGTCTTTTTCCTCAAAAAGCCATTTGTAAGAAGGCATTATAGATTGCTCTACTGTAGCTCTAGGATTATACAAATGCAATAAATGCCATTCTTCACTTGGTTGCCTTTCGCCAATATTGGTAAGATCCGGACCTGTTCTTTCAGTTCCCATCAATGTGGCAGTATTTCTCCAAAAATCGGTTCTTCTGTTTGCTGCAAAATCTGCAGCTACGCTTGGTCTTTTCCCAAAAATATTATCCATATCTACATTTCTTACCTGTTGCGTATGACAGGCTACACAACCGTTTTCTATATAAACAAGTTTACCGGCTCTTTCCACATTCGTTAATATTTTTGCCTGTTTTGGTAAAGGTTTATTGATTTTCTGATTTTCAATGGCCGGTAAAATAGCAATATTCACCGTCAGGAAAAGGAAAAGAAAAAAAGCTGCTCCAAAAAGCGTTTTATGATTATTAAAAAATTCCATTTCATGTAGGTATTTATTGTTTTTTCAAAAATTAATAGAGAATCACTTCACCGATTATAATAATTTCATTCTGTGTTAAATTCTGTATTCTGGAGTCGTTTTTTAGCTTTCAAAATTTCTGCGGGAGTTCTTGGAATTATAATTTCTTCTTCCTTACTCACCATTTTATAGAAATTATACGCAAATATCAGATGAGAAATCCACATCATTGTTCCACCGATTGCTCTCCAAAGCCAGAAAGGAACCATTTTTGCCACACCTTCTATAAAGGTTTTTTTATCCATCCACATCAACCCTTTTTCTGTAGCTCCGATCATTAAAGATGTAACATAAAATAACAACCCGATAAGAGCCATCCAAAAATGAATTCCTACCCATATTTTAGGAGGTTCTTTTCCTGTAAGCCTCGGAACGAGAGTATAGATAAATGCCCAAAGCATAAAAGTGATAATTCCATACATGGTAAGATGCGAATGAGCTACGGTAAAATCGGTAAAATGCCACAGTAAATTGGTATATCTAAAGGCTTCAACTATCCCCTGAAAAGAACCTGTAAAATAAAAAATAATAGAAATAAAATAAAAAGGAAGTGTATAACTTGTCTTTAGCTGATACCAAGCTCCGTTAAACGTGAAAAGAAAATTGGTAGTTCCTGCTATTAATGGAATAAGCATTCCTACACTTGAGACAATAGCAGCAGTCTGCATCCACCAAGGAATTGCACTGAAAATAAAATGATGAGTTCCTATTAAAGTATAAAATAAAATTTGCGTCCAAAATGCCAAAATACCCAAACTATAAGAATAAATAGGCTTATTAAGCTGCTGCGGAAGAAAATAGTACATCAAACCCAAATTCATAAACATAAACCACATCCCAACAGCCTGATGCATATAAAACCCCTGAATAATGGTTTCTCCGAGCCCGTTTTGCCAAAAAGGAACATATCCTACAAAAGCAATTAGTAAAATATACATCATTGCAGAAACTATGTACCAATTAGAAATATATATTTCCTTCGAAATTCTTTTAGCAATAGTTCTAAAAAAATTATTAAGAGAAATTGCCACTCCAATTCCGAACAATAGCATTATTGGCCAAATATATTCTCTGTACTCACCTCCTCCATTATTAATTCCCGCCATTATAGAAATTGTGCCAAAAAAAACTGCTGCATTCATTAAAATAAGTGAATAATAGCCGTGCTTTATATTAAAAAGTTCGATATTACTCACTCGAGGAATTACATAATACGAAAGACCAACCATCGCTATTGAAGACCATCCCCAAAAAACAATGTTGGTATGAACCGGTCTTAATCTTCCGAAACTCAGCCAACTTGTATGATCTACATCTGGTGCTACAAATTTTATCCCTAAATATTCTCCAACAGAAGTACCAATTATTAGCCAAAATGTTGCACAACCTATAAAATATAAGATTAATTTGCTAAGCTCGGGAGAAACATATTGCTGTAAAGGAACACTCTTTTTTATGGGAAATACCCGAAGTTCCTCTACATCATTTACATTACCTATTATTCCTTTTTCGTCAGATACAGGAAGATTTCCGGAAAGCTCATTTTCAGGAAGCTGAAAAGCAAGTTCTTTTTCTCTTTTTTCAAAACCTGAAACTTCTTCTTTAGAAAGATTTTTTATTTTTTTATTGAATTTTAATAATTCTTTTCGTGCCAATATTTTATTATACACAGACCATAATCTTAAAATGGCAATTACCAAAGCAGCAATAACGGGAAGTACAATAAGTAGTAAAGTAATCTGAATACCAGATTCGCCAAATAAAGAAAGAATTTCCATAACAAATATATTATGGATGAAAAACAAATAAAAAATCTCACTAAAAATCCACAAAATCCGTAGAAATCTCTACAAATATGTGTAGTATTTCACTCTTTGGAAAAGAAAACAATAAGCATTCCTAAAGTGTAAGGAATCGTGATTGTGTAAATATTGGCGACTTTAATGTAAAATTCTGAAAAATAATATCCAAAATCTGTAGGATTTTAAATTTTTCTTATCAAAAGCATTTTGACAAATTATTGTTTTACAGACTTATATATTAGCAAAAAATCATTTGAAAACTTCCCATCTCGGAATAATAACCAATAACCCAGCAGCAAAATAAACAAACAATAGATTAAGGTCTGATAAAAGTGTAGTGGAAAGATAAAAACTGTGAAGCAAAAAATGAAGCAAAACCAAAAATGGAAAAACAATAGCTCCAACTTTTTTATAGAAATAGATAAGAACCACCGAGAAAAAGATAAGAAAATCAACAGAAAAAATAATCCATAAAAATTCCTTCGGAACTCCTGTATCTTCATGTTGTGATAAATGAGCAAGATCCGTATTTACGCTCAGAAAAAAGACAATCAGCATCAAAATCAAAGCAAAATAAAAAGTCCAAGTCCTTTTCATTCCATTTTCATGGTCGGTTTGTTTCATATAATCACAAATTTGTGTTCAAAATTATTTAAAAACTTGTCAGAAAATAAAAAAACTTTTGAAAATTTTCAAAAGTTTTTTTTTTTATTATTTGTCAAATGCATTAGATGGAAACAGCATTAATCAGGCGGTTTTTATCGCTAAGAAATTCTTCCATAGAGATCATACTTTCTGTTCTCATTACATCCTGAATATCATCAATTTGATAGATTATTCTTTTAGCATCATCTGTATTTTTAGCTTTTACTTTACAGAAAATATTATATTTTCCTGAAATTACGGAAGCCTCTATTACATTTGGAATAGTAGAAAGCTCTTTTAATACTTCTTGTGTTCTGTTAGATTTTGTCAAAAGGATTCCTATAAATGCTGTAAAATGATAATCCAATTTAGCATAATCAATATTAAGAGAAGAACCTAAAATAATTCCTGCATCTTCCATTTTTTTCACTCTTACATGTATAGTTCCTGCAGAAACATCCATTTGTTTAGCAATTTCCGTAAAAGGCATTCTGGTGTTTTCTACAAGGAAGTCCAGAATCTTTTTGTCAATTTCGTCTAGTTGATAGTTCATTTTTCGTTGAAGTTAGATTATAAATTTGTTAAAAATTCCTAAGTATTATTGCAAATTTACAAAAAAATAACAAAATTAAAAAATGATTGGAAAAATTAACAATTTTTAACGGTATCAAAAATTTTAATAAAAATTTACTATTTTACTGTATCATTTATAACAGAATCTTTTTTTATTTCAGAATTTTTAGCTTTTGATTTTTTATTTTTTTCTTTTCTTTTAAAGATTGTATTAAAACTTTTGCTATACACCACCCCCATTCCATAGCTTTGGTTAGCACTTGCACTTCCTGTTTGGGTTCCGGTGGACATACCTATATTAGAGGGTTTAGAATATACTCGGAAAATACGTGTTCCGTCATTTTTTTTAGACCAATCATACTCGATAGTTCCTTCTCCGGAAAGATAATTTTGATTGGTATTTTCAGTTTTGGAGATTGGAATTCCAAGTCCTGTTTTTACGGTTATTCTTGGAGAAAGAGCAAAACTTACACTTGCATTAGCTCTGTCTGATGTATTGGAAGCTTCGTTTCCTTTCAGATAATTCAAATCTATCTGAAATTCATTACTAATGGTATTAAGAACAGAGCCTAACTGCTTGAAAAGCATATTATAACCTGATGTTTCCAGAGTACTTCCTACGTTGATGTTAAAATTAGAATTACTGACATTAAAGCTGTTAAGCACCAAAACAGATCCAAACTGAATCACTTTTTCATCTTCATTGGACATTTTTTCAACCAAAGCATCTCTCACTTGGCTGGAAACATCTTGTGCCTTGATACCGAGTTCTACTTTTGGATTATTCAATTTTTGGGTAATATTTGTAGTCAGCAAAACATTTATAGGTGGTAGACTTCCCATATTCAGATATTGTCCAGCATTTGTTACAGTTCTCAAATAATATGCATTAATACCCAAATCCGGAGTCATGGCATCTCCGTCCCATCGAATATTGCTGCCTCTTGCAATTTGAAATTTTCGTTCAAGTATGGCTTTAGAAATGAAAGTTCCGTTATCTACAATATAATTCCCGCTCATAAAAATATTTCCGGCTCTGCTCATTATAAACCTTAATTTATCTGCATTTCCTCTTACCGTAATATCACCAATATCATCTCCTACCAAAACGTTCACTGTAGTTCCTTTATCTACATTTACAGTAAAATCAAGATTCATATTGGCTCCTGATTTTTTCTTTTCTTCAATACTCACTTTTCCTGCTTCATCTTCTTTCAGGAATCTCAGCATCTTGAATTCTTCCACACTGGAAGTAGAATTACTATTAAATGTGAAAACAGAATTATTCAAAACACGCATATTCGGTGTGGAAATATTGAGCGAAGTAACGGGCCCATCAACAAAAAGATCTCCCTGTCCATAAATTTTCCCCCAAAACAAATCGAAATCTTTTTGCTCCGTATCAAGCAGCATCAAATTATCTGCTCTCATTACAAGGTTCACTCCCATTGAAGCTAAAGTTTCAAATTGTATCGCTCCGGAAATAGAACCTTTAGAGTTGGTTCTTCCGTCTCTTACACCAATATCATTCAGAATAGCAAGTCCTTTTGAAAGCGCAATCGTAGTATCATCAAATGAATAATCTACTCCTGTAAAATTCAGTTTCAAACCAAATCCTTTCAAAGCAACATCACCAGTATAATCAACATCTTTCATTGTTCCGGAAACTTTCAAATCTCCGGTTGCTTTTCCTCTCATATTACTGAAAACTCCATTCACAAAAGTTTGAGCAAAGGCTAAATCAAATTCCTTCATTTCTGTTTTCAGATTCAAAGTTGGAGAGGTCGTATTATTATCAATTGTACCTGTTATATGGAGATTATTATTTCCAAGTAATCCAGCGGAAACTACCTTTGCATCAATATCATATACATTAGGAACAGCACTGCTTTTTGCATTTACTATCAGATTTCCCAGATCCTTATTGTTCATTTTGATACCCTCAATGGTGAAATCTACAAGCGGAATAAGATTATTCTTATCTTTTTTTAGCATTATATTTCCATTTGCTAAACCACTGATGCTATTTGGATTTCCAGAGGTCTGCATTTCAAATATTTTGGAAATCTGAAAGTTTTTTGCATTAGCATCCACTTCAAAATCGTCTGCTGATTTGAATATTGAATTTCTAACTAATAACTCACTATTATCTGAAAATATCCGAAGATTTTTAATCAGAAAATCGCCTGTTTTCTTTCGGTAAGTAATAGAATGATTAAGCTCTGTACTGGTATCCACATTCCAGACAACATTATTGAATTTCACCTGAGTCGGCTCAAATCTGAAAACATAATCTCCTACCGAATCTGTAGTTTGATTTACATTTATGGCATATTCTTTCATTTTGTTCTCCAATTCATCCTGAAGACTTCCATGTTTAAAATTTGTAGTAAGATGAAGCAGTTGCCCCGTTTCATTTCTACCGCTTAAAGTAAGATCTTTAAAAATGTTTTGCTTATATTCTAGCCTATCAATTCTGGTAAAAATTTGTTCATTTAAATTTTCGGTATTAATCCTCACAATGAAATTATCAATCATTGCGCTATCTTTAGTTTTCAGATTTTTAGGATCAATTTTGTAATCAGGATTTGCGGCTGCTAAAGCGCGATCTGCATCCGAAATTTCCTCTTGTTTAGTCATAATATATTTCAATCCGGAAGATTCAATATTCAAAACAAGATTATTAGAATCTCCGTTATAACCGGCATTTATAAAAGCTCCTTTTGGTAATTTAAGATTCGGAAGAAAATAGCTTACCAATCCTTGTTCAACTGTGAAATCAGCATTAAATCTCTGTCCTCGGTATAACTTTCTCGGAGGTGGACTCACCAAGATTTTTCCTATTCCATTTTGTATCATTCCTGCCAAATCACCGATATTATATTTACCTGTAATTTGCCCCTGAACAACACCCGGAATATCTGTAGAAACTATTCGATTCCCATTTTCGAAATATGCTTTCACTTTTCCTTTAGCAACATTATATTTCTGTACTCCATTGGAAAAAAGCACATCATTGAGATTCATATCCAAGTTCATATCATTGATATTGGACATTGCAATTTTCCCATCAAGTTTTCCACTAAAATTCTGATTCCCTTTTTGCCCTGAAAAATAGTTAATATTGAGATACGAAATATCCGAATTGATATCTGCAAAAATTTTGGGTTTGCTGAAGTCAATCAATCCTTTTATGTTACCTTTTGCCTGCTCATCATTGATGGTGATAAGTCCGTTGTATTTTTTATGATCCAAAAGACCATTGAGATAAAGATTATTGATTTCTTTATCCAAAATTATAATTTTTGAAATTTGGGATTTTGTTTCCAAACGCATGGTATTGACATCAAAACTTTGTCCCTTCAGATTGAATTTTCCACTGATTAAGCCAACCTGCTTGTTTTTGGTAATTACGGAAGTATTGAGATCATTCACTTCTGCATATCCGGAATATTTTGGCATTGGTGTACTGTAATCGTTCAGATAAAACTGTTTGATTTTTGCCTGCCCGATTCCTGTAATCAAATTTCCCGATGGAATAAAAATTTGTTGAGGAGTCACTCTTGTTGCACCATTATATTTCAGCCTGCCGAAATTATCTGCAAAATTTTTCATTTTTTTAGAAATGAAAGTCGGCATCATTGCTTTGAGTTCTTTATAGGTAAAGTCGGTAGAAATTTTTTGGGATTCTATCAGAAAATTTCCTTTCAGAATGTTTTCGACCCTCATCATATCTGTTCTGATATTGACTTGTGGATTTTTTACAAGAAAATTTTCCAGATAAAATTTATTTAATGGGCCAGTCATTTTTCCGGAAATATTTACCGGATCAAAATTATCCCAATTAGTCACAAAATAACTGATGTCATATCCACTGATCTGGCTTCCCGTTTTCAAATCCATATTCCAGCTGACCTTATTTGCAAAATCTGTCCATTTTCCGTTATTCAGATTGAATTTCAGGTTTCCCTGTAAAAGCGAATGATTGGTATTGAGCGTAAGATCTTCAAGAAGAAGAAATTTTTTATTGACCGTAAGATTCGCTGAAAAAGTTTCCATATCGTGCTTTTTACCCCATCTTTCAGTAGTAAAACGCAGATTATTGATTTGGGCAAAAACATCAGGACCTTTTACACGAAGCTCCGGAACAATAAGATTCAAATTAGTTGCAGTAAGCCATTTTCCGGCTTCTCCACTACTGTTCTGATTTACAATAGAAACCTTAGAATCGTTTATAAAAATTCTAGATTTTAGTTCGAATGGTTTTCTACCTTTTTTTGGAGGACCATTATCAAACAAATCTACAAAACGTATGAAATTGGAAATACTGTCTCCTTTATAAGTGATTACTTTCAAATCCATTTTGTTCAGTGACATGGATTGAAACTTCAAATTTCTGGAATTATTAATAATGGAAAACCAATCAGAATCTGCATATAATTTTTCGGCTTTCAGAAATGGATAATTTTTATAATCCTTTACAGAAACTTTGTAAATAGTAACATCTCCGAAATAATTAACATCAAGGCTGTCGAAATAAATTTTGGTGTGAAGATCATTATTCAGTTTGACCATCACTTTCTGTGCCGCCCAGTTTTTAGTAATCGGAAGATTGACAATAATGATAAAAGCAATAATGAGAGTTAAAAAAAACCAAAAAAGAACTTGCAAAAGTTTTGCCCACCACTTCACGCTTACTACATCTTTTGCAGCCTGTTCTGCAAATTCTTTGGAAGTTTCTACAGGATGCTTAATAACATCACTGGCAAGTTCTGCTGCTTCTTTTACTGTTTCCTGAACATTTTCTACACCTTTATGCACAGACTCTTCGATATTCTGCGATATAGATTTTTTATTTTTGTTCTCGTTATTATTCTCTAAATTTGCCATACGTATGAACGAGCCAATAATTCTAGGTATTGAGTCATCTTGTGATGATACTTCTGCTGCTATTATTAAAGGAAATACAATTCTTTCCAATATTGCTGCCAATCAGGAAATTCACAACGAATATGGTGGTGTGGTTCCCGAACTTGCTTCCCGTGCACATCAACTGAATATCATTCCCGTGATTGAAAAATCAATCTCCAAAGCAAATATACTACAAAATGATATTTCTGCGATAGGTTTTACACGCGGACCCGGACTTTTAGGTTCTCTTTTGGTCGGAACTTCATTTGCAAAATCTTTAGCAATGAGTCTCCATATTCCAATTATTGAGGTCAATCACCTTCAAGCCCACATTTTGGCTCATTTTATCGAGGATGCAAATCCTATGCCGCCCAAATTTCCATTTTTATGCCTCACCGTAAGTGGTGGACACACGATGATTGTTCTGGTAAAACATTATTTCGATATGGAAATTATCGGAAAAACGACTGATGATGCAGCCGGCGAAGCTTTCGATAAAATCGGAAAACTATTTGATTTGGATTATCCAGCTGGTCCAATTGTAGATCGATTAGCAAAAGAAGGAAACGAGAATGCTTTTAAATTTAATAAACCTCGATTAGAAAATTACGATTATTCTTTTAGCGGAATTAAAACTTCTGTTCTGTATTTCATTCAAAAAGAATTGAAAAAAAATCCTGAATTCATTAAGGAAAATTTGAATGATCTTTGTGCTTCCGTTCAGAAAACCATTGTAGATACGTTGATGGAAAAATTGGAAAAAGCATCGAAAGAATTGGGAATAAATGAAGTAGCCATTGCTGGTGGAGTTTCCGCCAATTCCGGGTTGCGAAATGCAATGAAACAAAACGAAGAAAAATTGGGATGGAACATCTACATTCCAAAATTTGAATACACTACCGACAATGCAGCCATGATCGCAATGGTAGCCAAACTAAAATATGAACGAGGCGAATTTGCCGATCTTTCGGTTTCTGCTTCGGCAAGATATGATATGGAAGTTTAGTAGAAGGGATAAAATGTGAAAACGTGAAAATGTAAAAATGTGAAAATGTAAAAATGTGAAAACGTGAAAATGTGAAAACGTGAAAACGTTAAAACGTTAAAATATAGAAGCATAAAAAATTGATATAGATAAAAATAAATGTATACATTTTATTTTGAAAAATTAGAAGTTTGGAACAATGCAAGAACATTGGTAAAATCTATTTATACTATTACCTCTAATTTTCCTGATGAGGAAAAGTTTGGAATTACTAATCAAATCAGACGTGCCACCACAAGTATAACTGCAAATATTGCGGAGGGCTTTTCCAGAAATTCCAATAAAGAAAAATCAAGATTTATAAATATTTCTTACAGCACAAGTATTGAAGTTATTAATTTTTTAATTTTATCAAATGATTTAGGTTTTCTAAAAGATGAAGATTATCATGAATTAAGAAAAAAAACTGAAATTATAACCAACCAATTGAACTCACTCTACAAAACTTTAAATAAATCATAAGCAAATTTGCTTTTTTACTTTTTAACTTTTTTACCTTTACTATGAAGCTTTTTTTTGGCGAAATTTTTCCGGAAATCAAAATACATGATGAAGAACAACAGCATATTGTAAAAGTTCTTCGTTTGCGTGAAGGTGAAGAAATTTTTCTAACAGACGGAAAAGGAAACTTGGCAAAAGGGAATTTGATATTTGAAGGAAAAAAAGTCACACTGAATGTTTCCGAAATTAAAGAAAATTTACCTGAATTTTCATCAAAACTGCACATTGCCATTGCTCCGACAAAAAATATAGATCGAACTGAATTTTTTGTAGAGAAAGTTGTAGAAATGGGAATTTCCGAAATTACATTTTTGCAAACCGAAAAATCGGAAAGGAAAAACATTAATTATGAACGTTTTGTAAAACAATCAATTGCAGCATCCAAACAAAGTCTGAGATTTCATTTTCCAAAAATAAATGATCTTATCAAACTTTCGGATTTTGTAAAAAATGTGAATCCTGCAAATACGTTTGTTGCTCATTGTCACGAAAATCTGGAAAGACAAGAAATGCACAAAATCGAAAAAAATCAGGAATTACTATTTTTAATCGGACCAGAAGGAGATTTCTCTGAAAAAGAAATTACACTTTTAGTAGAAAAAGGAATAAAAGCGGTTACATTGGGAAATCAACGATTAAGAACTGAAACTGCCGGAATTTTTATCGCTGCATGGAATTATGATAAAATAAATAAAGGATGGTAAACTAAACCATCCTTTATTTATAATTAAAACTAAGGAATTTTATTTGTTTACAATCAATTTTTCTGTTTGAACAGAATTTCCTGAACGAATAGTAACAAAATAAACTCCTGTAGAAAGGCCAGAATTGATGGTTTCTACATCCTTATTGTTTTTAACTTCTGTTGTAAAAACCATTTTTCCACTAGCGTCATTAATACTTATCGTTGCATTCTCTTGATAGTTCAATGAATTTAATTTCACAGAAAAATTTCCGTTATTGGATGGATTCGGGAACAATATAAATAGTTTTTTGTTTTTATCCGTTTCTGCTATATTTAATGTAGTAGTTTTAAAAGTTACAGTGTAATCTTCCGTTTGCCCATAATTCATATTGGCACAAGCATTGGTGGAACTTGCTGCGATATCTGATACTACTCTCATTCTTAAAGGAACATTAGTAACAGTAGATACAGGTGCTGTAAAATTTCCGTTCCAAACGGTTTCCGCTGAAAAATTGGCTGCAACATTATTGGCACTTACGGCTAATTCACCTGGTGATTCAAAAGAACCATTGTTATTATAATCGATCCATACTCTTATATTTTGAGGATTTCCAATAATATTTACTTGTATAGATTGCTGCTGCAATACATTTAAATCTGTATAAAATGCCTGATTCAAACAATTTTTTGTTGTATAATCTACATAAAACTGATTACCATTTCCATTATTTTGTCCATCACTTCTGTTATTAATACTTCCTATTTTAACTAAAATAGGACCTACCTGATAATCACCTGCTTGAGCAAGAGATGTAGGACTACAATTTGCAGCAATAGGACTGATAGTAGAACTTGGAGCAGTAGCTCCTAATGAAGTGGTAAGATTTCCCCTTAAAGATAAAAACTGAGCCAAAGCACGATCTCTTTGACCGGGTGTAAATTTTCTTGGTGAATTAGTATAATTCATCACGTTGTACTGAACCCCTTCATACAATGTTCCTGTACAAGCATTCGTATCAGAATTTGAAGGTGTAGGAAACACATTCAGAAGACTTTGTACAGGAGGAGTATCACACACTTTATCATTATCTGTGTTACAATCAGTATTACTAGGACATTGTCCTCCATTTGCATTTGCAGGATCAAAGGTATGGATCAAAGACATTGCGTGTCCAAATTCATGCGCCAAAACATTATTATTTGGTAATGTAACAACAAAAGATTTCATAAATGAATCATACGAATAATCGCTATTTGACGGATATCCAGCCCAACCCATTACTCCATACTGATCTCCCCCATCAATTTTATGAATGACATAAATATTAAAATAAGAAGATTCCGGCCAGTGTGGAGCAATTGCTTTTACTTGATCCGTTGTTGCTCCATTAGCACCTGATCTTTTTACTCCATAAGTATCGTATTCTGGTATTGTTCCTCCATTATATCTTATAATTCCAGTAGTAGCTGTACATTGAGGATTTCTTTTTGCAATAACAAGTTTAATTGGGATCACAGTTCCGCCGTCATTTCCGGGACCTTCCGGATAATATCCATTTCCATAAGTAGTTGCAAAAATTTTATTCGTATCGTCTATCCATGCAGTAATCTGTGCGTCGGTTTTGTTATAATCCGTTCCAATAGCAGCTCCAGTAGGAACTATGACATGGACAACAACCGGAATTTCATATACTGTAGAAACCTTTTTTCCTGATGAGAAATCAATTCCCATTTTTTTCAGATAATTCTGTGCGCCTTCTGCTAAAAGTTTGGCTTCAGCATTTAATCTCGCTTTTTTAATTTCCGTATTTTTGGCTTCAAGTTCTTCTTGAACTTTTGAAGTTTCGCACCATTCCTGAGCATTAAGTCCTATGAAAAGGTTCAAAAGTAGTAATAAATAGATTTTTTTCATTTTGTATTTTTTTTTAATTATTGACACCTCTAAGTTAAGAATAAAAACAACACGTTTAGATACCATCAATTAAAAATTTAAATAAAAACGACAGAAAAAATCATAAAAAAACTACATACTCTTGTATTTTACAATGTAATTTTCTAATATTTCTTGACCACTTCTGATGGAATTCACTGCCCATCGGATCTTCATTTTCAGGAGTTTATCATCAGAAAGTTTATAATCCATACCGGATTTTATAAGTTTTTGCTTTAATTCGTACATACAGATTGCAGCGGCAACAGAAACATTAAAACTTTTTGTAAAACCATACATCGGAATGGCTAAAGTTTCATCGGCGAAGTCAAGAATTTCTTCGGAAACGCCTTCCCATTCTGTTCCGAAACAAAGAGCAAGCGGTTCTTTAATTTCAAAATCCGGAAGTAAGGTTGCATTTTTTTCAGGAGAAACTGCCACAATTTTATATCCCCGATTTTTTATCTCTTTAATTGAGTCTAGATTCCATGACATTTTTTCTACTTCCACCCAAGTATCGGCTCCCTTGGTTACTTTCAGGTTTGGTTCGAAAATATTCTGTTTTTCCAAAGCAACAATTTTATGAAAACCACACGCTTCCACACTTCTCACAATTGCTGCCGCATTGCGAAACTGATAGACATCTTCCATCACAGGAAGAATAAAATCTGAACTTTCTTTGGAATAATGTTCGATTTTCGACAGTCTTTCCTGTGTTAGAAATTGTTGCAAATAAAGATATATCTCTTGTAAATTTTCAATAGAACCCATACTGCAAATTTGCATTTTTTTTCTAAAATAATCCGCTTTGCGTGAGGGATATGAAGGGCGCGACTGAAAGGAGCGGTTATTTTTCCGGGGGAGGTTCGGCTTCGCCGAACCTCCCCCGGAAAAATAACCGAAACGAAGTGAAGCCCGGAAAAGCCCGACCCGAGCTGCTGCAAAGATTTGGAGAGGGACACGCCCAAATAATCGTTGTTTTGTATCCAAATAAAATATTAAATTTAAGACATGAAAAGAAAAATTCTTCTGATCTACACCGGCGGAACTATCGGAATGGAAAAAAACTATGAAACCGGGAGTTTGGTTCCGTTTGATTTTCAGCATATTTTCAATAAAATTCCTGAAATGAATCTTCTGGAATGTGAAGTTTCTGTACATCCCTTCAAAAAACCGATGGATTCTTCCGATATGGGACCGAAAGAATGGCAAATTATAGCCAATTATATCGGAAAAAATTATGAAAATTTTGATGGTTTTCTCATTCTTCACGGAACGGATACCATGTCTTATACTGCATCTGCATTAAGTTTCATGTTGAAAGGTTTGAGAAAACCCGTGATTTTGACCGGTTCGCAACTTCCTATTGGCGATTTGCGTACTGATGCTAAAGAAAATCTTTTAACCAGTCTTTATTATGCAAGTTTGTATGAAAATAATGAAGCTGTAGTTCAGGAAGTGGCTATTTATTTTGAATATAAGTTATTGCGTGGTAACCGAACTTTAAAATATTCTGCCGAAAATTTTGATGCGTATCTTAGTCCCAATTATCCAATTTTGGGGCAATCCGGAGTGCATCTGAATGTGGAAAAAGAGTTTTTGTACAGGGCAAAAAAGGAAGAAAAATTTAGAGTAGATACTCATATTTCTAGGGATGTTCTTTTTTGGAGGATTTTCCCGGGAATGTCACTAGAAAGTTTCCACCAATTGCCAAAAATGAAAGTACTGATTCTTCAGGTATTTGGTTCCGGAACTATTTTTAATTCTTCAAAAACGGAGGAAACTTTAAAAAAAATAAGAAAAAATGGAACAGAAATTATTGTTGTAAGCCAATGCATTTCTGGCGGAATTTCGTTTGGAAAATATGAAAACAGCGCAATTTTCTCAAAAATAGGTGCCATAAGCGGAAATGATATGACTGCGGAAAGCGCCATCACAAAAGCCATGCATCTTATTGATAATCCGAATTATAAAGAACCTTTTTCTGAAAATTTTGTAAAAAATAGTTGTGGAGAAGTTTCGGAAATTTGAAATTTTTAAATTCAGATTTTGTTCTTAGCGCTAAATAATGTATTTTTGCACACCAAATTTAGAGAGGTGTCCGAGTGGTTGAAGGAGCTACCCTGGAAAGGTAGTATACGGGTAACTGTATCGAGGGTTCGAATCCCTTCCTCTCTGCTGAAAACAAGTTAGTTACAAAAAAAACATTCAATTTATATTGGGTGTTTTTTTATTTAGCCTTAGGAATTAAGCCCCTTTAGCTTAAAAAAACTTAATAAAAAGCAATTTATTGATTCCTTAATCGAAATCAACTTAACTAACTGAAATTCTTAATGTTAAATTTAAGAATAAACAAAGTTTATTTTAATTTAGAATAGTAAGAAAAAGCTATACAACTTTTATTAAGTAAAATTTAACAGACTCTAAGATATTTTATTGGAAATCCATCCTTTATTCTCCACCTTCAAAAACCTTGAGAAGCTCATTTTGCTGCATTACTTCGTATTTGCTATTGATAAGGTTGTAATTTGCCTGTAACCAATTATTTCTCACTACAAAAAAAGTATAAGCATCCATCAAACCTTCTTTATATTTCTCTTCCGATTTTTGAAAAGATAATTTCTGATTTTCAAAATTAGATTGCAGTAAAGTATATTTTTCCTGAGAATTTAGGAATTGGGTTTTGATGGAATTAATACTTTGAGTAAGATTATTCACCAAAATTTCTTTGTCGAAATTATAATTGATAACATTCAGTTTGGCAATTTCTACATTATTTTTTACTTGTAATTTATTAAAGATCGGAACATTGATACCAAAAGCAACTTGCTGGTTTTTATTTTGTTTGAACTGATCCGAAAAACTTTCGGCAAGATTATTTCCACCCAAAGTTTTATTATAAAAACTAGACCAACTATAAGAAGCATTCAATGTGGGAAGATAGGCTGATTTTGCTATCTCTATATTTTTTTCGGAGGCTTTTATTTCTTTTAAAACGGATTGATAGGCAGGATTTATTTCTAAAAGATTTTTGACAAAATCGGAATCATTGAATCCGGAATCTATCGTTAAATTTTTATCATCCATCACAAAATCAAGAGAATCCTGAGTAATGGCAAGAGAATTTAAAAGATTAATTTTTGATAAATCTCGTTGATTTTTTGCAGAAATCCATTGTTCCTGTAAAGTCCCTAAATTGGCCTTTATGTCATAAATATCACTTTTCGGCCTATTTCCAATTTCCACTTCTTTTTCGGTGCGTTTGATTTGATCTTCGATTCCTGAAATCTGAGTTTCCAAAACATCCAACCAACTTTTGCTGTTCTGATAGGTGAAAAATTTTTGAATTACATCAAGTTTTACCTCATTCTGAGCATGCTTCATTTTATAAGTTGTACTTTCTTTATTAATTTTTGATAAAGAAATATTGAGATAATTTTTCCAGTTCATCAGTTCCCAATTTGCCTGTGCATAAAATTGGTCGTACTGAACATTCAGCGCTTCTCTTTGATTGGTAGAAGGATTGATAGTAGAACCAAAACTATAACTGTGAGTAATTCCTGCTTCAGCAGAAGGAAGCAGCATTCCTTTTGCAGCAGAAATTTGGCGATCAGATTTCTGAATATTAACGGTTGCCTGTTTTATCAAAGGGTGATTTTTAGAAGCATAATCCAAACTTTCCTGAAGATTCCAAGTTTTCTGTTGTGCAGTAACCGATATAGTGATGAAGATAAAAAATAATTTTTTCATAATTGATGGTTAGTTGACAGTTGATGGTCTTATTGATAAAATTTCTATCAACTAAAAACCAACAACTCTCAACCAATTTTATTCGTATTTCAAATATTTTACAAGATTTACTTTTGTTGCTCGATAGGCTTTGATGCTTACAACTCCAAATGTCAGAATCAATAAAATGAGCATGCTTAAAATATAGGGCGCAATTGGCATATCTATTCGGTAGGCGAAATCTTTCAGCCATTCATTCATTGCATAATAACTAATGGGAAAGCTCAATATCACTGCTAAAAAACAGATTAATAAAAATCTTTTCGTGAGATCCCAAATGATGGTTTTCTCATCTGCACCCAAAGTTTTTTTGATGGCTACATCCTTCAGTTTTTGTTCTATCAACAATGATGATAAAGCAAATAATCCTAATAAAGCAATTGTTAAAACAACGATATTCAACGTGGTAAAAAGTGTCTGTTGTTTCTGGAATTTCTCAAAAGTTTTAGCAAATTGTTTATCTATAAATTGATAATCAAAGGGATAACCTGGCTCAGCTTTCGTAAGCCAAAATTCTTTGATTCTTTCAATCGTTCCATTAATATCGTTTCCTGAAAGTTTGATTTGAAGATTTTGCATATTTTTTTTTGTCCAGTTTCTATCATAATTGAAGAAAACAATCGGCATCATCGGTTTATCTACACCATCATAATAGAAATCTTTTACGACACCCAAGATTTTGTATTTCTTTTTGCCGTCCCAACCTGTAAGAAATTCTTTATCAACAGCGTTTTGAGAATTGTATCCTAATTTGTTTGCAAATACTTCGTTCACGACAGCACCATTAATAGTGTCCGAAGTTTTTTTCCAGTCTATGTCTCTTCCAGAAACAAACTTGATTTTGTAGAATCTCAAATAGTTTTCATCAATGGCTCCAAGCATTGTATTTTCTATGGTTTTGGTGGTATCTTTTGCGTTTTTTACCACAGAACTATTTGATGCACCTCTTCCTAAAGAATTTACAGAACCTGT
This sequence comes from Chryseobacterium sp. HNCC26DJ241, assembly GCF_057180505.1. Taxonomy (NCBI): domain Bacteria; kingdom Pseudomonadati; phylum Bacteroidota; class Flavobacteriia; order Flavobacteriales; family Weeksellaceae; genus Chryseobacterium; species Chryseobacterium sp. HNCC26DJ241. Next base: position 16,468 of record NZ_JBXUGL010000013.1, on the reverse strand, counting down.
AACATCTACTACTCCAGATATTTTCTTGACTTCGTTACTCAGAAGTTTATATTTTTTGAAATTGTAATTATTCTCCCAATTTGTTTTCTTGAAGTCGATCTGAATGACTTGATCGCCTTTGAAACCAAGATCTTTATTCATCATATAACTTACCTGAGTATGAATAATCAAAGAACAAATAATGAAAAATGAAGAAATAATGAGTTGTAAAGTAAGGATAGAATTTCTTAGCCAAATACCATTTTTACTTCGGGAAAAGTTTCCTTTTAGCGTATTGATAGGTCTGAAATTGGAGAGATAAAGTGCAGGAATCAATCCCGAAATCAAAGAAAAAACGATTAACAATAATCCTGTGTAGATGAATAGGTTTGGATCATTCAGTTTGATTTCTTTGCTGAGAAATTTGTTGTAAGATGGAAGCAGAAGTTCCACCATTGCGAATGCCAAAACATACGCTACAAAACAAATCATAAAAGTTTCTAATAAAAATTGTAAAATGAGTTGAGATTTTGTAACTCCCACCACTTTTCTAACACCCACTTCTTTAGCACGCTGAGAAGCCTGTGCTGTTTTTAGATTGATTAAATTAATTCCCGACAAAAGCAATATCAAAGCAGATAATCCCAATAAAATCATAATAGATTTTTTGTCGCCTTTTTCGATACCTTCACTTTTAGCGTCCAGTTTCATCTTTGCAACAGGCGTAAGATAAACCATTGTTTGTTTTTTCTTATAAATCTCATAGCCCCATTTTTTGGCAGAAATAATTTCCTGTTCCTGCATAAGCTTAGTGAGTTTAGACTCCAAGGTTTTTACATCAACTCCTTGTTTTATTTTGAAAAAACCATAATAACTGTAGCTTGTCCATTGATCTTTAGAATCTTCCAAATAAGGATTTTTAAACAAAAAATCTGGTTTGAAAACGGTATTGCTGTTCGGGATTTTATAAATAGCTGTGACAATGTAACTCTTGTTATCCACTTCACTTTTAACAGATTTTCCTATTGCTCCTAGATAGTCATCCCCAAAAAGCAATTTGGCAGTTTTTTCTGATAATGCTACTTTGCCTTGATCATTCAAAGCATTTTGGAAATTGCCAGCAATTTTCTCAAAAGGGAAAAAGCTAAAGAAAGAATCTACTGTTGCGCCCGCCGAAACATAGGCAGAATTGTTTCCGAAACTAAGCTTTTTCTTTCCCCAATCATTGAACATTGTAACATCTGCAATCTCGGAGAATTTTTCTTTGGAGACAAACAATTCTGGATAACTAGAAACTGCCATAATTCCGAAAGAAGCGTTTCCATTTTCCACGAAATAGATATTCTCTTTATTGGGAATCCATTCTTCGTATGATTTTTCGTCGTTCCAATTGATATACACAAGAAGAAACGCACACAATCCCACACTCAATCCGAAAATATTGATAAGAGTAGAAAGCCAATTTTTTTTATAATTGATGAATGCTATTTTGAGCCAGTTTTTAATCATAGTTGTCAGTTGTTGGTTGTCGGTTGTCAGTTGTTGGTTGTCAGTTGATACTTTGATAGAACTTTCGCCAACAACCATCAACCGACAACCATCAACTAAATTTTTATTCGTATTTCAAATATTTTACAAGATTTACTTTTGTAGCGCGATGTGCTTTTATGCTTACTACAGCAAAAGTCAGAATCAGGAGAATGAAAAAACTTAAAACATAGGGCAAAATTGGCATATCAATTCGGTAAGCGAAATCTTTCAGCCATTCATTCATCAGATAATAACTAACCGGAATGCTTATGAAAACAGCAATTACAGTAATCCATAAAAATTGTTTTGTCAATCCTAAAATCAAATTTCTGTCAGAAGCTCCCAATGTTTTTCTGATGGCAACATCTTTCAGCTTTTGCTCTATCATTAATGATGATAATGCAAATAATCCAAGCAAAGCAACCATTAAAACCATTGCATTCAGAATTGTAAAAAGGGTTTGTTGTTTTTGATATTTTTCGAAGGTTTTTGCAAATTGATTATCGATGAAATAAGAGCTAAAAGGATACCCCGGTTCTGCATTTTTCTGCCAATAATTTTTCAATCTTTTTACCGTTCCATCAATGTCATCAGCTTTCAATTTTAATTGGATATTATTAATCTGGGTTCTTTTCCACTGTGTTTCCAGAAAATGAAAAAATACAATGGGCTCTATTTCGGTATTAAGACTTCGTATATTGTAATCTTTTACTATACCAACAATACGATAAGGCTTATTATCAAATCCCGGTCTGAATTCTTTGTTTAAAGCCTGCTCAGTTGACCAACCAAATTTTCTTGCAAATGTTTCGTTTATCAAAACATTATTGATCGTATCAGAGGCAAATTTTGGATTCAGCCAACGTCCTTTTATGAGTTTAACTCCAATAAATTGCAAATAATCAAAATCCATAGAACCGTGTTGCGCATTGAAACTTTGCCTCATATAATCCATATTCGAGCTGTTGAAATTTCCAGTTCCCGGAACTGCTTCTCCATAAGAAACACTTTCTACACCTTGTATTTTAGACATTTCAGATTTTAATCTTTCGTATTTCGCCCAAGGTTTTCTATGACTGTAATCATTAAAATTAATTTGCAAAATCTGTTTACCATTGAATCCCAAATCTTTATTCATCATATATTTTACTTGATTGTGAACAATCAATCCACCAATAATGAAAAAAGATGAGATGATTAATTGTAAAGTCAAAATTCCGTTTCTGAGCCAAATCCCGTGTTTGCTTCTGGCAAAATTTCCTTTCAGAGTTTCGATCGCTTTAAAGTTGGATAAATAAATTGCCGGAATTAATCCTGAAATTAAGGTTACCAAAACAATCATTATAAATGAATAAAAGAAAACATGCCAATCGTTGAATTTAATTTCTTTGCCAAAAAATTTATTGAAACTTGGCAAAAGCAATTCCGTAAAAGCCAAAGAAAGAAAATAAGACAAAAAGCAAATCATAAATGTTTCCATCAAAAACTGTAAAATAAGATTTGATCTTGTGCTTCCGATGGCTTTTCTCACACCTACTTCTTTTGCTCGTTGTGATGCTTGAGCGGTTTTCAAATTAATGAAATTGATTGCGGACAAAATAACGATGAGAACAGATAAAGTAAACAAAATCAGAATAGTTTTGAAATCCGGACTGCCAAACCAAGTTGCTTTGGCATGCAAATTCATTTTATCAAGAGGTGTGAGCAAAGATGATGTTGGTCCATAAGTATCAATGTATTGCTGCGGTGTCATCCCAGAATTTTTGGAATCTTTTTTTGCCCGTATCATAATGATATCTCGAAACTTATTTTCAAAAATTTTAGGATCAACTCCTTTTTTCAGCATAAAAAATCCTGCGTAATTGAAATTTCCCCATTGTTCTTTATCATTCTTAATTTGTTCTACCGGATTTATAAGAAAATCGGGTTTTATTTGCGAGTTTTCTTTTGGCAACTCATAAACTGCTGTTACTACAAAATCTTTATTATCAAACTTTATACTTTCACCCGCAACATTGGTTTTCCCAAAAAGGTTTTTAGCTGCCTCTGTAGAAATTGCAATATCTGATGCATTTTTTAAAGAATTTTTATTGCTGCCAGACACAATCTTGAATGGGAAGAAATTGAAAAAACTCTCCGAAACAAAAAAACCATTTTGTTGAAAAACAGATTTGTATTTTGTGGTCATTTTATAAGCCGTTCCTGTATTGGTAAGCACTACAAAATCCTGAACTTCCGGAATGAGCTTGGCAGAGTTTTCCGCAAAAGAATACGAAATACTACTTCCATAAAAATTCTCATTTTTGAAATAAGATTGAAAAAAATAAATCTGTTCTTTCTTAGGATTCCATTTTTCGTAAGATTCTTCGTCATTCCAATGCATTAGAATGAGCATAAATCCTGTTAATCCAACCGTTAATCCAAATAAATTAATAATCGTGGAAAGCCAGTTTTTTTTATAATTGATGAAGGCAATTTTTAGCCAGTTTTGTAACATAATTGTTGATTTTGGGTTGATTGTTGTTAGTTGATTGTTGTTAGTTTTGAGAATCCCCATCAACTAACAACCGACAACCATCAACTAAATTTTTATTCGAAACTCTTAGCTTCTGCTTTTTCAAAAATATCTTTTCTTTGGCTGGTATGTTCTTCACTGAAAATTTCGCCGTCTTTCATATTTACAATTCTTGAAGCAAAACCTGCATCGTAAGAAGAGTGTGTTACCATAACAATTGTAGAACCTTCTCTGTGAAGTTCCGCCAAAAGATTCATCACTTCATTTCCGTTAGAAGAATCTAGGTTTCCTGTTGGTTCATCGGCTAAAATTAATTTCGGTTTTGTAACCAAAGCTCTTGCAACAGCTGCTCTTTGTTGCTGCCCTCCTGAAAGTTGTTGCGGATAATGTTTTGCACGATGCGAAATATTAATTTTTTCCATAATTTCTTCCACTCGTTTTTTTCTTTCGGAGGAAGAAACACCATTATAAATCAAGGGAAGCTCAATATTTTCATAAACCGTGAGTTCATCAATCAGATTAAAATTCTGGAAAATAAAACCGATATTTTTCTTTCTGAGAGCGGATTTCTTTTTTTCATTAAGATTTAAAGTTTCAGTATCCGTGAATTTATACGATCCTGAAGATGCATCATCCAACAATCCGAGAATATTGAGAAACGTCGATTTTCCGCAACCTGAAGGTCCCATTATTGCTACGAATTCTCCTTCTTTTATATTCAGACTTACTTCATTAAGCGCATTGGTTTGTACATCTTCTGTTTTATAGATTTTTGAAAGATTTTGAATGTTTATCATTGTAATATGGCTTTGTTAAAATTATTGAATTACGTTTTATAAATATTTTTGATGAATTTACTGAAGATTTAAAATTTCGTATTGCTTAAAGTCCGAATAATCGGAAGTGATGATTTTCTCACCTTTTTTCAAACCAGAAGTTACTTCATAATACAGTGGATTTTCCCTTCCTAAACTTATATTTCTTTTTTCGGCTTTATTGCCTTTTACTACAAATATCCATTTTCCGGAAGTATCTTTGTAAAAATTCCCTTTTGGAATGATAAGACTTTGTGTATCAGCAGATAATTTTAATTTCACACCGAATGTCATCCCGATTTTCAAATTTTCAGGTTTTAAGTCTGTAAAATTCAACTCTACAGAAAATTGTCCTTGAGAAACCTCAGGAAGAATTTTCGTGATAATGACTTCGTATTCTTTTCCGTTATTTTCCAAAGTTCCTTTAATCCCGATTTGCAATTTATTGATGTAATATTCATCTACTTTGGCTACCAATTTATACCCATCCATCAAATCAATTTTCCCGATGCTTTGTCCGGAAGTCAAGTTTTGTCCAAGAGAAATATTGAATGAAGACAATCTTCCTGCAACCGGAGCCATAATCAGGAAATTATTTTTGTTGGAACGAAGAACCTGAAGACTTTTTTCCATTTGATTAATTGAAGTATTGATTGCATTCACCTGAGAATTTCTGGATTTGGTTTCATTTGCCATACTTTCTTCTGTGATTTGTTTTCTTTTTTTCTGATAATTAAGGTTTTGCACACTCATATCGTATTCTGTTTTCTTGCCAATTTCTGCATCATATAATCTTTTTTGAAGATTGTATGTTTGTTGTGCAGTATTGAAATCGTTTTGAGCCTGCAACAATTCTTTATCTTGGTTAAATTCCTGATTTTTCAACTCTAAAAGCGAGCTTCTCATTTGGCTGATTTGCTGCATAATTCCAGTTTCCTGATTAAGATAATTGAATTCCGTATTGGGATTATAAACTCTTGCAATTGGTTGTCCTTTGATGAGCATTTGTCCGTCTTCCGCAAAAATTTCCTTTACAGCTCCTCCTTCCATTACATTAATTAAAGAGGAATTGAGAGATTGTGTTTGTGCTGTAATCATCAACATATCTTCAAATTTACCTTCGGAAACTTCATCAATTTGTATATCATCAGATTTCACATTGAATGTTTTTTTCTGCTGCGCAAAATACCACACAAATGCAGAAATAAAAGCAATTCCCAAAACTGCTGGTAAAATAATTTTTAATTTGGATTTCTTTTTTACTATTTTCGTATCCATATTCAGTTAACTGATTTACAGATAATTACACAATGCTAATGCCAATAATTTATATTTTTGTAAATAACTGAAAATGAATAGTAAAGAAATTTTAAATATTTTTAAAGTGTCCGATTCCGAACACAATTTGTTCAAAAATGGACAAATTAATGATTAAAAACTATGTCTAAAAAAATAAAAAATACCCAATCTCCCGACAAATCAGTCGTATTTTCAGACGAAAAACTGTTAACTGATTTATCAAAACTTATTGAGCAAAGTCGCCAACAGATTGCGATGTATGCTAATAGTACGTTAACCATTTTATTTTGGCAAGTTGGAAAACGTATCAATGATGACATTCTACAAAACCAACGTGCAGAATACGGAAAACAAATTGTTTCGACAGTGTCGGCAAAATTGGAAAATGCTTACGGTAGAAATTTTACTGAAAAAAATGTACGAAGAATGATGCAATTTGCAGAGCTTTTCTCTGATATGCAAATTGTCGTTACACTGTCACGACAATTAACCTGGTCTCATTTTTTAGTTTTAATTCCTTTAAAATCAGCTAAAGCTAAAGAATTTTATGCGCAATTAGCCATCAAAGAAACGCTTGGTGTAAGAGAACTCCGAAAACAAATCGCAAACAAAGCTTTTGAACGAACCGAAATTGCCAATCTGCAATCATCACAGAGCGAACATTTTCCAATCAATACTTTCAAAGACCCATATTTGTTAGATTTTCTCGGCTTACAAAATGATTATCTCGAAAAAGATATTGAAACAGCCATTCTTCACGAATTGGAAAAATTTATCCTAGAATTAGGAAAAGGATTTGCTTTTGTAGAACGCCAAAAAAGAATGATTATCGACGGAGAAGATTTTTATCTTGATCTTTTATTTTACCATCGTACACTCAAAAGATTGGTGGCAATCGAACTGAAATTGGGAAAATTCCAAGCCAAATATAAAGGACAAATGGAATTATATCTGAAATGGCTCAACAAAAACGAAAAACAACAAGGCGAAGAAACTCCAATTGGATTGATATTATGTGCAGAAAGCAGCAAAGAACAGATAGAACTTTTGGAAATGCACAAAGACGGAATAATGGTCGCTGAATATTGGACAGAACTACCACCCAAAAAAGAACTCGAAAGAAAGTTGCATTTAGCCTTAATCGAAGCAAAAGAACGTTTTGAACGTAAAAAATTGCTGTAAAATTTATAATTCAAAAATGCGTAAGAAAGAAGCTCATATTTTAATTGTTGATGATGACGAAGATATTTTGTTTTCGGCGAGAGTCTGGCTGAAGAAATTCTTTACGGAAATCAGTACACTCAATCAGCCGAAAAATATTTTGAAATTTCTTTCAGAACAGCAAGTTGATGTGGTTTTGCTTGATATGAATTTCCGAAAAGGTTTTGAAAACGGACAAGACGGATTATACTGGATGCAGGAAATCAAAACTATTGATCCTGAACTTCCTATTATTCTGATGACAGCTTATGGTGAAGTAGAATTGGCTGTTGAAGCATTGAAAAACGGAGCTTCTGATTTTATTTTAAAACCTTGGAACAACGAAAAATTATATGCATCCGTAAATCTTGCAGTAGATGTTTCAAGGAAAAATAAAAAACTGAGTCAGTGGGAAAATATTCAGCGAAATTCTAATCAGTATCAGCTTGAAAGTCATTCTTCTGCAATGCAGGAAGTTTTGGAACAGATAAAAAGAGTGGCTCCAACAGATGCTAATGTTCTGCTTCTTGGAGAAAACGGAACGGGGAAATATGTTTTGGCAGAATATATTCACGAACTTTCCGACAGGAAAAATCAGCCTTTTGTTCATATAGATTTGGGAAGTCTATCTGAAAATCTTTTTGAAGCGGAATTATTCGGATATAAAAAAGGAGCTTTTACAGATGCTTATCAAGATTATGCAGGAAAAATTGAAAATGCACAAAACGGAACTGTTTTTCTGGACGAAATCGGGAATCTTCCTTTGCATTTGCAAACCAAATTATTAAGCCTGATTCAAAACCGAAAATTATCCCGACTAGGAGAAACCAAAGAGCGGCAATTGGATGTACGATTTATTTTTGCTACTAACGAGAATCTTAAAAAAGCGGTTGCAGAAAACCAGTTTCGGCAGGATTTGTATTATCGGATTAATACTGTGGAATTGTATATTCCGGCTTTAAGAGAGAGAAAAGAAGATATTTCCGTTCTATCTAATTATTTTCTGGATAAATACAAACAGAAATATCACAAAAATGAACTTTATCTTTCGGAAGAACTTCAAAATCAACTGCTTAATTATTCGTGGCCGGGAAATATCCGCGAATTGGATCATTGCATAGAAAGAAGCATCATTCTTTCCAATACTAAAAATCTGAAACTTCTGATGCCACAAAATACAGAAAATGAAGTCTCCGTTACCAATCTGAATATCGAAGAAATGGAAGAAATGCTCATAAAAAAAGCACTAAAAAAACACAAAGGAAATATTTCTTCTGCCGCAGAAGATTTGGGACTTTCCAGAGCAGCTTTATACAGGAGAATGGAAAAATTTGGAATATAGTTATGCATAAGAAAAGTTCTTTTATCTGGCTTTTTTCAATAGTGCTTTCTATTATTAGTGCTGTTTTGACTTATCATTTTTATGTGGAGGGAAAATGGATCAATTGTGTTTTATTCTCAGTTCTTTCTTTAGGATTAATTTTTATCGGGAAGTCGGCTGCTTTATCTTATATCACAAAAACCGAAAAAATTCTGCTATCCATTCAAAAAAAGGATTTTTCATTATTTCCAAAACCTGAAGGTCCAGAAATTTTAAACAATGCTGTACAACTATATTATCAAAGCAAGCAAGAACATCTTTCCTTATCATCCTATAAATTGTTGTATGAAAGCATTTTGAATCAATTGGAAATTGGTTTAATGATTCTTTCCAAGCAAAATGATGAGTGGCAGGTTTTTTATGTAAATCCTATTTTTTTGGAAACTTTACAAATACCAAAATACAACAAATGGGAACTTTATCGGGAAAAAATTCCGGCATTTTATACTATTATTGAAAGAAACGGATATGATAACACCCAAGATTTTTTTGATATTTCCATAAAAAACAATGCAAAACAATCGTATTCTCTACGAACCAACAAAGTAGAAACACCACAACAAAAATTTTGCATCATTTCTTTAGAATCTGTTCAGAAAATTATCGTGCAAAAAGAAAAACTGGCGTGGAATAATCTGATGAAAGTTATTTCCCACGAGCTGCTAAATACTTTAACACCAGTTAATAGTCTTATCCAAAATCTGGAATATATTGCCAATCAAGAAATTGTAGATAAAGACGATCAGCAGGAAATGAAGGAAAGTTTGATGATTATCAATTCGAAATCGAAACAGCTTTTAAATTTTGTGGATGATTATCGACAGGTGGCGGAATTACCGAAACCGGTTTTATCAAATATTTCTTTAAAAAAAATCACAGAATCTGCACTTGAATTTTTAAAACCTGAATTTGAAAAAAACAATATCGAAATCGTAAATCATCTTGACAATCAAATCATTTTAGCCGATGAAAAAATGATCGAGCGATGCATTATCAATTTATATTTAAATGCAATTTATGCTGTGTCAGAAAAAAATCATAAAATCATCCGTACTGAAATACGATCTTTCAATAGCAGAATTATTCTTTCTATAGAAGACAATGGTGTCGGTATTACCGATGAAATTAAGGATAAAATTTTCCTACCATTTTTCACAACAAGAAATGGAGGTTCCGGAATTGGATTGACATTGAGCAAAAGCATTATGGAAGCGCATAAAGGCTACCTTAATTATAAACCTCTGGAAAAAGGAAGCCGTTTTGAAATGTGGTTTGTGGAATGATAGATATTAATTTTTTAAGGCTAATAATTTCTATAATAATTCATTAATATAATTTCAGCTTTTTTCTAAAAATCTGAGTTCGGGCATGCAAAAAATAATATGTTAATAAATGCTTTAGCCGAAACTTAATATAGGTTTTATTTAAGAATCAGACTCTGTTCAAAACATCCAACCATTTCCATTTCTTTTATATTAAAATATCAACATTGCTTTTTCAAACCCTTTATACAAATAAAATTAGTGAAAAATTGACTATTAATGCTGGTATATAAAAAAAATATCCCGGCGGAAAATGATCGTCATCTAAATAGGGATTCCCTATGATTTCATCATAAATTTCGTAATAATAGAAACGTTTTACACCATCATATAAAACTACCAGTTGAGCTACAATAAGAAGCCAGATCCACAATTTATCATTCAGGTAACGATAGAAAAAATAACCAATAGTGTAAATCGCTGTAATAACCAAAATACCAATGAGCAAATTGATTTCATGTACTGCCATTTGTTGTCCTCGATTTGTACCCATCAGATCCATTTGAAATTTCGCTCCAAATGCAACAGATAAAACAAACAAAATGAGAATTAAAATCTTCTTTTTTGCCATATCTTCCAATAATAGTTACCGTTATTATATCTTAAAACGTACATTTTGTTTTTTAATTCAAAAATTACTTCATCCTGATTATACTCTGGCTTGCTTCTTACTTTTATTTTTTCGGAAAAAATAATATTTTTGTTATAGTCTATACAAATTGTTTTATTGTTCGTTTTCATCAGTAAAATCAAATTCAGTTTGTCAAACGATTGAATGGATTTATAAACAGGCTTTGCAATAATATTACCCAAAGTATCTGTTAATCCTTGTTTTTTGTTAATGCTTATTTTATAAAACCGATCAGATAGTTCTTTTATATTGTCATATTTCGGATAGATAATATCGTTACCTAAACTATCAATAACTCCCATTTTTATTGGTATAAAATGTTTATCATTTACATAAATCCCATTTATGCCGTTTACAATTTCGCGTGTGTTACTTTTATTTTTTTCCCAATCTACAGGTTCAGTTAGCTGATTACTCGGAAGAGTTTCAATGATGGATCTATTGGTATTATCAGAAGGCTGGATAAATAGCAACATATAATCTTTAGGAATTACAGAAAGTGTATTTTTCTGAATAAGATTCATGTGGTTATAATTTTTTCTTGCTACGATCAGAGGTATTAAACCAAAATTTAATTTTACAAATTCATATTCACCATGAGTGATAAATTTTTCTAATTTGCGATCATACACCAAAGGCTTTTTTTTCAGCGTATCTTTTGTAAATACCCAATACCGAAGATCATTTCCTGGATAAACAAAATATTTTGCGGGGAATATTATTTTTCCTTTATCATTTATCAAGCCACGTATTTTCCCTTTTTTATCAACCGAAAATGCACCTACTCGATACTGGTGAAAATAGAAGGGAATTGTAGATACCGCTTCAATTTCTTTTCCTGTTTTTATATTATACAATCCCCATTTATTTTTAGTTTTCACCGGAGCCCAACCTGTTGAACGCTCCACCCAGCCTACTTCATCATATCTTATTGGGACTATAATTTTCCCAGTAGTATCAATCAGACCTTGTTTGTGAAATGGAAATAATAATCCCATATAAATATTATCTGCGGCAAATTGATTAGTTTTCTTTTTATTGGTATTGAATATAAATGGAGTAAATTCCTTGATTTTGCTATTATAACTACCGAAAATATAGCCATTTTCAAAACCATTATAAGCCCAAACCAACCATAGTAAAATACCAATAGCTGTGCTTATCAGTAATAGGAATAATCGCTTTTTAAATTTTGAACCCATTTATAACTAACACCAAAAAGTTTTCTTGATATTAGTATAAATATAAAAAAAATACAACAAATGAGGGTTTTATATATAATCTACAGATACAGAAAAAAGTGAGCAATTTAAATCTTATTTTTCTTTTTCCGGAAAACCAATTTTAAAACTCCTGTAAATAGTTTGAAAAGAACAATGTATAATACTAACGTTAAAATTATATGAATCAAATCTCTAAAACCAATTGTAGTATTCCCCTCTACAAGATTTATAAGTTTACTAAATAAAATTCTCGGGAAATTGATGAAATTTTTCCAGTTCCGAAAGATCTGATAATAGAAAACCAAACCAATAACAGCTACATTAAATATTCCGTATAATGCTACCAGATAATTATTTTTTTCTAGTTCAGGTTTTTTGAATTTAAAAACTGAAACAATAATAATTTTTAGACTATTCATTGCATGAAAATTGAGATTAGGTTTATTCATTAAATCTGACAAAATCCAGTAACCGTCAGCTCTCATAAAAGGAATAAAATTGTATAAAGCCGATCCAATAATCAAAAATGATAAGATCTCTAAAGACGAATTATTTGTAAGATAAGCAATAAGCGATAAAAATAAACAAAATATAATTTCGAAATATACACCGGCACTATTTACTATAATTCTCTTCCATCGGTTTAACCTCCATATATCTGTAACATCTGCAAAAAAAACAGGAACAATAAAAAGATAAAACCCAAAACCTATTCCTCCATGCTTTGCCTTAAAAAAATGTGCTGCTGCTGCATGTCCTAATTCATGAAAGATCGTACTAATAAACATTAATAAAATAGAAACAGGGAGAATTCCTCCAAGATTTATCGTTGAATAATTCTGATAATTATTCAGAAAATGATGTATAAAAACTATAATAGAAAGACAAAAAACTGTAATAAATGAATATAATGTAAATAAAAAACCTAACAACGGAACTATTTTGGAAACATACGAATTTTTAAGAAAAATAAAGCCATAACTAATATATTTCGGAAGTTTAGAGTAAGTTTCTTGATATTCATTCGTGCCAAAAACTCCATATTTTTCCATCTTTTTGAATAATGAAAAAATCTGATCTTCTTTCAAAAAAATTTGATGTTTATGATGGTATTCATTCTGAAGATCATATATAGTTCTTGTACCATCGGCCAAAATCAATAAATTATAATATTTATCATTAATTTTTGTATACTTATTTATTTTTGAATTATATATCAAATAGTCTTTCTTGTTAAACTCCAGTAACTCAATTTCCGGTGCAAGAGCAAATAATTGTTCCTTTTCCATTATAGTAAAGCTTTTAATACATATGCAGTGGTAAGAGTTTTACTTCCGTACGGTTCATAAGATTTAGGTTTTATAAAATCTTCGGAATTCCAACTGCCATCAGCTAATTGTTTCACTAAAAGGTATTCTTTAGCTTTTTTTCTATGACTTTCCAATTTCTGCCCACCGATAAGAGTCATACAAAATATTGCAAATGCTGTAGATAAGATGCTGTATTTGTCCTCATCATAACTGCCGTCAATATTTTGATTGTTATAAAGAAAATCTTCTACTTTGTCTTTTGCATCTTTATATTTATCATCGAATTGGCAAATCAAACGAAGATTTATATATGTTCCATAAAATTTTCCGTAATACCAACGACTTTTCCAATATCCTTCTTTCTCAATTTGAGAAAGAATAAAATCTATCGCATTAGAAACAGTATTTTTATATTTCATTGCATCGAAAAGATGCAGTGCATAAGCAAAATTGGCAACAACTTCTACATCAGGACCTTTCCCCCATTTTGTTGAATTAAAAAAATTCTGAATAGTTTGCTTTTCCGAAAGTTTTTTTTGGGGTATAATCCAAGTTTCAATACCTCCATTTGTTGTGATTCTATCGCTTAAAGCAATATCAATAGTATTTATACAATAGGTATCAATTAAATCCTTTCTTCCACTTTTTAAAAAGAGCTGCATGATTTGTCCTAAATCATCAATGTCAGCAGCAATTTCCTGTACAGTTGGAAAATAGGACCAGCCACCTATTGCATCATTATTTTTTTGCTGAATAAAATAGGTGTTTTCATCTTCAAGAAAATTTTCAAGATTAAGATTAAATTTTACACCTATGTCTATTAAGCAGTCATTAACAATAGCTCTCGGAAAAATATCAGACACATGAACATTTTGGTCGTTATCAAATCCTTCAAGATTACTCAAATACATGATATGCTTTAAGTCTCCATAGTTGTGCAGGAAATCATATTTTATATAATCCAAGCCTCTTATAATTTTCTTATCATCTATTTTTTCATAATTGAAAAAAGATCTTTCGGATTTACCTTTTCTTAATTTCAGTCTTGCTTGCAAAACTTGTAAATATCCATAAATGCTATCTTTTGTTCTCACCACTGTTTGCTGAAAATCATTTATAGTATTATACCACATATTGTCACCGTCCAAAGCAGGAGCAAGAGTTTTGGCTTTTTCCAGATATTTAATTGAATCTTCGAGGATTTCTATTCCAACTCCTTTTATATAAAGCAATTTATTTAAGACAGTCGGTTCATTATTATAATCTGAAAATCTGATAATTTTCGACAATTCATGAACAGCCTTATTAAACTGTTTCTTTTGAAAATCAGAGACAAAATCTATAACATCATCATATAACTGAAATGCTACTGAAAAAGATTTGTGTGAAAGGATGAGATGATGGTATGTTTCTACATCTTTTTCTCCTGAAAGAGTATATAAACAATCTATAGCAATCTTTCCAAAAGCTGATTTTTTATCTGCAACCTCATTATAGAATTCTTCTGTTGGCTTTGACCAAAGTTGTTTTTCAAGTACTACAGCTTGAAAATACTCTGTTTTTCGTGAAGCCCAATAATTCCAAAAAATATCGTTTTGAGGATAAATTGAGGATAATCGTTTAATCGCATTCTCCTGAAGATCTATTACTTTAACGATATTATGACTGGCTCCATCATCCAATACAGAATCCAAATGCAGTATCGACTGGTAATAATCATAACCTGCTATCGATAAAGAATCAACAATTTCAGGATTAATATTTTTATAGTAGCTATGAAAGAGTTTGGGATAATATTCGTAAAAATCAGGAGATTTTTGTTTAAGGCTCATTGATAAATTTTTGTTCTTCAGATGTTAATAATGTCTTACTTTCCTTTGATTCTTTAGTTGGTATATTTTCGGTGATATTTTTGGTGAGGTCTATTTTATTTTTTAATCCTTTATCATTCGAAGTATTAAATTTTTGAAAACTGATTTCCTGTATCATGCTTACCGGTATATCTTTCCCTTTATAAATTCCCGATCCGGCTACTGAAATCTTTACATTGGTAGGGAAATATTTGTAATCTCTCTTCGTAAAATCATAAGAAATCGTAAAAGAATCATTGCTAATGCTATATTCTTCTCCCAATTTATTTTTGGCGATCTTCTTTTTACTGACATTATTTTTTCCTGACACTTCCATAAATGTGACAGCATTATCATTTTTATTGAATATAACATATCCTGAAAAATCCATGTCTTTATTATCTTCCACCTTAAATGTAATTTTTTGAATTCCAGCTGTAGTATTTGAAACTTTAGAAGATATCTTATTATTTTTGAATTGATTGAGAATCTCAGCAATTTCGGCATTAAGGAATATTTTTGATACAAAATTTGACGGAATTATTTGCACATCATTGTTAAAAGGATATTCTGCATTAGTCTTTGTCGTTTTAAAATATCTTATATTATTCAGATTCATCTGAAAGAAAGCGTCAATATTTTTTGCTTCAGAAAAATTAAAAAGATTATATTTTGACCATACATTGATATCAGCCACCAAAAAATTGCTGATCTTGTGATCTATGTATGCTTTCTGTTTTATCACACCATAATAAAATGAAGGTTTATTGTAATAAATACTTTGGTAATTTTTTAAAATATTTTGAAAAATGGTCTGAATATTTACATTTTCAAGTGTTACTTCTTCTATATCAATGAATTTTGGCTCTAAATCTAATATCTTATTATTAACATCAGAAATCACCACTTCACGTTCCATGTAAGTGGGTGCTGAAACAGTACATTTAGGCGAATTACTTTCTGCTAATACAAGACCTTCTTCATTGGTATAATAAACGCCTGTATCAGTAACTATTTTAGCATTTTTCAAAGGCACAGAATTGTCCGACCCTATAATTTTAACTTCAAATTGCTGTTGTGCATAAGTAGCTACAGATAGTACAAAAACTAGAGTTAAGTATATTCTTTTCATTATTTATACATTCAGATTTAGAGCTTAATTTTAAGTTTAGGTAGCAAATTCAGAGTTCCTTTTATAAGATAATCTTGAATGTTTACAGGATAATCATACTTTCCAACATTATGCAATAATATATCGATTTCTCTGGGTGTATAGTTGATATTTACTTTATCAGATGATATTTTATAGAATTGTATTTCTAAGTTTTTGTCTTTAAAATTTTTTAAACTCATTGTCTCTCCATCCTTATTCAAATCCAGGCATAATGAATCTGGCGATTTTACATTTTCATA
>NZ_JBXUGL010000012.1:0-79279 GCF_057180505.1 Chryseobacterium sp. HNCC26DJ241 | reverse complement strand
ACTTGCGAAAATGTCTGAAACTTTTCAATAACAGTTTAGAGATTTTAAAAAATCCAAATTTTGTACAAAAAAATTAATAGTTTTGTACATTAAGATTTTAAAGATAAAAGTGAAGAAAATAATATCTACTCAAAATGCACCTGCTGCAATCGGCCCTTACTCACAGGCAAACCTTATCAATGGTGTTCTCTATATTTCCGGGCAGATTCCACTGAATCCTGAAACAGGGAAATTAGTGGAAGGTATAGAAAAAGAAACACATCAGGTTATGAAAAATCTTAAAGCTATTCTTCAGGAAGCAGGAATGGACTTTAAAAATGTAGTAAAGGCTACTATTTTTCTAAAAAACATGGATGATTTTGCAGTGATGAATGATATCTATGCATCTTATTTGGATTCTGAAAATTATCCTGCCAGAGAAACAGTTCAGGTTTCTTGTTTGCCGAAAAATGTAGATATTGAAATATCAATGATTGCACATCAGTTTTAATGAATTTTATACGAAATACAGTTGGTGTACTAATAGGTTTGGCAGTAGCATTTCTAATAATTACTGTTGGGATACGCCTTGATACGGATTGGATTACCTATGATGAGTTTGCACCTTTTAAACATTGGGAGAATTTTTTAAAATCGGTAGAATACAAACCTTATTTTTTTGTAGCACTTCTTATCTCTTCAGGAATTGCATCTACAGTAGGTGGTGTAGTTACAGCAATTATTGTAAAATATGCAAAGGTGGCTTATGCAATTCTGATAGGTTTTATCTTACTGTTTATTGCGATGTTAGATATCATTATTTTTCCTTATCATCCTACTTTTTACAAAATAATTATTTTCCTTATATTTTTCCCTTTTGCGTGGATTGGTGGAAAAATTACCGAAGTCATTTATGAAAGGAAAAGAAAAAGAAAGCTAAAAGAATTACAACAAAAATAAAACGCAACTATTTATTAGCTGCGTTTATTTTTTGTTTAATTGTTGAATTATATTAAGGCATTTTAAATCCTTTGGTATAGATCCTTCCGTATTCATCTACAAATTTTACCTGAACATTTCCTTTGTAGTCTTCAAGGATTTTTTCTATATCCTTTTGAGAATTTACAGGCTTACCGTTTATTTCTATAATGATATAATTATCTACGATTCCAATTTTCGCCATTTCGCTTCCGGTTTCTACATTTTTGGCTATAACACCGCTGTTTAGTCCATAATCAGTTTTGAAACGATCACTTAATGGTTCAAATTCTGAACCTATTTTTTCAGTTACGGAAAGATCAGATTTACTTCTGAAAGATGTGTTTCCTTTTTCGTCTTTTAACGTTACATTGGTTGTATTTTCTTTTCCGTTTCTGGAATAGGTTACGGCAACTTTATCTCCTTGTCTTCTGCTTCCGATTGCAAATGAAAGATCAGCATAACTGTCAATTGATGTATTATCAATTTTTGTGATAATATCGCCAACTCTTATTCCAGCATCTTCTGCACCTCCATTTTTGGTAATATCGGTAACGTAAACTCCGCTTCCGGATTTTAAATTAGCTTTATTTTGTTGGTTGTATCTCATTACCTGAACATCATCCGAAAGATCCAAAGCACCCACTCCAAGGAAACCTCTTTGTACTAAACCGTATTTTTTGATATCTTCTACTACTTTTCTGGCAAGATTGGAAGGTACTGCAAAACCATATCCTTCATAATATCCTGTATTGGAAGAAATAGCAGAATTGATACCGATAAGTTCTCCATTAGTATTCACTAATGCACCTCCGGAATTTCCCGGATTGATAGCAGCATCGGTTTGGATGAAGCTTTCAATTGGCGTTCTGGATTGTCTGCTTAAGATATCAATACTTCTTCCTTTTGCAGAAACAATTCCAGCTGTAACTGTAGAATTAAGACCAAGCGGATTTCCAACTGCTAAAACCCACTGTCCAACTTCCGTATTATCAGAATTTGCAAAATTTAAATAAGGAAGACCTTTTTCTTCAATCTTTAATAAAGCAATATCTGTTGTAGGATCTGTACCTACAAGAGTTGCGATATAGGATTTTTTATTGGAAAGAACAACTTCTAATTTATTTGCATTAGCAACAACATGATTGTTGGAAATAATATAACCATCAGGAGAAATAATAACACCCGATCCTAAAGCTGACGGCATATTTGGAGGAGTCTGCTGTCTTTGCTGGTTTCTGTTCCCATTTCCGAAGGGATCTCCGAAAAAGAAATCAAAAAGATCTTCATTGGAAGAACTTCTAGCCTGATTGCTCGAATAATTTTTAATAGTAACCACAGCAGGAACTGTAGTTTTTGCTGCTTTTACAAAATCATCGCCTATTGCAGCGCTGTTCAATCCTGCAAATGCAACATTGTCTTTTGCCTGATGAAAATATGAAAAATCTTCACCGCTGTTTCCGTGATTAAAATAACTGATCGCACCAAATGTAGTAGCTCCGGAAATAATCCCGACAAAAGCATAAGGCATTAATTTTTTGAAAGTATTTTTCATCGTAATTGTTATGATTTTATTTTCCATTTTCTAAAACAAATTTAATGCTAAATAAGTATTCAGGTAAAACAGAACGTTTCAGATTTAACGAAACTTTAACAAGAATTATAAATTTTTAAAAATCTTTTTACGGTTTTTGCTCTTTTTTGCAGCATTATTAAAAATTGAGGAGTGACAAATTGACACTCAAAATCCTTCTATACAAGGCAAATGTAATACTCAATTTTATTTTTTTGAAAAAATTTAAAATAAGATGTAATAAATTTCAGAACTTAGTTGTCTTACTATCAGAAAGCGATAATCAATTATGACACAAGAATTATTCAGAGATTCGATATTTACTCTCAAAGATGAGATGTATCGTTTTGCGAAAAAATTCGTGATGAGCAGTGATGAAGCGGAAGATATTGTTCAGGATCTGATGATGAAATTTTGGCAGACCAAAGAAAAACTCGCAGAATATGGAAACCTGAAATCTTTTGTAATGAAATGTGTGAAGAACGAATGTCTGAATCGTTTGAAACATAATGATGTAAAAATGGCTTTCGCAGAAATGCACATCCACAGAAGTGAATTGTACAAGCCGGAATTCAATAATTTGAAAGAACATATTATAGGTTTTATCAACCAGCTTCCGGAAAAACAAAAAACGGTAATTCATCTGAAAGATGTGGAAGAATACGAAATATCGGAAATTTCCGAAATAATGGAAATGGAAGAAAATGCGGTAAGAGTAAATCTGATGCGTGCCAGACAAAAAGTAAAAGAACAAATTACAAAGCTAATGAGCTATGAAAAAAGACAAATTTCAGAATAAGTATAATGAAATCTTTCAGGAAATGAAAGAAGAAAAAATGAATTGGGATTTTGAAGATTTTCTGAAAAATGCAGAAGTGCAATCGGATAAAGAAAAAATACAATCTGAAGCTCCAATTATTTCAATTTCAGGAAGCAAGAAGCCGATTGTTCCAAAGGGTTTTTGGATGGCTGCAAGTGTGATTTTACTCTTTGGAATTGTTTTCGGAATTAAAGAATGGAATTCTGAAGGTACAATTGAAAATCAAAATAATCTGGTGCAAAACCAAATCAAAGACAAAAAAAATGATATTTTAAGAGGAAGTGATATTGCTTATCATAACCCAGCCGATTCAATACGATCCAAACCCGATAGCCTGACTCATGATTCTCAGACCAATGAAGTGAGCAATCCTGAAAAAGTAATGGATCAGATAATTCCGAAAAGAGGAAGAATTCAAAAAAGTAAAAAACAAAGATTAGCATATCAACCGAAAAAAGAAAACGCAACACAATATGAAGATGACTTCGTAATCGTTAATGGCCATAAAATAAAAAACGAAGAAGAAGCAATAAATGTAACCAAGTATTCTTTCCAGATACTTTCGGATAAAGTAACAAAAACTATTGCTTCAAGTGTAGTACAGGAAAATCCTATTGAAAATTAAAAAAAATTAAAACAATGAAAAAGACATTATTTATATTCGCACTGTTCTTCAGCTATTTCTTCAATGTAGCTGCGCAAAAAGAAAAACTTGAACAACTTTTCGATAAATATCAGGAAACGGAAGGTGTAACCTCCATAAAGATTTCCAAATCCATGTTCGGAATGCTGAACAAGCTGGATATAAAAGATTCTGAACTGGATCAGATCAAACCATTACTTAGCAAAATTCAGGGACTTAAAATTTTAATCATTGAAAAACCGGAAGAAAAAGATGCTTCAAAACCACTTTCGTTTTATGAAAATCTGGGTAAAGAAATATTAACTTCTGTAAACAATCTGAAATATGAAGAACTGATGACTGTAAACAGCAAAGGAAGTAAAATAAAATTTCTTTCTTCTGATGCATCAAATGGAATTCTGGACAATTTACTTCTGAACATTAGTTCTAAAGATAGTACCGTACTTATGATGTTGGATGGGAAAATTTCTATGGATGATGTGAATAAACTCATTAACGAAGCACAAAAAGATGACTTTAGTTTTGGTAATGAGACTAAAACAACCTCTTCCTTTTCTTCCCATGAAGATTATAACGACAACAAATCTTCCAATTCCGAAGAAAGGAATGTAGGTAAATTTTCAGGAATTGAAGCGTCTACAGGTGTGAAAGTTAATTTTACACAATCCAACAATCAGAAAGTGGTGGTAGATACTGATGCCGGAATGCTGCAATATATTATGACAAAAGTAGAAAATGGAGTACTTAAAATTTATATAGACAGTAAGGGAAAAAATAATTTGAAAATCAAAAAAATTCTGGTAAATGTGGAAGCTCCTCGTTTAGAAAAAATCAGAACTTCGTCCGGAGCTCATTTTACAGCCCTTAATACTGTGAAAGAAGATAACTTTGATGTTACTGTAGAATCCGGTTCTTCACTTAATGCTGATTTGCAAGCTGATAACACTATTTCTATTAATGCTACTTCCGGCTCCGATATGAAAGTAGACATGGAAACTTCAAATTTAACTTTCAGCGGAAATAGTGGTTCTTCTGCCACACTTACAGGAAAAGCGGATAAGATAAATTATACACTTTCCAGCGCAGCTTCTTGTAACGCACAAAATCTTGAAGGAAAAAATGTGCAGACAAATGTAACTTCAGGAGCAAGCATAAAAGTAAGAGCCACAGAAAGCCTCAGTTCTGTAACATCTTCAGGAGGAAATGTAAGATATGCAGGAAAACCAAGAAACTTTACTGCAGATAATTCAAGTGGAGGAAGCACAAAATCTATTGACTAAAAAAACATAAAAATGAAAACTCTTTTTAAACTTACAATTTTTGGAATCATTCTGTTTTCTTTACAATCGTGTATTGTTTCCAAGCATCCGAATATATCTTTTTTTGACAATCCTTATTATAATTCCGGGAATGCAAAATTTACCAGTGTGAATGTTCCGGTTTGGCTCGCAAAACCTTTTGTGAAAAGAGCATTGCGTGAAGATGGAGAAAGTGAGGAGGTGATCAATCTCGTGAAAAAAATTAAAAAAATAAGAGTTCTTACTGTAGAAAATGGTAATAAACAAATGCTGGCAGATTTTGCCAAATATTTAAATAAAAATAATTATCAGGATTGGGTGACGGTAAAACATGAAGGACAAAATGTAAACATACAAGCGTTGCAAGATGGTGATAATATCAAAAAATTAATGATCCTTGTAAATTCTGATAAAGAACTTGTTTTTGTAGATGTGAAAGGCAAGTTTACAACAGAAGATATTTCAAAACTGATAAATGAAGCAAATAAAAAAGAAGTGGCAAGCAATTCTACATCAGAAGAATAATTAAAAGTTTAACATTATTATATTTAAAGTTGCGTTCAGTATGGATGCAACTTTTTTGAATTTCCCAAATACTTGAAAGCAATTTAAATTAATTTTTCATTAAATCAGATATAGCATTTTCAGAATTCGTCAAAAAACTATAATTTTGCAAAGAAAGTAAAGATGTCTATTCACAGCAAAATTGTAGAGCACGCCATCACTTTCGATGACGTACTCTTAATACCTTCTTATTCTGAAGTATTACCGAATCAAGTTTCTTTAAAATCAAGACTTACCGACAAAATTACGCTGAATGTTCCCATCGTTTCCGCAGCAATGGACACGGTAACAGAAGCTGATTTGGCGATTGCATTGGCAAGAGTCGGAGGTTTGGGATTTATTCATAAAAATATGCCGATTGCTGAACAAGCAGCTCAGGTAAATAAAGTAAAACGTTCCGAAAATGGAATGATTGCCGATCCGGTTACGCTTTCCAAAGATCATACATTAGCAGAAGCTAAGGATTTAATGAAGGACTTTAAAATTTCCGGACTTCCTGTTGTAGATGCGGAGAATAAATTAATTGGAATTATTACGAACCGTGATGTGAAATATCAGGAAAATCTCAATATGAAAGTGGAGGAACTGATGACTACAGAAAATCTAATTACTTCCGGGAGAGATACCACATTGGAAACGGCAAAAAAAATCCTTCTTGAAAACCGTGTGGAAAAACTCCCTATTGTAGATAAGGATTATAAACTAGTAGGATTGATTACCATAAAAGATATTGATAATCAACTTGAATATCCCAATGCAAACAAAGATCAAAACGGAAGACTGATTGTAGGAGCAGGAATTGGAGTAGGAGAAGATACTATGGAAAGAATTGAAGCACTAGTAGAAGCAGGTGTAGATATTGTTGCCATTGATTCTGCTCATGGACATTCCAAAGGAGTTTTAGATAAAATTTCTGAAATCCGTAAAAAATTCCCTGATTTAGATATTGTTGGAGGGAATATTGTAACAACAGAAGCAGCAAAAGATTTGATAAATGCAGGAGCTAATGTTCTGAAAGTAGGAGTTGGGCCGGGTTCTATCTGTACAACAAGAGTAGTTGCAGGAGTTGGAATTCCGCAGCTTTCCGCTATCTACAATGTTTATGAATATGCAAAAACTAAAAATGTGGCAGTAATTGCAGATGGAGGAATCAAACTTTCAGGAGATATTGTAAAAGCCATTGCTTCCGGAGCAAATGCCGTAATGCTTGGTTCTCTTTTTGCAGGAACGGAAGAAGCTCCGGGTGAAGAAATTATTTTCCAAGGAAGAAAATTCAAATCGTATCAGGGAATGGGAAGTTTGGCTGCTATGAAACGAGGAGGTAAAGAAAGATATTTCCAAAGTGAAGCTAAAAAATTTGTTCCGGAAGGTATCGAAGGAAGAGTTCCGTATAAAGGAAAACTGGAAGATGTGGTATTCCAATTAACAGGCGGAATCCGTGCCGGAATGGGTTATTGTGGAACAAAAGATATTGAAACTTTGCAGAAAGATGGAAAAATGGTTCAGATTACCGGAAATGGTTTGAAAGAATCTCACCCTCATGATGTAATCATTACACAAGAAGCTCCAAATTATTCTTTATAAAAACTAAAATCCGCCTCACAATCAATTTATTTGTGAGGCGGATTTTTTATAGGGTAAGAATTTATTTTTTGATAAACTTGAATTCGTAGGTTTGATCGTTCTTGCTTTTAATTCTTAACAAATAGATTCCTGCTGTAAAATTAGAAACATTTATTTTTTTGGTAAATTTTTCAGCTTTCATCAATTGTCCGTTCATGGTATAAATACTAAATGTATCAGCATCTTCAATACCTGAAATGGTAATAATATCAGAAACAGGATTAGGAAAAATCTGAATTTTCTTTTCTGAATTTTCTGAAACACCTAAAAAAGAAGAATGAACATCGCCTGTCATGGTAGAATTAGTAGAAGTTAAATCTCCACCACAAGCTCCGGTAGTTACACTGGTATTTTCTACCCATGTACCGAAAATATTACTTGGTGGATTAGAAGCGGTGCTATTTCCTGTAGAATTATAGTAAATCAAATATGGGTTTACAAAATTTCCGTTGCCAGAATCTGCTAAAAATTCCCATCTGTTTTGGGTATTATTCCATTTTATTTGGAATTCACACGTTCCTAAACCTCCACAATCTTGTGCTCCATCTACTGGAGTGGTAATGTATATGCCTTTAGAGTAGCTGTCTGTACCCGTCTTATTGAATGTAAAATTTTGATTTTCAAATAAATTTGTACATCCTTTGAAAGTGATCGTTTGTGAAAACAATGCATTTCCAAAAATCAGGCATGCAAAATATAGAAATTTCATGACCGTTAATTTTGTGTAGGAAAAACTCCCTGCAATGCAATAATGCATTTTAAAGTAATGTAAGGCTGCCTGTTTTCATGCGGTTGGTTTCCTCCGGTTGGAGAGACCATGGAAGAACTCATTGTTGTGTTGGCTGCTGCATTAGAATATTCTTTATCTAAAATTTTGGTATCAGCAGGAAGTCCATTTGTGGGAGTGTTCAGATTACCTTCTGATGTCACTGCATTTACAGTATGAGTGTGAGAAGGCATTTGATTCTGCGTTAGAGTAACGCTTTCCATACCTCCCATTTGTCCCATTGTATAATCACTGAGACCCGACCCTTGTCCATTAGAGACCAATACTCTTCCTCTCATATCAGGAAGTGCAAAAGTGGTAACACCATTTCCTCCATAAGTTGTACCTAAAAGAGCAAAAAGAGCCTGGTTTTGTGAAATTGGAAGCAAAGATCCGTCGCATTCATGCCAATATCTTGGTGTGAAACTGTAAGGTACAAAAGCAATCTGTCCGATGAAAGGTTCTGTAGCTTGCGCTTTTAATGCTGAATTTGAAATCAAGCTGGCCAAAAAGGCAACAAATAAAATAAAATTTTTCATAGTAATTGTTTTTAGTGTATTAAAGTTAAGAAATATTTCATTTATATTTACTTAAAAATATTTAAAAATAATTTTGAAAAATTTAATAAAAAATCATTATTTTAAAAATATTCATATGATAGTGGTTTTTTTGAGTTTTATGATGTATATGGAATTGTAATTTTTTGATTAACTTCCCTAATGTTATTTAGAAATTCAAATGAAAAATATATTTTCTATCCTGAAGATTCTGTATTTGACTTATTTGCTAATGATTTTGATAGGATGTACACCAATGAATTCAGGAAAAAATTCAGGGATACCAACTCCGGTTTCGGAAAAAGCAGAGTTTGAAGAACTGATGAAGAAAGATGCGATAGGTAAAAATCAACGTGCTGCGGAAGCTGTTAATCAATTTTTGAATGATAATCCTTCAGATCCACAGGCTGCAATTCTTTTGACAAACAATACGAATTGCAATATCATTGTCAGAATTTCAGGAAAAGGAAAAAATTATACTATTCCAATAGAAAGAAATAAGCTGAATTATATCGTTTTGGATAAAGGAAGTTACACTTTTAAGTCCAATCTCTGCAAGGCAAAATATAATTCAAGCAAAACTCTTACGGAAAGTGTAGAAATCAATATTTCTGAAAGTACATATTAGTTTTGAATAAAGTTATTGTATATTCAGTTTTCTATTATAATCAAAAATATGAAGGAAACCTTCCTCTTTAATGCTCACGTTAAGCCCGAATTTCTTTCCCGTATTCATGATTTCTTTTGGAGTCATATCTCCTTTTTGAGACAATTCTTTGCTTAAATCTATAAGTAAAGGTTTATTGCTTTCCAGAAGAAGTGTGGTTTCCTTTACCAGTTTTTTCATAAGATTTTCTACAGATTTATCCGTAACTTCCTGAAGCATTCTATGCTGATAATCTTCCATGCTGTAATTGACCTGAAAATTTTCTTCAAAACCATATTTCCTTATAAAGTCTGTGGCAAGAATAGTAGCTTGTTCTCTGTCATGGCTTCTTCCGATACTTGCTTTTTCTTCTCCGAAAATGATTTCTTCTGCGATTCCTCCTGCAAGATAAATTTTAATTTTATTCAGAAGATTTTCCTTTGTGTCATGAATCTGATGTGGAAATGTAAAACCTCCTGCATAGCTACTCGCAAGTTTGCTTTTTAATTGCAGTGGTGCGAAATTTGTCAATAGCATATATACAATTGCGTGTCCAGATTCATGCACACTAATATTTGCAACGGCATCTTCCAGATTTGATTGGCGGATTTTATCAATTCTTCCCAAATATGGAATTTCTATTAATGTTTTTCCGATTTTGCCGAGGATCTTTTTTTCATTTTCGGAATATTCAATCTCAATACTTTTTTCATTTTTAATAATTGCTTCCAAAAGAAGTTTACTAAGATTAGAATCCAAAATATCAATAACACTACTGAAAACAGGACGAACTCCTTGAACAGGAAATACGCCATTTCTATATATTAGTGCATTTATACTTTTGTCGATTTTCAGCTTTACTCCGAATTTTTCATTTGTTTCTTTAGTTAGCCTTCGTACTTCTCTATCAATTAATTTTTCAAAATCTGTTTTTCGTAAAGAATTGTATATCAAATGGATATTTCCGAATCTTGCTACTTGTTCCGGACGAAATTTTCGGGTAAGTGCATTTTTGATATCCACTACTGTAATTTTTTTTGTAAAAGCGTGGAAAATATCAGCATCTACATCCGCTTCACTGGTTTGTCCCGCCATTTGAAAAGCTTCATCCAGATTTCCGCTAATGATAATCAGCATTTTGCTGTAGTTCACGGGTTCGTAGATTTTTTTTTCTTTTTGCTTTTTCAAAATCAGTTTTACCATATCATCTTCGGTCATATCCGTCAAACTGAGAACATCTTTTTCTATGCCCAGTATTTTCTTCAATTCTTTTGCATCCCACATATTCAGGAAAGGATTTTCATCAATTTCCCTTTCTCCACTCATTTTTCTCCGTTCGTTCTCTTTTTTTCTGAAAAGATAAGATATGATATAATGTTCCAGATCGTCACGTTCTTTTTTACTAAGTCTTCCGTCGCTTAAAAGTTCCCAAAAATCTGTAAATCGTGTTTGCGGAACAGGCATTCCATTGGGATCCAAAGTATTGAAACGCTGTATTTCGTCAAATAATATAATGCTTGGTTTTTCATCATTCAGATTATTTTTTTCCAAAACATCAGCAACGTTTTTGTTCCAGGTAGTCTCATCGGAATTGCTTAATTCTATTTCTACAAAACGATCCTGATAACTTAGAAATTTTACCATTTTTCTTACCAAATCTGTTTTTCCGACACCTGTCATTCCCCAAAGATTGAGAATAACGGGACGATTCAGTATTTCAGGCATCAAATACCAAACCTGAATATATTCCAGCAGGTCATCAATTATGGTATCAATACCAATAAATTGTTCTTTTAAATGTTTTTTGCAAAGGTCAAGTGTTTTTTTTCTTTCCTGAATTTTTGTAGTATCAATATTCATATTTTTTCAGCTCTGCGTTTTTTTTTGAGGGTTTAAAGATAAAAAAACTTCACACAAATTCTAATTTATGTGAAGTTTTTAAAATTATATATGGTTTGCATTTACTCGTTCAGTCTCCTTTTGAAATCATCAATGCGATGATCCGTAAAAGTATTTCCTTTTTCCACTTTTTCTTTTGAGTAAAGTCGGAAATCGTTTTCGGTTTTTTCCAGAAGATAATCATAAGGTCCTACTGATGAGATCAGCTTTACCAAAACCGGAGAAATTTCAAGACAGATGAAAAGTCCCATTATGAAACTTGCCGCCAAAGCTATAATGGCAGAATTTTTTCCCAATTCATCTAAAGCCTGTAATCTTGCTGCAAATCCATTAAATTTATCTTCAAAAGTCTCGGTTTTTGTACGTTCGGTTTCAAGGTTGGTGTATACTTTTGAAACTTCCTTATCCAGATATTCTAATCTTGAAGCCATTTGTTTCTGATAATTTTCCAAATCGGCTTTTCGTTGTTCTTTCAGTTCGGCTTTACGTTTTGCATTTGGGCCATATCCTTCTTTTCCGCTGGTTACTCCGGTTTTAGTTCCCAGAATTTCTTTTTCCAATTCCACAGCAGCAGAATCATAAGAGGCTTGGTATTTGGCAATTTTTTCTGCAATTTGCTTCTTCTCGGTTTCAAAAGGGCCGGATTGCTGAAGGATCCTTCCGTTCATTTCTGCTTGAAGCTGCTTTTTATTTCGTTGGATAATGGTGTTCAATTGCTTATTCACTTCCTTTTCAAAAATTTTCAGTTCCAGAGGTTTGGAAATAATAATTCCTAAAAATGTAGCTAAAACTAAACGAGGAATTGCCATAAGAATCTGATTCCAAGCACCTCCTGTTTTTTTTATGGACGAAACGATGTATCGGTCAAGATTAAAAATCATCAATCCCCATAAAACCCCAAATCCAACCGATGCCCAAAGATTATCAAAAACCGTATACATTGCATATCCGGCAGAAAGTGTTGCAAAAATAGAAGTAAAGAGAACAATTCCTCCAATTCCGGAAAATTTGTTCCATTCACTCGGAGTTTTTTTCAGGATATGAATATTGGCTCCGGAACAGATCATCATAAATTTTTGAAACCAGTTCATTTTGTGATGGATATTGGAAACAGGATTTATATTCTGGTGTTTCATTTCTAAAAATTTTTTAGTTAATGGATATGTTATAAAAAACGTACCAATGTTACAAATAGTATCTGGTTTTACCAAGTAAATATTTTGTGTACATTTTGTAAAACAAATTTACAAATAAAGACATTGTAAATCAGAAATTTATATATTGGTTTTAGATTTGCTCACTTTATATGGTAACCGTTAAAAATGAATCAATATGAAAACGATAATAAGAGTTTTTCTTGCATGTGCTTTCTTATTTTTGGTGTCATGTAAAAAAAATGCCTCGTCAGAAATAGAAAAAGAACTAAGAATAGCAGCAGAAAATATGAATAAAATGACACCTCAAATGATAGATGATGGTATTCGTTTGGATAAAGCTACAGTAGATGGCAGTAAAATATTGCATTATCATTACACTTTTACGGAAGATAATGTTGAGAATGTGACTTCAAAACAAATTTCAGATTTTAAAATTTTGTTGAAACAGGAGGCTTCAAAAGAGGTGAAAACTTCTGATGAAATGAAATTTTTCCGGGACAACGATATTACTTTAAAATATACGTATCACGATAAAAACGGGAAACCTCTTTTTGATTTTGAAATCGCGCCTAAAGATTATAAATGAAAATTTATCCAAAAAAAATCAGAAAATATAGTATATTGCATTTGTTGGAAATAACAATTGAATAGTAATATTGAATTTTGATTAGTCAGTTTTCAAGCCATTGATATTGAGAAATCATACACATCAAAACCATTAATAGACGATGCTGAAAACCGAACTGCATTTTAAAGGAAAAAAAACTACACTTACAGAAGAACATACTGTTTTGATATCTCCGTTACTCGAATTAGTAAAGGAAAATAAAGACAGTAAAGTAAATATTATCATTCCTCATAGTAGTAATAATTTACATATTGTAGATCGTATGATTGCGATTCAGCAATATTTTATCAAAACTTTGTCACTGTCTGAAGATTTTTTTCAGGAATTTGTGTATGAAGTAGAAGGAATTCTAGATGAGAACTCTATTACTCTGCAAGCCGGCTCTACGGAAGAACTTCTCAACGCTTGGAATTTTATCACTCAAAATAATAAACTACCGTAAACACTATTTTAAACTATGGCTTTAAAAGAACTTACCACTACTATGTTACTTCCTAAAGACGCAAAAAATTTGTGGACTTCTTATATGTATGGAGATACACCACTTCCCAACGGAATTGGATTAAACGAAATTGTTGCCAGTTCTACTGCTGTTTTTGAGAATGGTATAAAAGTAATTGGAGGAATCCGAAATTACGGTGATTATATGAATAAATTTTTTGAAGTCTATTATGCAGATGGTAAACAGGTAGAAGGTTTTCCTATCGACACCTCAGATCATCAGGATTTTATGCAAACTGGATATAGATTTTCTATTGAAGGAGATGAAAAGCATGAATATGTGTTGCAAGTAGAAGAGGAGCTGTAATTTTTTACTACAATTTTATTATTGTTGTTTTCTGATTTGCATTATTTTATGCGATCCGGATTTTGTTTTAGAAAAGCAGTCCATCCGGAATAGGATTTTTCATTCTGTAAATTTCCGGAATTGAAATGATGACATACCGCAACCGCCAAACCATCCGAAGCATCCAAATATTTGGTGGGAAATTCCTTTAATTTAAGTAAATTTTGAAGCATTCCGGCTACTTGTTCTTTGCTGGCATTTCCGTTTCCGGTGATTGCCATTTTTACTTTTTTGGGAGAATATTCTGTAATCGGGATGTTTCTATATAAACTTGCTGCCATTGCTACACCTTGTGCACGACCCAGTTTTAGCATACTTTGTACATTTTTTCCAAAAAATGGAGCTTCCAGAGCAACTTCATCGGGATGAAACTCATCAATAAGAGCTAATGTTTTTTCAAAAATATATTTCAGTTTGGTTTCGTGGTTTGGATATTTTTTAAGCAGAAGTTCGTGGATAGAAACCAGTTCCATTTTATTTTTTTTAATGGAAATAATTCCGAATCCCATTACTGTTGTTCCGGGATCAATGCCTAAAATAATTTTTTCCGCTTCCATGAACACAAAAGTATTAAAATCATATAGAATAGCTGAAGAAATACTTGGAAAATGACTTTTTAACTTCTATGATGTGAAAATAACAATCAATCCGTCAGAATTTTCTTTGCCAGAAAGAATTTTTACATATTCTCCATGAAAATAGTATTGTCTAACGGTTTTTTTACCTTCATATAATATTGAGATTTTCTTGTAATTGCTTTTCTTTCCATTAATAAAAACTGTAGGATTGTAATTTTCATTGTATGCAGAAATGCCTCCTGCAATTGGATAACTTCTCCTGATTTTAAAATCTTTTGAGTCATTATTTTTGGAAAGAATTTGATATTCAGAATCGTATCCGAAAAACAAATCATTTTCATCCTGATCTATTTTTACATTAGTAAAACTAAATTCGAAAACATTTTTTTCTTTCACTATATCATTCGGAACTTCCATAGAGAAATTACCATTCTTATCGGTATAAACAGAAATTGTTTTTTCTACGGTAACTAAAGTAACTGTTGCATTCTCTAAAGGCTTAGAATTTTTTTCGTCAACTAATTTTCCTTCAAATAGTGTAAAATTGCTTCCTGTTTTTTCCTTTTCATTAATTTCTTTAGAAGTGTCAGATTGTTTAGTAGTATAAATCTCTTTTACAGATACTGTACTTTGGCTGCAAGCGTTTCCGAAAATTGTTGTAGCCATAGCTACTCCTGCTGCTACTTTGCTATAAGGAAATTTTCTTTGATGAATAGGAACGAAAGTTTCCTCTCTTGTTTCAAATATGGGGCGATCGAGAAAAGATTTTCCGATTATTGCACAAATACTTTCACCCTGATTATGATGAATGATTTTTAGAATTTCACTTTCTGGTTTATTGGTAAGATCCAGAACTGTTTTATTGCAAGAAATACAAAATTTTCCGGAAGCAACTTCCTGCATATTTTCCCAGCTTTCTGAGCAAGGATTGGTAAGTTTTATTTTAGTTGCCATTATTTGATTTTTTTATTAAGATGCAATTTTTACTTGTACGGTTGAGAATATAACAAAAAGTTTTCCAAAATATTTCATACATAAGAAAATTATGTATATTTGTAATACATAAGAAAATGAGGTATGTCCAAAAACAATAAACTTTACAAAGGAACTTTGCAAAACATCATCCTTAAACTTCTGGCTTCGGAAGTGAAAATGTATGGCTACCAAATGACGCAACGAGCAAAAGAACTCACAAAAGGCGAGTTGGAAATGACGGAAGGTGCACTTTATCCTCTTTTGCACAAATTGGAAACCGAAGGAATTATTTTTTCGGAAGTCCAAAATATCAACGGTAGAGATCGTAAATATTATCTTTTGACCGAAAAAGGCAAAAAACAACAAATAGTGCAGGAAGATGAGATGAAAAATTATTTGTTTAATCTCAATACCATTTTTAATATATGATTACTGAAGAACAGGAAAAACAAATTTTCGATTATCTTACAGATAAAAAGTTACCCTTAGATCTTTTATTGGAATTGCAGGATCACATGATTCTGCAAATATCAGAATTTCAAACCAGAGAAAATCTGAATTTTGATGATGCATTCCTGAAAGTTCAGGCTTGCTGGGAAGAAGAACTGCAAATAACAACATATTTAGGTTTCTATCCTAATGGAATACCGGTTATTGCAAAGAAAATGATGCGTGGAAAGTTTAATGCTACTTTGAAAAATTCTTTTTTATTGGTATTGGTGTCTTTTGTATTTAATTTACCTTTGGTATATATTTCAGGTAATAAGGAAAATTACAAAATAATATTTCAGGTTTACAATTCATTGTTTTTAATTGCTCCCATTATAATGTATGCATTGAATTATAAAATTATGAATTATACTTCATCCCATAAAAAACATAAAGGAAAGCTATTTTATACAATGTTCCAGAAAAATATAGAAGGATTAACAACAGGACTTAGTTTTATGGTAAATATAATAGTTGGTCTGCCTGTAAAATTATCCGGATATATCTTTCAATTTTTTACTACTTTTACCATATCAGCTAATATAATTGCTGCAGTCATGAGTCTTTTTATCTTACAGACTATTATCATTTTTGGAATGTTCAATTTCCAGAAGCACAAAAAATCTCTGGAAAAAATTAAGAATTTTCTATCCGTAGGAGCAATATCTGTGTAGTAGTCAAATTTAATGGCAAAAAGTATTATTTTGAAAAAAGTAAATATAATCCATCTTCGGCTTCTTCTCCGGATATGATTTCGGCTTCTTTTTTTGGGAAATAATAGTAATCGTATTTTCGATTTTTTACTTGATAATTTTGAAATTCATCGTAAGAAATTTCTTCACCATCAATAAAGCAGAGAGGTTCAAAAGATCTTTTATAGGCAGTAATTCCACCATCAATAGGATAAGAGCGTTTTATTTCGGTTTTGTACTTTTTAAGATTTTCTTTTGATATTATGATATTTGCTGCATCATAATAATACATTGTTTCGCTAAAAGAATTAGCATCTTCTTTAGGTTTGATAACATCATCAAACTCAAAGCGGATTACGTTTTTTGTTTTGATAATATTTTCAGGAAGTTCTATTGAGAATTCTCCATCATTATTCGTGAAAGTAGAAAATATCTTAGATAATGTCACAAATAAAACTTTTGCATTTACAATTGATTTTTTGTTTTTCTCATCTGTAAGTTTTCCCTCGAAATAAAAAGATTTATTGCTTATTCTGTCGTTATCGTCAAAATCATCATTTTCACTACTGAAGTTTTGTCTAACAATTCCTGTTACATATACTTCTTGTATATCAAGTGTATCTTTTTTAGGTGTAGGATCTTGAGCTTGTATATTTCCTGATAGAGAACTTGCTAAAGCTAAACCGGAAGCTATTTTTATAAAAGGGGACGATTTTTTCTCATAAGGAATTCGTATTTTATGAGTGGTAAGTGGAGCATTCAGTCTTTTTCCCTGTATTCTTCCGCAAATATTTTTTTCACGGTCAATAATTTCCAAAATTTCATCATCCGATTTATGGGTTAAATCCAATACTTTTTTGCTGCACATATCGCAAAACTTTCCTTCAGCAATGTTGTGCATATTTTCCCATTTTTCTTTGCAAGGATCTTGAATTTGGATAAACGTTTTCATTGAGAGAGGATTTTCATTTTGTAAAAGTGATAAAAATATCTTTTACATCTTTGTCATTACTGAAAATATAAACATATTCTTTTGGAATGTAATACAATTCGTATCGATTTTCATAAAGCATCAAACTTTTATTGAAAACCTTATGATTGATTTTATTACTATTTAAAAACACTAAAGACTTTTCGGTAGCATATATAGATGAAATTTCGCCATATTCTTTTTCGGATTCGGAAATGGTTTTCATAGAAATATTTTTATCTGTAATCTCTGTTTTGTCTACTACAATAAAAGTGTTTTCTGAAATTCCATCAGCAACTCCGATGTACAAAAGGTTTTTATTTTTGATCGCATCACTCGGAACTTCTAAAGCATAATTTCCATTGGCATCTGTTTTTGTAGAATATATTTTTGAAACAGTTATTAGTTGTATTGATACAAACCGGAGTGGTT
This sequence comes from Chryseobacterium sp. HNCC26DJ241, assembly GCF_057180505.1. Taxonomy (NCBI): domain Bacteria; kingdom Pseudomonadati; phylum Bacteroidota; class Flavobacteriia; order Flavobacteriales; family Weeksellaceae; genus Chryseobacterium; species Chryseobacterium sp. HNCC26DJ241. Next base: position 61,165 of record NZ_JBXUGL010000012.1, on the reverse strand, counting down.
TTTTTGTATCACGATCAATAATTTTTCCGGAAATTTTACTTTTTCCACCTCCTGTTTTTATCTTCTCATCTTTATTATTTACTTGTTGATTCGTTTTTAAAGAAGGCTTTATTTCAGTTTTAATAGTATTTTGTGTTTGAGCAGGAATAGTATTGGTAAGACTTACTGTAAGCAGAATTCCTGCTGCAATTTTTGTAAAGTTTCCACTTCTGTTATTTATATCATTATTAATAACTTCTTCAGGAAGAAGAGGCTCCATCAATTGATGTCTGAATACTCTTCCACAAAATTTTTCATTTTTGTGTTCAAGAACTATTTTATAGATTTCAGAATTTGAAAGGCTACTCAAATCCAATACCTTTTTGTTGCACATATCACAAAACTTTCCTTCAGGAATGTTGTGCATATTTTCCCATTTTTCTTCGCAGGGATTTTGGATTTGGATGAATTTCATTTTGTTTTTTTTATTAAAGATAATTAAAAAATCCCAACAAAAGTTGAGATTTCAATTTTTTGGAAACCTAATTTTGGGTATTCATAATTTATTTAATTAAGAAATATTTGCCAAGTATTTTTATACATGTTTTCCCAAATGGTTTCTATAATTCACCAAATCCTCTTCAATCGTAGGATTTTTGGTAACATCAAAAAAAGCAAATGTTGGTAAAGGTTTTATTCCTAAAAATTCAAAAGATGAGGTGAAAGGTTTACAATATCTTCCAAGCTGTAATTGGCAAATAATTGCCCCTCATTTCCAAATGTTTCTTGTGGAGCATTCCATGTATTCACAATCATGCCTTTGCTTTTCAGGAGACCTCCGGAACCGTATTTTCCGCCATTGTTTCTGCCGTCACCTGCATAAATTTTCCCGTAACTGCTCGTTAAAACAGTGTCTATATACATTTTGGTTTTTGCGGGCATTCCAAACCAGTTGATCGGAAAATGAAAAAGTATGAAATCTGCCTTTGTCCATTTTTCTATTTCCTGCGGAATTTCATAACCATTATCAATCACGGTTTCCGAAACTTCATAGCCTTTTTCTTTCAGAATTTTTACAGTTTCTTCAGAAATTGTTTTGTTGAGTCTTCCTTCAGTAATATGTTCCCAGCGAATATGTCCATTAATGACTAATGCATTCATATGAAATATCTTTTTCTTTTAAAATTTATAAATATTTGGCTAAATTGAGTTCTGCATCGCTATACTGTTGTAGACCTTTGCTAAATAAGTTTTTGATTCTATTGATGGCTTCAGGAGCAGTTAAAGACTCAAAGAAACGAGTTTGGGTTTCCATAATGTGTTCATTTTTAGGATTTACAACTCGTTCATTCATAATGCTTTTGATGGTAGCAATCATATTTTTATCAAAAGAAGCAATTCTTTGGGCAAGATTATCTACAAATTCATCAAGTTCCGCATCAGGTAAAGCACGATTGATCCAGCCATATTTTTCTGCAATTTCTGCGTTGTAATCATCTCCGCTTAAGATAATTTCCAATGCTCTTGCTTTTCCTACCAGCAAAGGAAGACGCTCTAAGCCGCCACCTCCGGGAAATGCTCCGATTCCGATTTCCGGTTGCCCGAAAATGACTTTTTCTTTGCTTGCAAATCTCATATCGAAAGCCTGTACAAATTCGCTTCCCAAACCTCTTGCTCTTCCTCTTATGGATGCAATACTCACGAATGGAGCTTGTTCTAAACGTTTTGCAATATCCGGCCAAGATTTGGAAAGTCCGGTTTTTCCTTCCCCTTTTGGGAAATCAAAAATGTTTACCAATTCTGCATGGGCAATGTAGAAATCCGGATTCCCGCTTTCGAAAATCACTACTTTTAATTCATTATTTTGTTCCAATTCATCGAATAAATCTCTTAACTGAATAGAAAATTCCGGATCGAAAACGTTGATTGGAGGATTGTTCATAATAATTCTCCAATACGATGGACTGATCATTTTTTTTGTGAAAATCATAATTATTTATATTTTTGTTAAGCTATTGCATTTTGCAAGTACAAAGATATAAAGGTAATTGCAATTTGCAAGTACTTTATAAAATAATTTTGTTGAATATGGAAAAAAACAGATCTTCCTGCCCCGTAAGTTGTTCGTTAGAGATTTTGGGAGACAAATGGATGTTGCTCATTATTAGGGATATAATGATTAAAGGCAAGGTTTCGTATAGTGATTTTTTGGTGTCAGAAGAAAAAATAGCCACCAATATTTTAGCTAAAAGATTAAAGATTTTAGAGGCAGAAAATATTTTGGTAAAAGAAGTTTCGACGGCAAATAAATCTAAATTTGAGTATAGCTTAACCCAAAAAGGAGCTGATTTATTGCCCATTCTTATAGAAATGGCAGATTGGGGAAGTACATATTACGAAAACAGCAAAGACAACGAATTAAGCAAAAAAATAAAAACCGACAAATCAGGATTCTTAAAAAGTGTTACCGAAAAGCTGAAAAGCAAGATAAAATCATAAGACAAAAAAATCTCCAGAAACTCCTGGAGATTTTTTTGTTTTTATGTCATTGCGAGGAATGTAGTGAAACGAAAAGACGAAGCAATCTGTAGTTTTTAGATTGTTTTATCCTTTTTCAATAGTTCTTGAAATGACGGCTTACATATTTCTTCTTATATTTATCACCTGCTTCAAAAAATATTTCTGTTATATACATTCACAATTTTTACAGGTAAAGTTTTCGTAGTTGTAAGTGCAATCGTTTTTTAAGTTGTTCATTGTATAAAATTTTAAGTTCATACAATAGACGAATAAAGTTATAAAAAGATGCAAATTACGGTTTCCAGAAGCTCCACACCGTGCCGTTGTATAGGCACAGCATATCGTTAGATAAATCGTAAACCATCATTCCCGGGCTTGGTGCAATTACACTGCTATATTTATCTACCAAAGGGAGGATCATAGCTTTGTTGGTATCTCCTAATACCAATATACCTGTGGTGGTATCCGTTGCAGGATTTCCACCTATCATTACTTTAGCATTAACAAGCTCAGTTTTGGCATCTTGCAGAGAAGAATCTACCGTATTATTAGTAATCCCAGAAATGACATCGGTCTTGTTCTTTACCGTAAGATCAAACCAAGCACCGGATTTTCTGTACTTCACTTTATAATCCGATAGATCAAAAATTAAAGTACCATCTACGGCAGAAGTCATTGCAGCATATGATGCAGTGGGCTGCCCTGCAACGGTAGATACCCAAGGTAAGATGATGCCTTTCTGTTTTGTGGCATCGGTTCTGTCGGGTGCCAAGCCAGAGTTGCCAAACTCTAATGAAACAGAAGTATTGGTAATGTTTGCTTTGTCAATTGCTATCTGTGAGAATGCACAGGTAGAAAGCGATAATAGGGCAATTGTTACTATATTTTTCATTTTATTTTACTTAAGAGTTTAGTTTATTGTAGGACAAGTTTGTGTACTGAAGCATTTCCATCCTGAGGATGTGCCGTCTGTATTTATTTTCAAACAATTCACTGTAGTGTCATAGACCATCATACCTTTTACAGGGTTTGCGATATCTGTGGTTGGGTTGGCTACTCTGTTGATAACAAAACCTTTTGTTTTGCTTTCCAGTGCCGTCCAAGCGCCATTTCTTAGCATTGGCCAATTGCCATCACCCACTCCGGCTCTACCTAGAGCAGTAATACCATGTATGGTAGGTAAAGCACCTGCTCCTGTGGTGGCAGGCTTGTAGCAGAATGTACCAATACTTATCGAATAATCTTCCACCTCACCATCACTAGCGACTCCTGTTGGGTTAGTAACTTCAGACGCTAAGGTAGCAATACGGAAACGGGCATAGGTAGTACCAGCAGTTAAACCACTAAGACCAGACCACGTAAGGGTAGCTGTGGTAGCTCCATTCGCAATAGTAGTAGTCGCTTTTTCACTGGTATCAAACACACCATTTTTATTAAAATCTATCCAACCACTAAGGTTAGTAGTAGCACCTGTAGTATTGGTAACATTTACTGTTACACTATATGTAGTAGAGTTAGTAACCAAAGTTGGGAAAGTAGTAATGCCATTTTCATCGTCTACTCCAGCCAAATCATCACCATCTGCATTAGTGGAAGGAACTCCCTCTGCCTCGACATCCGACAACGAGCCTAACATTAATTTTGATGTATTTGTTGTAGCATCAAAGAAAGATGGTGCATGCCTTGCTCCGTTGCTTGACAGTAAGGTGCCATAAGTATCTGGTGCATCGCCAAAATCGAATATTCCAAACGGATTCAAAGGAAAAGCACACGAAGTAAGATCCAGCGCAGTGCCACCAGAATAATTACCTATAAAATTAGAAGAAAAATCCTTATTGATTTTATATAGCCCAGAAGTATTGGATATGTACATATCCCCATTAGATGAGAAGGCTATACCATTAATCCCAGAAGTTATGGTTCCCTTAGCCACATAGTAGGCCGTAACATTTGTTTGTGGAGTGGTAGGTATAGGCGTGGGAATTTTAAATAAGTAATAGTCTGAACTTACACCCGTACCTGTAACAATCCAAAGATTGCCATTCCCATCGAATGCCATATCCCCACCTTGTAAGCTATTAATGAGCGAATTAACACTTGCCCCACTTTGATCTACATATTGGTTAGTAATATTTGTCCATGTATTTGCGGCTATATTGTAATAGGCTAATTGTCCTGCAGCATCAATAGAATAATATCCAGTACCATCTGCAGATACTCCACCCCTGTTCTGGGTATTACCTCCCGAAGAGGTGAGACCTGCGTATGTATTGGTAGCTGGGTCAAATGAAATAAAAGTTTTTGGGGTACCAACTGACACCTGATAATAATAAAATTTTCCATTTACAGGGCTGTAACCCATTGCATTAGCACTGCTTGCGGGTGTAGTATAAGCAGTTGTATTGAGTGCACTACCCAAAGCTCCAGATGTACTTGGAGAGACAAAAGGCCTAATTACTCCACCACCTGATAAAGCGAAGATGGTGCCCACATTACTACACACCGAAAAAGTCATCCCAAAATTAGCTTGTGTTATAGAAGAATTTACAGTGCCTAAAGATAATATACCGTTTGGTGTTCCGTCACTGCCTGTACAGCTTGCAGTGTTCACACAATTTTGTTCCCCTGTGTTTACCCAGCCAGTAGGTAAGGTAACGGTAGGCGTGGCCGTTTGCAATAATGTTGCAGCCGTAGTGGTAAGATATACCGTATAATTATTACCAGAACTGGCATTTAGAGTATAAGTACCAGATGCAGATACGGTGGTAGTATTTACAACCTGACCTGTCGTGTTATTATATAGCACAGCATACAATGTATTGCCAGTGTTAGTACCTGTACCATTTACAATATTATCAGTAAGCCCGTTGGCATCATTATACACATTACCGGAAATTGGTAAGCTTAGTGTTGCAGTTGGGCAGCTGGCACCATCATTGTTATCTGCAGGAACTGAGGTGGACAACAAAGTTGCTGTATTAGTGGCAAGATCTATCTGATAAAAATTGCCCAAGTTATTTGCAAATACATACAATTTTGTAAAGTTTGCATCTGAGAATACTGAGCCGAAACCTAAAGTCTCGCTCTGTATAGTAGATCCTGTAACGGCAGTGCTGCCAATTGTAACAGCAGCAGTTACCGGATTTATAGTAACTATTTTAAATTTATTTACCGCATCAGTTGCATTAATTAAGCCATACAGTAGGCCTGTATTAGGATTATATGCCAAATCTCTTGCTCTTGTTGGTACAATAGTAGTACCATAAGGTGCAGTATCTAATATATAGCCAGCTGTAGGGTCTACCAGTTGCAAAAAATTGGCATGGTTAGGATTAATATCTACAACATAATAGGTAGTTCCTGCTTGGTTGTTAATGAATAAATATCCGCCAGGGATAATGTCTCCAGCATTTTGAATTCCGCCAGGAAGATTTGGAATAGTAAATGAAAGCACTGCTCCAGTCGCATCTATACGCACAACTTTGTTATTAGCTACATCATATCCCCATATATAATTATCAATATTATAGCCAATAGAATTTATATTTACAGATCCTAAGCTGGCAACTAAAGTTCTTACACCAGTGTTTACATTGTAACTATAAAGTGTATTGCCTGCGGATGTACCTGCTACCTGATAAGCCACACTCTGACAAGTAAATGGTGTACCTGGCGTTATACGGATGCCAAAATTAGCATTTGTAACAGCGGTACTTACTGCTCCTATAGATAAAATGCCGTCAATGGTACCATCACTACCTGTACCAGAACCTAAATTTTCGCCTACAGTCACCCAATTCGTAGGTAATGTAACGGTAGGCACTGCTGTTTGCCCTACAGTGGGGCTGGCTGTAGTGATATATATATTATAACTATCACCAATAGCTACCGATGGGAAACTATAAGTACCGCCTGATGCTACAGCAGCTACAGCAGCCACTGTACCAGTGGTGGTATCATAAAGTACAGCATTTAGCCCACCTGCATTAGTACCGGTACCATTTACGGTGTTATCGGTAAGTCCGTTGGTATCATTATATACATTACCAGATACTGTGGTAGTACTGGTTGCAATAGAGGTACAAAGACTTGGGACTACCCCTGAAGGATTTAGCTGGGTAAAATTACTTCTTTGGATATTGCTAAGGTTCAGCCATATAGAGCCATAAGAAGCACTATAGCCCGACTGGCCTGTTGCCCATAGTGTATTATCATTTTTTGCTAAATATGAGAAAGTTTCCCCCGCCATAATATCTTTGGCACTGCCATCACTAATCACTTCTACAGGGGTGGCTATATCAGTATTAGATACGCCATTACCGGTTTCTCCGTAAATATTATCTCCCCATACCCAGCCCGTATTATCGTTTTTAATAACTGCCATTTTGTAACCGCAGGAGTAGCGTAATACATTGTTTGTAATAGATACCGGATTAGTAGTAGTAGAAGTTTGAGAATTATTCCCTAATTCATAATATGTATTGCCCTAGCCATATAGTTGCCCACTACATACAGTGTACCCAGAATAAGACCCGATAGCATAGTTTACGGGCTGATACCATAAACGCCCACCAAACCCATCACCTACAAGGCTGTTCAGTGCCTTCATATTATTGGGAGATAGCATACCCAATAAAAGGGAAATGGCTAAAAGTTTGTATTTTAAAAATAATGTTTTTCTCATATTTTTTTAATTAAAAAGTAGTTAAATTAAAAACTACTATATATTATTTAAATTTTTATTCGTCATTTGAGGTTTAATTTTATGTAAAATTATATAAATGTTATTTTTATATTTATTATCATATGTTAATAAAATTTGGTAAAAAAAGATTATGTATTTCATATAAAATCTCTTTATCGTTTTCTAATCGTCTTAAGTCGCTCGAGGTCATCATCATACCTCGCTCGAGGTAACTACATTATTTCGCTCGAGGTAACCGCGTTGCTTCGCTTGAAACAATCATCTTAAGTATAACATAAACTTTTTAAAAGGAGTGGCGCAAAAATTTCACGCCGCCCGAAAACCCTAAGATGAAAAAAAAATTTTTATTGTACCGTAAGTGTTTTATCAAACTCTGCAGTGCGAGGTTCTTTAAGGATGTTAGTAGCGGCATATTGTGTTACTACTTGCAGTTTGTATGTTCCTGCAGGTAATGCCGGGATGATGATGATGATTTCCGACGGGTTGTTGGTAACCACATCAGTCGGGTCTACAGCTATTCTGGTATTGGTGGCAGTATCCACAAAATAAACACCATTGGCTGTGTTCTCCCCAGCTATTTTTATCTTGTTCCCTGTTATTTTTAGATTTCGGTTCGGGGTAAGCGCATCGTTTACCGAGCCAGTTTTCACATCTTTCACCTCCAAAATGGTAGTAGAAGCATCTGCTACTCCTAAAATATTCACTTCTATTGAAGGGATTTCTACTCTTAATTTTTCACCCTGATTAAATTTGAAAAGTATATTATGCTTTGCAGGATTGAATGTTTCTGTAGGGCTATTGAACACGCCACGGATAAGGGTAGAGGCCGTGAAATAACCAGTGTTTACAGAATACCCATCACATAACTGGTAAGCCATCTCCTTCAAGAAAAGTTCTGTGGCGTGTTGCATGGAAGGAGCAGATACATCTGAACCGCCTCTATTAACGGCCGCTTCACATATTTCTTTCACATTTAGGGAGCGCTCGCTTACTGTGCGGGAAATGTAATCATTAGGATCATCTTTCGTGAGAAGATTCTCATACAAATAGGCTTTAATCTTGTGTAAAATAGACATAAAATTATATATTTTAATTAAAATTTATTGTTATAAAAGTTGGGTGGTGGGAGATAGCTGTATACATTCCTACATGGGCAAACCAATACAAAAATAGTATGTGCATAGCTAGGCCAAGTAAAGTGTTTTTTTCATCATTTGTGCCGCAATAATCATCTTCTTTGTGAGTGATAATTATTTGATGTGCAAAAATAAATAAATTTAATTAATAGGCAAATAATTTTGTGTTTTTTACATTGATATATAGTTAGTTATGAGTAAAAAGTAATTAATTTTTATTTATATCATTTTACCATTAAATTTCCTTAATAAAATGGCACTCCTACGGAGTGCGTTTGAGATAGCCTATTTATTCTACACAGATGTTGCTCCTACGGAGCAAACTAACTTTATGGTATTTTTCAAAGATAATTTGGTATTAGATGCTTTAAATAAATTTAATAAAAAATCTCCAGAAATTTCTGGAGATTTTTTATTTTGTAGAAGTCCCCTTTGGGGATTTAGGGGCTTACATATTCCTCCTATACTTTCCGCCCACTTCAAAGAGAGCATTGGTAATCTGTCCGAGAGAACAATATTTCACCGCTTCCATCATCACTTCAAAAAGATTTTGCTGATTAATTGCTGCTAATTGTAGTTTTTGCAACCATTCCGAAGTTTTATCTTCATTCGATTTCTGGAAATTTTCTAAATTTTTGATTTGCAATTGTTTTTCTTCTTCCGTAGAACGAATCACTTCGCCTGGTAAAACGGTTGGTGAACCATCTTTTCCAAGGAACGTATTTACCCCGATAATTGGATATTCTCCTGTATGTTTCAGCCATTCGTAATGCATCGATTCTTCCTGAATTTTTGAACGTTGATACATCGTTTCCATCGCACCCAAAACGCCGCCTCTTTCCGTAATTCTGTCAAATTCTGCGTAAACGGCTTCTTCCACCAAATCCGTCAATTCTTCAATAATAAATGAACCCTGCAACGGATTTTCATTTTTCGCCAAACCGAGTTCTTTATTGATAATCAACTGAATCGCCATTGCTCTTCGTACCGATTCTTCCGTCGGAGTTGTGATGGCTTCATCATAAGCATTGGTGTGAAGCGAGTTACAATTGTCATAAATGGCGTAAAGTGCTTGTAACGTGGTTCTTATATCGTTAAAATCAATTTCCTGAGCGTGAAGCGAGCGTCCGGAAGTTTGGATGTGGTATTTCAACATTTGGGAACGCTCATTGGCGTGATACTTCAGTTTCATTGCTTTTGCCCAGATTCTTCTTGCAACTCTGCCAATTACGGCATATTCCGGATCAATTCCGTTGGAGAAAAAGAAGGATAAATTCGGGGCAAAATCATTGATATCCATTCCTCTGCTCAAATAATATTCCACATACGTGAAACCGTTTGCCAAAGTGAAAGCCAATTGGGAAATCGGATTTGCTCCGGCTTCTGCAATATGATAACCGGAAATAGAAACCGAATAAAAATTCCGAACTTTTTCTTTAATAAAATATTCCTGAACATCGCCCATCAATCTCAACGCAAATTCCGTAGAGAAAATACAGGTATTCTGAGCCTGATCTTCTTTCAAAATATCTGCCTGAACCGTTCCCCGAACTGAGGCGATGGTTTCGGCTTTAATTTTCTGATAGGTTTCTTCATCTACAATTTCGTCTCCCGTAATTCCTAACAATTTTAAACCTAAACCATTATTGGAAGGAGGAAGTTCACCATTATATTTTGGTCTTGATAAGCCTTTATCATCAAATTTTGCTTTTAAAACTTCTTCAACTTTAGATTCCAGACCATTTTCAATAATGTATTTTTCAACATTCTGGTCAATAGCTGCATTCATAAAGAAAGCCAGCAACATCGGAGCGGGTCCGTTAATCGTCATGGAAACCGATGTCAAAGCATTAATCAAATCAAACCCGGAATACAATTTTTTGGCATCATCCAAAGTGGCAATAGAAACTCCCGCATTTCCAATTTTTCCATAAATATCGGGTGGAAGAGCAGGATCTTGTCCGTAAAGTGTTACAGAATCAAAAGCTGTTGAAAGTCTTTTCGCAGGCATTTCCGCAGAAACATAGTGGAATCTTCGGTTGGTTCTTTCAGGACCACCTTCTCCGGCAAACATTCTTGTCGGATCTTCTCCCGTTCTTTTGAAAGGGTAAATTCCTGCCGTAAAAGGAAAAGCTCCGGGAACATTTTCCTGACCTTTCCATTGGATTAAATCACCCCAATCCTGAAATTTTGGCAAAGCTATTTTTGGAATTTTCAGGTGAGAAAGAGATTCGCTTTTCGTTTCTACATTTATTTCTTTTCCACGAACAAGATAGGTGTAAACATCGGCTTGATGTTTTTGTTTAAAATCTTTCCAACCGTTCAAGAAATAAATATTTTCCTGATTCAGTTCTTTTTTAGTTTTTTGATAAACTTTTTCAATTTTTTCCTGACAATGCTCGTCATCAATCAAAATATTTTTTGCACCACGAAGCTGATAAAGATTCCGTGCAATTAAAGCCTGCTGTTTTACCTCATCATCATAATTACGATTGTTTTCTACAATTTCAGAAAGATAACGAACTCTTTTTGGAGGGATGATAACAGTTTCATCCTGAGAATTTTGTTCCTGATATTCGTGTAAATTTAGTTCTGGAAATTTAGAGTTGATTTTTTTAATGAGTTCGTTGTATAATTCTGTTGTTCCCCAATCGTTAAACTGAGATGCTTTGGTTGAAAAAACAGGCATTTCTTCCAAATTTTTATCAAATAATTGATGATTTCTCTGGAATTGCTTTCGTACAGCTTGTAGAGCATCAAGAGCACCACGTTTGTCAGATTTATTCAAAGCCACTAAATCTGCATAATCCAGCATATCAATTTTTTCCAATTGAGTGGAAGCTCCATATTCAGGAGTCATTACATACATTGAAACATCAGCAATATCGGTAATTTCAGAACCGGATTGTCCGATTCCCGAAGTTTCTAAAATGATAATATCCGGATGGGAAATTTTTAAAATATTTAAAGCCGAATGAATATATGGCGAAACGGAAACATTGTTTTCACGGGTTGCCATAGAACGCATATAAACTCTTTTGTCGTTAATGGAATTCATACGGATTCTGTCTCCCAACAATGCTCCTCCTGTTTTCTTTTTGGAAGGATCTACCGAAATAATGGCAATTTTTTTGTCAGAATTAGCTCTTAAAAATCTACGAACCAATTCATCCGTTAAAGAAGATTTTCCTGCACCACCTGTTCCTGTGATCCCAATGATCGGAATAGTTGAATTTTTTGCTTTTTCGTCAATAGCTTTTACCAATTCTGGTTTTTCGTCTGAAAAATTTTCAACAGCAGAAATTACTTGTGCAATGGATTTAGAATCCTCAAAAGAAATTTTGTCCAAATCGGCAACTTCCACATTTTTACCCGTCGCAAAATCTGATTTCTGAACCAAATCATCAATCATTCCCTGAAGTCCCATTTCTCTACCATCATCAGGAGAATAAATTCTGTCAATTCCATAGGACATTAAATCTTTGATTTCTTCCGGTAGAATTACGCCACCACCTCCACCAAATATTTTGATTTGTGGAGATTTTTTTTCTCTTAAAAGATCATAGATGTATTTAAAATATTCGTTATGACCGCCTTGATATGATGTTAAAGCAATTGCATTGGCATCTTCCTGAATGGCTGTGTTTACTACTTCTTCCGCAGATTTGTCATGACCAAGATGAATAACTTCACAACCGGTTCCCTGAATAACGCGACGCATGATATTAATTGCTGCATCATGTCCATCAAAAAGAGAAGCTGCGGTTACAATTCTTACTTTATGTTGAGGTTGGTATTTTGGATTTTCCATAAAAAATTTTGAAAAAATTATGAATTCTTCAAATATAAAAAACTCTGACGGATTATGAAAAACTATAGAAAAATTCTTTATACATGGCGGTTTAAAATGATATTTTCCTATCTTTACAGGTCTTGTATTTTTGCCAAATAAGATTGATAAAACATAAATTATGAAATTACTAAAACTAAAAAAAGTTCTATTATTATTTTTATTCTTTTCCATAATATTTGTCTTTTCTCAGGAGAAAATTTATTTTGACGAGACTTGGAAAGTCACTACAAAGGAAAATATGATGTATTATCGGGAATCTTCAAAAAATGGAAATCTGACACACATCAAAGACTTTTACAAAAACGGAAATCTGCAAATGGAAGGAGACGTAAGTGATGCAACTCCCGGAAGCGAAGTGTACGAAGGGAAAATTACATGGTATTACCCTATCGGAAAAATACAGAGTATTGTGGAATATCATAAAGGTGTTGCTTATGGAATTTCCAAAGATTATGATGAACAGGGAAGGTTACTAAAAGACTTTGTATATGAAAAAGATGATAATTACAGTGGTTCTTCTTATTCCTATAAAGATGAGTATGCTGAAAACAGCAGTTTTTCCGAATATAAAAATTCAAGATTGGTTAAAAATGTGATTTTTGATAATTCTATGTCTGGAATTCGTTATGAAACTTATTATAATCAGGATTTTGAAGAAAATGAAATTAAATTTTTTGGCGAAAATGGTAAGCTAATCGGAAGCAAAACAGTAAAAGATGGAAAATACAAAGGAATTTCGGTAGAGTATTATTACAAACCGATGAGAGTGGCTAAAATAGAAAAGTACGGAACCGAAAACGATATTGCCGAAAGTGTTCAATATTATGAAAATGGAAAAATTGCTCAGGAAATTAAATTCAACAAAACTTCGGGAACTAAAAAATCGTATGATAAAAATGGAAACAAAATAGGAGAGCTTATTTATAAGTATAGCAAAGAATTTTCAGGAATGCTACCTTGGGATGGAGTTGATGCAGATTTTTCTTATTCCAATTCATTTTTTGAAAATAGTAGAGTATATGAAAACGGGAAAATAATTTCTCAAAAACAATTTTATCCAAACGGGAAAGTAAAATCCGAAACTTTTTATAATAATAATCAGGAAGCCAAAACCAATTATTATAATGAAGACGGTAGCGTAAAAGGTACTCTTGTAAATGATGAATACGGTTCACCTTATAATGGAATTCTTTATTCGGATTACAGTGAAATGGTCTATAAAGATGGAGTAGTGGTTTTAGAAAAAGCTTTTGATGAAAGAGGAAAATTAAGATATGAAAGAAAACTGCTTTCCGACCAAAAAAAATATGATGTACAGGTGTACAATTATCAGCAATCTTTACTTTATCATTATCAGGTCGCTACAGAAAGCTATGATGGTTTTACAGGTGAAGTTGCACAGTATGAAAATGGAAAAGAAAAAAATAAAGCCAATTTTATTAACGGAATTCTGCAAAGTGGGAAAATAGAATTGGAAACACAAAATGGGAAAATAGAATTTGAACGAAATGGAGATTGGCTGATATCAAAACAATTTGACATCAACAGAATTGTTGTAAAAGAAACAAAGGAGAATATGAATGAAGGTTCAAATTATAGCCCTTCCATTATTTTCTATGAAAGTACTTTTTTGAATGAATATTATTAAAAAATGAAGAAAGCAATTATTTATTTTACAGCAGGAACACTTATCAGTTTTTTGCTAAATTATTTTTTATTAGGCAGTTTAGGATGGAAAGCGGATTTGTATCACGCATTTGCATTTGGATTAGGTTGGGGTTTGGCTTATTTTGTGGATCATCCGGAATGGCCGCTTGCACGGAAAATGGGTATTTCTCTTATTGGTATTGTTTTACTTCTAATAATAGGTTTTATTTTCTTTGACTTTGAGATTGCTATTCCGTCTATCATCAAATTTTCTACTGTTTTTGTAGCGTATTATCTCATTGCAAGTTTTAGGGAAAGTAAATCTTTACGTCAATAAAAAAGAAGAAAGCAAAAAATTGGCTTTCTTCAATTTAAGATATATAGTAAACATTTGTGTTTGATGCTTCTCATCACCAAATTATGTGCCAAAACATAATTCAGCAGTTATGCATTTTATCATCTTGGTCTTTGATTTTAGAAAAAACTTTTCCAATTCAAAAAATATCCTTACCTTTGCGCACCCTTATTGGGAAAATTATGTTTAATCGTTAAACTTATAAGTGTGAATACATTAAGTTACAAAACAATTTCAGCTAACAAAGCTACCGCTAGAAAAGAATGGGTTGTGGTAGATGCTGAAGGACAACCATTAGGTAGATTAGCTTCTACGGTTGCAAAGATTTTGAGAGGTAAGCACAAGACAAATTACACTCCGCACGTAGATTGTGGTGATAATGTAATTGTTTTGAATGCTGGGAAAGTTACGCTTTCCGGAAACAAGTGGGCAGATAAAACTTACATTTGGCACACTGGATATCCAGGTGGACAAAAGTCTATGACTGCAACTGAGCTTTTGAAAAAAGATCCATTGAAAGTTTTGGAAAAATCTGTAAAAGGTATGCTTCCAAAAACAAAATTAGGATCTCAGCTTTACAAAAACCTTTATGTATATGAAGGATCTGAGCATAAGCACGAAGCTCAACAGCCAAAAGTAATTAATGTTAACGAATTTAAATAATTAATATGTCTACAGTTCATAAAATCGGAAGAAGAAAAACTTCTGTAGCAAGAGTTTACGTAAAACCAGGTTCTGGAACTATTACAGTGAACGGAAAAGATGCTAAAGAATATTTTTCTACAGATGTAATGGTTTACAAACTGAACCAGCCTTTCATCCTCACTGAAACAGCAGGACAATATGATGTTACTGTAAATGTTTTCGGAGGAGGTAATACAGGACAAGCTGAAGCAATCAGATTGGGTGTTTCCAGAGCGCTTTGCGAAATCAACGCAGAATTTAGAGCGACTTTGAAGCCAGCAGGTCTTTTGACAAGAGATGCAAGAATGGTGGAAAGAAAGAAACCAGGTCAGAAAAAAGCAAGAAAGAGATTCCAATTCTCAAAACGTTAATATCAAGATTCAAGATATCAGAAACAAGATTCAAGACTTTCTTGTCACAAATCTTTGCTCTTGGTTCTTGGCTCTATTATCTAAACAAAAAATTGCCCGTTACGTTTAGCATCCAAACGCTTCTCCCATCTAAAGAAGTTGTTGATTGCCTAAAAAGCGGAAAGTAAACTAACAAAAAACAAAAACATGGCAAAAGCAAATGTAAAAGACCTTTTAGAGGCAGGTGTACACTTCGGTCACATGACAAGAAAGTGGAATCCGAATATGGCTCCGTACATTTTCATGGAGAAAAATGGTATTCACATTGTAGATTTACATAAAACAGCAGTAAAATTGGATGAAGCATGTTCAGCTTTGGAAAAAATTACTTCTGCAGGTAAAAAAGTTCTTTTTGTAGCTACTAAAAAGCAAGCTAAGGAAGTTGTTGCTAAGCACGCTCAAGAACTTAATATGCCTTATATTACTGAAAGATGGCCAGGTGGAATGCTTACAAATTTTGTAACAATCCGTAAAGCTGTTAAAAAAATGAACGCTATCGACAAAATGAAAAAAGATGGTACGTTTGAAACTTTATCTAAAAAAGAAAGACTTCAGGTAGACAGACAAAGAGCTAACCTTGAAAAGAACTTAGGTTCTATCGCAGACATGGTGCGTCTTCCTTCTGCTGTATTTGTAGTAGATATTTTGAGAGAGCACATTGCTGTAACTGAAGCTAAAAAATTGGGTATTCCAGTTTTTGGTATCGTTGATACAAACTCTGATCCAAGAAAAGTTGATTTTGTAATTCCAGGAAATGATGATGCTTCTAAGTCTATCGACATGATTTTAAGCGTAGTTTCTGATGCTATCAAAGAAGGACAATCTCAAAGAAAAGCAGATAAAGAAAAATCTAAAGAAGAAGGAGAAAAAGTAACTGCTGATGCAGATAAAGATTTTGATGCGGAATAAGATATTTTTCTTTTAAATAAAATTACGGCTCGCCAAAGGCGAGCCGTAATTTTTTAAATATTCTTATGCATTTTTACTTCATTTTAGAGAAACTCTGAGAAACATGAGCAGCGGAATTGTCTTTCATAATTTCAGGATTATTAAGAACAATCATAAAACTTTGAGTAATGTTTTTAGACGTCTGATAGCTTATAGAACAGACATTGCTGGATAGAGAATATTCTCCCTTATCTACAACCAAAGAGTTTTCTCCATGCGAAGGAATGGCTAAATTGTATGTTTTTTTTCCATTAACTCTCAAAATAAGATCACAGTCTGATTTATTTTTAATAAGCAAAATAGCTTCAGTATTGTGGATGTTTTCGTTAAAAAGAGTATTGAGCAATTTTATGGTTTTATCTTTATGCTCTTGTGAAGTTTCATTCAATAATTTATGAAATTCTTCCGTTTCTTTAATATTAGGATTCTTATTATTTAAAATAGAGGTTGGAATGTCAATTATCCATGGTCTTGCAGCCATAGGTTTTGCTGTTTCCTTGCCCTTTGTCCAAGCTTCATTTTTTAGCTTTATAAGCCGTTTTTTCAGGACAGTTCTTCTGGGATCTTCTGGATGTGCAGTCTGAAGAAATTCTTCTATTTCCTGAATATTCTGGCTATAAATCAAATTTTTGTCATATTTCTTTTGCGCAGTAGCCAAACATGCAATGTTTAGAGCTATGAAAGTAAATAGCGGAAAGATATTAATTTTCATTTATAATCTATGAAATTCTAAATTTAATATAGGTTATGGTTTTTCCTTTTGCTGAGAAAAGCTCTTCATAATAGGTTTTAATTTCCCGTAAATGTTCAGTTCCGGGTTCATATTCGGGTGCTCCATAAATATCATGATGTGCAGTGATGATTTCATATCCTAAACCTTGCAGAAGACCAAGAGTATAACCATGAAGAAATTCCGAATCGGTTTTCAGATGAATAACTCCATTAGGTTTTAGAATTTTTTTATACCTATTGAGAAAATCGGAATGGGTCAAACGATGTTTTGTGCGTTTGTATTTTATTTGCGGATCCGGGAATGTGATCCAGATTTCATCCACTTCATTTTGGTCAAAAAAACAATCTATGAGTTCTATTTGAGTACGTAGAAATGCTACATTTTTAAGATTTTTTTCAACGGCTTCTTTTGCTCCGAACCAAAAACGTGCTCCTTTAATATCAACACCAATAAAGTTTTTGTCAGGAAATGCTTTTGCCATTCCTACAGAATATTCGCCTTTTCCACAGCCAAGTTCCAGTACTATTGGATTGTTGTTTTTAAAAACCTCATTTCTCCATTTTCCTTTTAGATGAAAGCCTTCTAATGCTTCTTCTCGTGTAGGTTGAATAACATTCGGAAGAAGTTTATTTTCTGCAAATCTGGCTAATTTATTTTTACCCATATATTAATTATGCTAATATCTAAAGATATTTTCTTTTTTCAAAAATTTTTTTGTTATTTGGAATTGTTACTGATAGCAACCGGATTACCCAAAGAAATCATCATTGCTTTTTGTACCGTTTTTTGAGAAGCATATTGAGCACCACAAACAAGGCTTGAGAAAAGATAATCTCCTTTTTCTACAACTATTGAGTTTTCACTTTTTGCAGGTACAGCTATCCTATATTTGGTGTTTCCGGCTCCTTCTATTCGCATAATAATATTACAGTCGGATTTGTTTTGAACCATTATGATGCTTTCTTTACTCATTGGGTCGTTATCAAAAAGAGAATTAAGGATTTTTGTAGTTTTCATTTTGTGATCCAGTGGTGATTCATTCATCAGCATTGCAAATTCTTCTGCTTCAGGATTTTCCTGAGTCTTTACTTCAGTGGTTGTAGAATTAGAGTTGCTATTGGAAGGAGTTTCGGTTATTGTTTTTGCTTTATTTTCAGTACTTGATATTTTTGATTTCGAGGTTTCCAAATCTGCCTTGTATTTAGCAATTTGCTTTTGTTTGATGATGGCATTCATTTCTTCAAACGAAATTTTTGTTGAAGGCCTGCTTTTTAGTAGCGCAAGCATTTCCTGCATTTCTTTTACTCTTTGGTCGGCAGGATGTGCATTTTGAATGTACTCCTTCATCATCTTCATCACTTTTGGCTTCAGTACAGATCTTCGCGGATCATCAGGATGAGCATCTCTTAAAAAAGCATTGATTTCATATATACTTTTACTTTTAAGAATATTACTATAATCTTTCATTCTCATCTGAGCCGAAAGATGGTTAATAAAAAAAAGGCTTAAGAAAAGAAATAATTTCTTTTTCATATTATCAAACAAAAACATCATCTCTACAGTATATTGAAGATTTGAGGGCTGCTAATATAGGAATTTTTACCTGTGAATATGTCAGATTTTTTGCAAACAATTATCATGAATGCTAAAATCATTTGGTGTAAAAATAATCAAATTTTATTGAATATTCTCTAATAGGTAAGAGTTTTTTAGACGTTTTTGATATATAGGCTGGTACTTTTCGATATATACTGCTATCATATTGAAATTGTTTGCCTCCAGATAAGAAGTGAGATTATCTGAACTATAAACAAACTGAAGAAAATTATCAATAAGATTTTCCGGAATTTTCATGCTTGCAAAGTATTCGTTTCCAAAGTATTGCCGAATTTCTTTTACATAAACAATCATCTTTTCGTATCGGTATAATCTTTCTTTTTTCTTTTTTTCTCCAGAGATTAGGTCATAGATGCTATTAAGCCCGAAAGTAAGGCCGCCATCTGCAAAACTTGCAACGGGAAGTTGAGTTGGTAGTCCATCTCCTTTTGGCTGTGGAAGTCCAATTGCTTTTTGTAGAGCCATCGTTTTTTCTCCGGTTTTAAGAGAAAGAACATCTTTTCTTAGATTTCCACTCGGCTTGAATTTGCTTATGACTACTTCCTGAATATCATAATATGCAATTTTCAATTCTACGAAATTGGTTTCGTTTTCTAAAAATTCTTTTGTGATTTTGATATCTTTTCTATCCGTTACAATAGAAGTAAAGCGAATGACATCTCCCAATTTAGCTTTAATATGAAATTTTCCATATACATCTGTACGGATTGTTTTGAAATCATTGAGGTTTGTAACGAAGACCTGATTGAGATAATAATTGGAATTATCACGAATAAAAACCTCTCCCGAAAAAAATTGCGCTTGTAACTGAACAAGCACACAAACACAAACTAAGCTAAATATTCTCTTCATATATCTTGAACAAAAGTAAATAAGTTTTTTGGAGATTCCTTATTATTAGATATTTAGAGCAGGTTAAAGTTTGGTTAAACTTTTACCGGAAAATGTTAAATAAAAATAAAAAAGCAGAAATTTTTCTGCTTTTCTATAATTTAATCATTAAACGACCTGTTTTTTACGAGTACCCATCCTGAATGTTGGTTTACAGCTTGAGAACCGGGATCACGCCACTTTACAATATACCAGTAGCTTCCCGTTTTTACAGGGTTTCCAGAGATTTTTCCATCCCAAATAAAATTATTGGACTTATCTCCTGTAAATATGTTTACTCCGTTTCTATCGTATACTTTTAGTAAAACATCTTCTTTGTAAGTAAGATCAGAATAATTCAAGGCATCATTGTAGCCATCATCATTTGGTGTAATGACATTAAGCAGTCTGATCACAGTGAAAACTTGTGTTGCAGGAGCACAATTGTCAGCTGAAATCACATAAGCAGTATTTTGTCCGTAAGGAACATTGGTAAATACATTAGAATTTTGATAATGAATACCATCCAGTGAATATTGATATGGAGGATTTCCACCTGTTGCATGTATGGTAGCCGTAGTTCCTACTATTTCTACGGAAGTAATTACCGGAAGATCAACTTCAGTTACGGAAACTTCTTGTCTGTAAGTACAACCATCAAATGTAAGATCTACCCAATATTCTCCTGCTCCAACATTAATGGTAGCTGTATTTTCGCCAGTACTCCATAGATAAGCATCAAAATCTGAACCTGGATCTAAAACTGTAGTGGTATCAGGACATATTTGTTGATCTTTCAGTATATCAGAGGTTTTAGGAATTTTTACAGTTACAATTAATTCACCAATTTCTGAACATTTTCCTGATTGAGAAAAACGAATATAATATGTTTTAGTTCCGCTAATATCAATAGTATTAGAAATTGGATTTATGTTTTGTTGAGCATTTGTAAGAGAATCAAAATAATCTGCTGTAACCGAATTATTAGTAGTGAATTCAGGCTTGTAATCCGACAGATTTACAGATTTTATACCATCCAAATTATCATCACATACTTTAGCGTGAAAACTATTGGTGAGTAATGTAATTTTATTTCCGAAACCTACATTTATTGATGTTTTAACAGTAGGGCAATATGGAGATTTTATTTCTACATAAATAGTTTTTGCCGTATTGTACGACCAATCATCAGGTAAAACTTGTGTTAAAGCCGAATCAGCATAATAGTTTATGGTATAAAGTGATGCATTCGACAAAATAACCGGAGTAACTTCAGTGGAAAATTTAAGATGAATAATACCATCAAAGTCTTCATCACATTTCATTCCATTGAAGGCATTAATATTAGGACGAGCAATTGGATAATCAACAATTTTTACGGTTTGTTTATAGACACATCCATCAGCATTGGTAAGTTCTACCCAATACGTTCCTTTTCCTTTATTCACGATTTGTGAAACTTCACCAGTACTCCATAGATATGAAATATATCCAGATCCTGCATCTAGGTTAATTTTTTCATTTTCACAAACTGTATAATTAGGCGCTAATGTTGTAGAAGGAGTTGAAGAATTTAATTCTAATTTTAAAGTTCCAATTTTATCGCAATATCCACTAAGGCTAATTCTATAATAGAAAGTTTTGTCAGCGGTAATAGTTTGCGAAGCTGAAATTGCATTGGTGTTATTTTTTGCATCTTGAAGTGTGGAAAAGTATTTTGTTGTTGCGCTTGTGTTGGCTATAAATAAAGGAACATAATTGGCAAGATTTACAGACTGGCTGCCATTCAAATCATTATCACAAACACCTTGTGTTGCATTTTCTGTAATTAAACCTAAAGAGTTGGTAAAACCAAAATCAATAGCTTTTACGATGTAAGGACAATAATTAGAATCTACTCTTACATAAATAGTTGTAGCCGCATTATATGTCCAATTATCCGAAAGATTATTATTTAAACCTGCATTTGCTTGTTGAAGAGTGGCATAATAACGTACTGTATAAATTGCGGAATTAGTTAGAATAACAGGCGTTACATCTGTTGAAAATTTGATATTGATGTTTCCATCGAAATCTGTATCACATTTATTGAAATCTACAATATTTAACTGAGCTTTTGGAGATTCAATCACTTTTACTTGCTGACGATAGATACATCCTAAAGAATTGGTGAGGTCTACCCAATAGGTTCCACCTCCTACAGTGATAGTTTGAGAAATTGCACCATTACTCCATAAATAATTACTAAAACCGGCACCTGCGTCTAAAGTAATGGTACTTCCTTCACATATTGTATATGTTGCAGCAAGTGTAGTAGATGGAGTTGCGGTCTTTAATAATACATCAAGTTTTCCGATAGCATCACAAAATCCTGAAATGCTTATTCTGTAATAAAAAGTTTTATCTCCGGAAATAGTTTGATTTTGGGAGAGTGCATTTTGGTTATTCTGAGCTTCAGCTAATAAGTTATAATATTTTACAGTAGCAGTAGTAACATTTGTGAAAAGTGGAAGATAATCTGAAAGATCAATTGTTTCCGAACCAATGGTGTTCTGATCACATACAGTTGTTGTGGCCGATGCAGTAATTAAAGAAACTTTACTTCCAATTTTTATAGGTATCTCTTTTATATCGGATGGACATCCGTTTGATGTATCCACTCTTATCCAGACAGAAGTATTTCCTGTAAAATTGAAAATACCGGTGAGGTTATTAGTACCTCCTGCTCCAGCATTTATTTGGTTATCATAATATCGTACAGTATAAGAGGATGCGTTTTGTAAAACAAAGGGAGTGATTTCATTCAAATCCATTTTATAGACTCCATCAATAATTCCATCTATTTCTTCATCACAATGTGTTTTGGTATAAAGATTAGGTTTTACTTCAGGTGCTAATATGGATTTTAGTTCAATTTTTGCGACGGCTGTACAACCAAAAGTATTTTCTAACTTCACATATACAAATCCATCTGCAGAAGTGTAACTTGTAACATCAGATGCAGGAATTGGCTGAGTTAAAGCGGCATCTTTATAATATGTTTTTGTTACACTCGTATTAGGTGTTACGGCAGCATTAGATAAATTATAAGTTGCAATACCACTAGTAGAACAACTGTTTAAAACGACATCATATTTTTCTATTTGATTGATATTAATAGTAGCTTGTACCGTTTCACAATCCGGAATAGTTCCACTTCCACAGAAGGAATACTTAAATTTATCAATTCCTGTAGCATTTGGATTTGCAGTATAGATGATCTTTCCATCGGTTTGTATTGCTATTGTTCCTTTTGTAGGAGCAGTATCAATTTTTACAGTTGGAGGATTTAATGTTTGCGTACTTAATACAAAAGCAGGAGTAATAGTTTGCGTGGTACAAATGTTATAATCTACATTGGTATATGTAGTACAATTAAAAAACTTGTAATCTGGTGTCTGTATTTCAGGGCAAGAACCTTGTTGAATTTTTACTGCATATATTCCAGCTTGTGTAGGTTCATATACATTTTGATTATTAATTCCTGGAGCAGGAATATAACTTCCACTTATATCTTTAGTTACCCATGAATAAGAGTTGAAACCTTCAGTAACAGATAGTTTCACGCCTGGAAGACATTCTCCTTCTTGTTTCAGAATAGCGGGAATGTAGGAAAATCCTGCAAAATATCCACCATAACCAACTGCGCCATCTCCTGCTGAAATACCGGCAGTAACAGCATTTGAAGAAGTAACAGAAATATTGCCATAAACAGTATCTCCTGGAGAAGTATTATCCTTTAAAGTATATGTGACCCAATTATTTGTACCATTTACAATGAAAGGTCCATTGCTTGAACCAAGATTCAATGGGACTCCATTTCTTTTAATTTCAATTGTAGCACCCTTTTCCGTGATAATGTTTAATTTGGTTGGTATGTTTTCCTTATAATCATTAATATTATTGATAAAGACCTTATTCTGATTTATTAATCCTATTTCGTCAATTTTTTTTGGTAAATAGCAGCTTAATGGAGGTATATAATTCATACCACCCGTTGCTTCTACACTTCCGCTAGCTGTGCCAGCTAATAGCTGATATACATATACATTTTTAGTGGTTTTAATAAACATATTATAATGATCAGATCCCTGATTTATATAAGCATTATTAGGAGTTAAATAATATTGTCCTGCATTTAAAGTCGTAGCAGGAGTTACAGAGTTATTTAAAAAAACTTGAGTATTATTTTCAGTAGCAATAATCAATGCTTTCTCCATATTGGAAGAAGTAGAGCCATTTCCTTTCATAAGGACAAATTCTTGTCCTAATTTATCTAAAGGAACACTTTGATCCATTAAAATATCTGAAGAAGTTGAAAAATCTCCTGCATATTGTCCATTATAATTTCCATTAGTTACTGATATTGGTTTATCTGCTGTTATTTTTGCTCCAATAAAACCAGTCCAGTTTTGGAAGTTGCTATCTAAGCCATCAATAATGTATGATTGGCCTTTATTTAAAGTAAAAGAAAACTGGCTTCTACTGATACCATCTGAAAATATTAGATTTGGAGAAAAACCATTGATTGTAATCTGAGTATTGTCTTCTGTTGCCAATACACTTGTCATAAAATTTAGATTGCTGTTGAATGAAAATGTTGTAATTGGTGCTGTAGCAACATAAAATTCTTTACCTATACCTGACGTTCCTTTAGATGTTAAAATTTCGGCGTGTTGTTTTACAGAAAATCTTAAACTCGCAAAGAAAGGTTTGTCTCCCTTAAGATAAATACCTTTATTAACAGGTTTAAATAAATCGGAAGTATTTTTTGTGATAATATTATTTCTTGGAATGTCAAAATATTTTGGATTATTTTTACTAATGCTTATAGTTCCAATTACAATATTGTTACTATATATTTTAACTTGAAAAGGAGTTGTTTCATTGGTTGAGGCATATACTCTTTGAATAGCAGCAGAGGAAAAATCGGGAATATTTCGATCCACCATCGGTGCAAACCAATGCTCCCTATCAAGCTGAGCATAAATATTAATAAAATAATAACAAAATAATACAAATAGTAAAAATCTTTTCATTTTAAATCAGATTGTTTGCAAATGTAACATTTTATTTGCTAAAATTTACCAAAGTAGCTTAGTTTCTGTTCTTTACAAAAATCCAACCTTTGTATGAAGTTATGATGTTAGTATCAGGTTCTTCCCAATTTAAAATATACCAATATGCACCAGTGGAAACCGGTCTTCCGGAAAGTTTTCCGTTCCAAATATAATTTTCTCCTTCTGATTTGAAAATCAATTGTCCTAATTGATCAAAAATCTGAATAGAAACATTTTTTTTAATTTTAAGATCACTATAATCTAAAGTATCATTGATCCCATCACCGTTTGGTGTAATGACGTTTATGAGATTGATAATCAGGAATTTTTCCTCTACAGTATAACATCCATCACCGGATTTTACATAAACTGTATGAAGACCTCTGGAAACATTATAAAAAATATTCGAGCTTTGGAAATTAATATTATCTAAAGAATATTGATAAGGTTGCGTTCCACCTGTTACAAAAACGGTTGCCGTATTTCCGTTTACATCAATATTAGAAATAACAGGTGTTTCAGAAGCAAAAACATTTACTTCCTGTTTATAGATACAGCCATTTTGGGAAGTAAGTTCCACAAAATATTTTCCTATTCCAATATTGTCTACAAAGTTTACAAATTGCCCTTCAGCAATTATATCTCCGTTTTCACTCATCCATTTATAATATTTGAAAGTAGTTTCTGCTTCCAATTTTGTGGTTGCATTTGGACAAATAGTTTGATCTGTAAGTGTATTCGATTTTTCCGGAGATTTTATAATGAAATTGATATGTTCGATTTGTGGGCAAAAAGTTGAGCTTTCAAATCGATAATAATAGGTTTTTGGAGAAGTATTGAAAGTTACTTGTGAATCTGTAATAGGATTGGTTGAATTTTTAGCATCATTTTCTGAAGAATAATAACTAACTGCAACGGAAGAATCGGAAGTGAATAAAGTATGATAATCAGAAAGAGTAACAGATGCTTTTCCGTCCAAATCGTTGTCGCAAATTTCTACATCAGCAGGATGATTCAAGATAATTTGATTTCCGATATTGAGATGAACAGGTTTTGTTATTGGTGGACAGTTTCCACTTTCTGCACGAACATAGATGGTTGTATTACCAGAATAGCTCCAATTATCAGGAAGTGGAGTAGTATCTGCTAAATTTAAATAATATTTTACATTGAAGTTTTGATTGTAATTGGTAATGATTTGATTGTTAAAATTTTGAAGATTTACCGAAATTTGTCCATCAAGATTTTCATCACAATTGGTAAAAGTTTTCTCAATAACTATTGGTTTTTCCGTATACTCTATTTTAATAGAGCCCTTTAATTTACATCCGGAAGAATTAATGATCACTTCATAAAATCCGGCTTCGATTACATTATAAGTTGCCGAAGTTGCTCCTGCAATTGGTATTCCATCTTTGTACCATTGATATGTCGAACCAGCAGTTGTCGCATTCAAAAGTAAAGTAGAATTTTCGCAAAGTGCAGTTCCGTTTGAGATTAATCGGTCTTGTCCTAAATCTTTGTTTCCCAGAAAACTTCCCGCTTTCAGAAAAACTCCTGAATCATATAATCCATTTCCCTGATCCGCAATTACTAATTTGATGTGATATTTATCTCCGGGAATAACATCAGTGGCGGCAGTTAGAATCTTTGTTTGTCCATTGAAACTAGTGGGTCCCAAATCAGGATTGTAATGTCCAAAATATTCTTCATTATTTGGAGGGCATTTTCCTCCACTTCCTCTTACATTATTAGAAGTGATGGGAGTTTGGCTATTAGGAATAACGGCAAGATTAGTATATTGCTGAGTTCCGTCTTTTCTAATGAGAAATGCGAAACCATCCGTATATCCACAAGTACCGGGATCGCCATTTCGTAAATATTGTTCGGATAGAAACATATAATCAAAACTAACTCGGCTGCTTATTAAAGAGATAAAATCAAATTCTAAAATTGTAGCATTAGTAGTATTACTTATCTGAACTGCATTTTCCAAATCCGAATCTCCACTCCAGCTTCCATTGGTAGCACTCTGAATTCCAGTGTTGGAACCTATTGCGTTTGGTGCAATTCCTGTGGAAAGAATTATTCCTTCATCCATTTCGAAGGAACTTCCATTTTTATTAAAATATCCCCAGCTTTTATCTCCACCTCCGAAATCTTTTCCATTAATACTGATGTTATCTACAGAAATACAAGTATTTTGTGTGCCAAAAAAAATATCTTTTACAAGTTGTTCAGGAGTATAATTAGTATCAACGCTAATATATTGAGCATTACTAAAGGAAAACCCTAAAATAAATAGAATAACCAGATAATATTTTGAAAAACAGCTACTTCCCATAAAGGTAAAACGGATGACAAAAATACTATATTTACTCGAAACAAAAAATCCTGCTAAATTTCAGCAGGATTTCTATTCAATATAATGTTTTTCTAAATTATGAAAGAGAAACTCTTACATATCCTAATACTTTAAGATCTGCATTTACAGATTTCACATAATCAGCAACAGATACGTTTCCATCTTTAATGAAAGCTTGGTGAACCAAAGTATTATCCTTGTAGAATCTTTGCATTTTTCCTTTAAGGATATTTTCAATGATATTTTCAGGTTTTCCTTCTTTTACTAAAAGTTCTCTTTCGATTTCCAATTCTTTGTTGATTGTATCCTGAGAAACTTTAGTTTCATCAAGAGCAATTGGATTCATCGCTGCAACTTGCATAGACACAGATTTTGCCACTTCATCAGCTCCGTCTACTTTTCCGGAAAGGGAAGTAATAGCAGCAATTTTGTTTCCAGCGTGGATGTAAGCTCCAACGAAAGGTCCCTGAATAGTTTCAAAAGCACCGATTTCAATTTTTTCACCGATTACTCCTGTTTGCTCAATAAGTTTATCAGCTACAGTCACTCCATGGAAATCAGAAGCAAGAAATTCTTCTTTGGAAGCATAGTTCATTGCTTGTTCAGCAAGTTCGTATGCTAATTCTACAAAAGCTTCATTTTTAGCAACAAAGTCAGTTTCGCAGTTTAGAGAAATAACAGCACCTAAAGTGTTATCTTCATTTACTCTTGCAATTACAGCTCCTTCGGAAGATTCTCTGTCGGCTCTGTTAGCAGCTACTTTTTGTCCTTTTTTTCTAAGGATTTCAATTGCTTTTTCGAAATCTCCTTCAGCTTCTACTAAAGCTTTTTTGCAGTCCATCATTCCTGCACCTGTTGTGTTTCTCAATTTTGCTACGTCTGCAGCAGCTGGTGTATACATAATGATATATTTTATTTAAAAAATTCGTAATTTAGTACTCTTTTTGAGCGGTGCAAAGATATGAAATTTAATATAAACTAAAAAGTCGATTTTTGCGTTTAGAAAATTTAAACAGTCATTAAATTTAAGTTGAAAAACAATATGAAAAAAGTTATTTATCTTTTCTTTCTCCTGATCTCTTTTCTGTCATATTCTCAGGTGATTACAGAAAAACAGGCTGAAAGCAGTAGTGATCCAAGAGTGGTGGCAACTTTTATCAAGAATAACCCAGATCATCCCAGAACGCCAGAATTTAAAAGAAAACTTTTGGCTTTGGTGAATAGTGAGAAAACTCCGAAAGAACAGGAGAAAATTGCAAAACCTGTAGTTAAATCTTTGGATAAGGAAAAATTAAAAACGGAAGTTAAAAGCGGAAGTACAAATTCAAACGTAAGCACAAGTCCAAACATGAGTACAAGTCCAAACGTAAGTTCCGGAGTAAGTGAAAAAAATAAAAGAACAGCAGAACTTCTAACGCATATGTTTAATAATGATCCGAACAGCACGGAAGCGTACGTTCAGATTGTTAATAAATCCAAATGCAATCTTATTGTGAAGATCAGCGGAAAGAAGTTTTACAATCTTACAGTTCCTGCCAATAATCAGAATTTTATATTGGTAGATAAAGGGAATTATACTCTGAGTTCTTCTATCTGTGATGCAAAATACAGCGCAACTAAAAATATAAAAGGAGATATTTCTATTACATTGAATGCTCCTATTATGAAAAAAGGGAAATAAAGATAAAAGAGAAATTTACTAAAAATTCCGGCTGAAGGCCGGAATTTTTTTATCCTTTAAATTCACCCATTGCAATGAATTTTTCCTGTCTCTGTTCTTCCAGTTCTTTTCCTGTAAATTTAGAAAAAGCTTTAATGTTTTGAAGAATGGATTGTTTTAAATTTTTATAGGCCGTTTCAGGGTCATAATGTGCACCACCTAAAGGTTCTTCAATGACTCCATCAATAAGTTTATTGCCCAACATGTCTTTTGGAGTAAGTTTCAATGCATTGGCAGCATCTTCTTTATGTTCCCAGTTTCTCCATAAAATGGATGAACAACTTTCGGGAGCTATCACAGAATACCAAGTATTTTCCAACATATACACTTTGTTTCCAACACCAATTCCTAAAGCGCCACCACTTGCTCCTTCTCCAATAATATAGGTAAAAATAGGAGTTTTCAAAATGGTCATTTCATAAATATTTCTGGCAATTGCTTCTCCTTGTCCTCTCTCTTCAGCTTCCAAACCGGGATAAGCTCCGGGTGTATCCACTAAGGTAATTACCGGAATATGAAATTTTTCAGCTAATTTCATTAATCTCAAGGCCTTTCTATAACCTTCAGGATTGCTCATTCCGAATCTTCTGCGTTGTCTTTCCTTTGTAGTTCTTCCTTTTTGGGTTCCGATCAGCATGACACGATTTCCGTCAATTGTAGCTAAACCACCAACCATTGCAGGATCGTCAGCAAAATTCCGGTCTCCGTGAAGTTCCAGAAAGCTGTCTTTATCCACGATTCCTTCAATAAAATCTAATGTGTAAGGGCGATCCGGATGTCTGGAAAGCTGTACTCTTTCCCAAGGTGTGAGGTTTCCGTAAATTTCTTTCTTTTTTTCGAGAATTTTGTCTTCAATCTGGCTGCAAGCAAGTTTTACATCAACACCGCTTTCTTCACCAACGAGGGAGCAGGTTTGATACTGATCCATCAACTCTTTTATAGGAAGTTCAAAACTTAAATATTCCATTCTGGATAAATTAATCTTTCAAATTTATAAAAATTATTGGGATTCTATTACAATTTACTAATTGCGAATTCCATGCGATTTATACTTTCTTCTTTTCCAAGGATTTCCAAAATATCCGGAACATCAGGCCCTTTCAGTTCTCCCACTAATGAAAGACGGAGTGGCATCATCACTTTTCCCATTCCCAAACCTTTACTTTCTGCAAAATCATGGATGAATTGTTTTAAAGATTCTGCTTCAAAATTTTGAGTAGATAATGCAGATGAAAGCTCTTTTATAATTTCTGAAGTACCTTCATTCCATGCTTTTTTGGTGGCTTTTTCATCAAAGGTTTCCGGTCTTTTGAAAAAGAATTTTCCATTTTCATAAATGTCTTTTACAAAAGTAGCTCGTTCTTTCATCAATGAAACAATTTTCAAAAGTTTTTCATCAGAAATTCCTGAATTTTTTACTTCATCTGTGTTTTTAAGTAAATCTAAAACTTCTTCATTCGATTTTAGCTGAATGTATTGATGATTAAACCATTCTGCTTTTTCTTTACTGAATCGTGCTCCTGCTTTATGCACTTTGTGAAGATCAAATTCCTGAATCATTTCATCCAGAGAAAGTATTTCTTTGTCATCAGAAGGACTCCATCCTAATAAAGCCAGAAAATTAACAAAAGCATCCGGCAAATATCCTTCTTCACGATAACCTTTTGAAATTGTTCCGGTTGCAGGATCTGTAAAATTGAGAGGAAATACAGGAAATCCGAATTTATCTCCGTCCCTTTTGCTTAATTTTCCTTTTCCTTCCGGTTTCAGAATCAAAGAAAGATGAGCGAATTCCGGAGCTTTCCAACCCATTGCTTCATACAATAAAATATGTAAACCCATGGAAGGAAGCCATTCTTCGCCACGAATAACATGGGAAATTTCCATTTCGTGATCATCAATGATATTGGCAAAATGATAGGTTGGCATTCCGTCATTTTTTACCAAAACTTTATCATCAAGAGTATTGGTATTCACAGAAAATTTTCCACGAATGATGTCTTCAAGATTTAATATTCTGTCGGTTGGCATTTTGAAACGCACAACATAAGGTGTTTTTGCATCAATAAGCTCCTGAACTTCCTCTTCTGAAAGTGAAATACTATTTCTTAAACGATTTCGGGTATCATAATTATATGCGAAAACTTCACCTTTAGTTTCATATTCAGCACGAATTGCATCCAATTCTTCCGGTGTATCAAATGCGATGTATGCATAATCGGTTTTTAAAATTTCGGAGGTATATTTATCGTAAATATCACGTCTTTCGCTTTGGCGATAAGGAGCATATTTTCCTCCATGTTTTGGGCTTTCGTCCGGAATTATTCCACACCATTCCAACGCTTCCATTATGTATTCTTCCGCACCTTCCACATATCTTGCAGTATCGGTATCTTCAATTCTCAACACAAAATCTCCGCCATTATGTTTTGCAAAAAGATAATCATATAAAGCGGTTCTTACTCCTCCTAAATGTAAAGGTCCGGTTGGACTTGGTGCAAATCGCACTCTTACCTTGCTCATTTTTTCAAAATTTCGTGCAAATTTAATAAAAATGAACAGATTAGTGTATTTTTGAATAATTTTTACAAGTATGACAAAAGTCAAAAAACAAAATAAATTAGCTTTTTACATTCATGGTTTTATGAGAGGTATATTACCTGTGAAATCATTTGAAAAGGAAATTGATGCTTTATATAAAATTCTTACCAAAGAGCAACTGAAAAATGTTGAAATACGAGTAGACTATTACAATAAGATAAATACAGCTATTACAGTACAACACAACGGAACAACTATAAAAGATCTGCTAAAGCCGAAAACACCAAAAGCGTATTATTTTGATACTTACGAATATGCGAGATATTTTCCAAAGGATAAATTGATTGATTATACATTTGGCGATGTCAATACTATTTTAGAATTTCCAATGATTGCCAAAAGTCGCCCTATTTATGGAAATAACGAAAATAATATTTTACTGAATCTTGATAAAGCAAGGCATTTTATTTATGTAGATGATAATTTGAATTATTCCCAAAAGAAGAATATCATGATTGGAAGAGCTGCGGTTTATCAGGAACATAGAAAAAGATTTTATGAAAAATATTTCAACAGTCCAATGTGCGATCTGGGACAGGTAAATACAAATGGAAATACCGAATGGATAAAACCTAAAATTTCAATTTTTGAACATTTAAAAAATAAATTTGTTTTGAGTCTTGAAGGTAATGATGTTGCCACCAATCTAAAGTGGATTATGTCTTCCAATTCTATTGCTGTTTCTCCTCCTCTGAAAATGGAAACCTGGTATATGGAAGGAATTTTAAAACCAAATGAACACTTTATTTGTATTGATGAAAATTATGAAAATCTTACAGAAAAGTTAGAATATTATATCAATCATCCAAATGAAGCTATGGAAATTATTGAAAATGCCAAAAAGCACAGATCACAATTTAATGATAAAAATGTTGAAAATTTAACATCACTTTTGGTTTTAAAAAAGTATTTTGAGTACATTCGCTAAAAAATCAAGTTCTATGTTAGAAATAGGAGAAAGACCTTGGGGGAAATATTATGTATTAGCCGATGAACCTAATTATAAACTTAAAAGAATTGTGGTAAATCCGGGACACAAACTTTCCTATCAGTATCATCATAAAAGGCAGGAGCAATGGACTATTGTTGAAGGCGACGCTACAATTATTTTAGATGGAGAAGAAATTCCGTTGTCTTATGGACAGAGTATTTTCATTCCTCTTGGTGCAAAACACAGAATTATGAATCTTTCCGAAAAGCCTGTAGTTTTTATCGAAGTTCAGACTGGAACTTATTTTGGTGAAGATGATATCATCAGACTTGAGGATGATTATGAGAGGGATTGATAAAGATTTGAGAGAATTTCTAAAATAAAAAAGAAGCTGTCCTACAATTTGTAGGGCAACTTTTTTAATAATTTTAAGTTTATAATCTTACTATAATCGTACATTAAAAAGATCATATAATTCTTGATTATCACCACCAACTATTCCTCTTATATAGTAACTAGTTCCTGAAAAAAAGTTATTTTTCTTCTCATATACTAATTTGAAATGAGGATTACTAACATAACCTCCTACATTACCAGAAGCCCAAAATGGATTATAATAAGGTGCACCATATATAACAGCGTTTCTATCGTTTTGAATTATAAATACTGGATTATAACCTAAAGGTCTTGCAGTATTACTTGTCCAGAGAGCATAAGTTCCGTAATATAAAACTAAATTTGAATCGTTCTGCATAACTAATTTAATTGGGGCAGAAGCGTTTATATTAAAATCTAGTACTTTATTCATACCAAGTTCACTTATGTGAATACTTTCTGCCAATCTAGTTGTGCTTGTAAAAGATATTGATTGAGGGTTGTTTGTGTCATTAGTGTTTTTAATATTTCCAGCATTTTTAGCTGTGGATGTTTCAGTCATCGAATCATCTTCTCTTGAGCAAGAATAAGTGATTGAAGCTAATACTACTAAAGCAGAAAATTTAAGTAAGTTTTTCATTGTATTTTTTATTTTAAAATTAATTATACAATAATAAAATATCTTTATCGTTTTTAACAAAAAAATCAAGAATAGTATAGTCTTTTTAAGACTAATTTTAATAGTATTATGAAGAAATAACATTAGAAAATATAGAGATATAAAAGGCTTTAGTCAAGAATATATGGCAATTAGAATGAATATTACACAAAGTGCATATGCGAAAATAGAAAATAACAAAACTAAACTGACAATTGATAGATTAAATGAAATCTCAAAAATTTTGGAAATTAATGTTTCCCTTTTATTACAAACAAAAGCGTTAGACAATAATACTATTCCTAACAATGAAACCAGAAATATTGAAAACCTGCATATTGAAAACAAACGACTACTAAAAGAACTTTTGGAGACTAAGAACCTTTTGATTGAGATTCTGCGAGAAAAGAATTAGAAAGTATAAATTAGTAATAATTTTTTAAAAGTAAAAACCCATCACAAACCTAAATAATGATTATCCAAGAATTACTTTTTCATAATCACAAATATTTTTATAAAAGCTAACCTATTTTAAGGATAATGAAAATGGTTTTTAATGTTTTTATTAATCCTGAACCAATAAAATTGGTAATTCTTTAAGATTGGGTTTATTGTGTAGTATATAAAGTGTAAAAAGTCTTTCTGCCAAAAAACCAATTACTCTCTTCTGAAAAGGATCAGTGCTTATTTCGATTCTTCTTTCTACTTCAAAAAGAATATCAAAAAGCCAGATGCAATATTTATCAGACCATTCCTTTTTGGCAATAAACATATTGCACAGATAAAGAACATTTCCATTGTCGAAGTACAATTCTATACTATCTTTATATTCAGGATATTTTTCGAGGATAACCTGCATACAGGTGATCCAGTCAGATTTTATGTGAAAGCGTTTGTATTGGTCGGTAATTGACTCAAAATCGCCATTGTCAAAAGTACAGAATGCTTTTTGTGGGATAATAACATCATATTTTTTTACCAATTCTATAATTTTTTTCTGAACCTTACTATCATTTTTCAGGTCGAGTAATCTTATATCATTTTCTTGAACGTTTCTTACAACATGCTCTTTATCTTTTTTGAAAAAAGGTTTTTTATAGTTTAGATCCAGATATCTTCTGTAATGGGCAAGACCGATAATAGCAAAATCCAGATTTTTCCATGCCCAATACAATGCACTCAGCTCATTGAAAGAACTATTTTTTTCTGAAATATGATCTCCAATATTATCCTTATAGTAATAATCTTTTATAGTATAATGAGTAATAGAAGCACCTACTTGGATAGGATAAAAAATACCGTTTTCCAAAATTGCAGGAGCTTTATGGGTTGCAACTATAATTTTTATATTAGGATTCATTAAATTCGGTTTTTATAGCTTTTAAAGAAGACGCAATAATTTGGTGCATATCATAATATCTGTATTCAGCAAGCCGACCACCAAATATTACGTGATTTGCCTGTTCAGCCTTTCTTTTATATTGATTATATTTGTTCTGGTTTTCCTGATCGTTTATTGGATAAAACGCTTCATTATCTTTAGTCCACGTTTGAGGAAACTCTTTAGTAACCGCTGTTTTTTTCTGTTTTCCGAATTCAAAATGCTTATGTTCAATAATTCTGGTAAAAGGATATTCTTTGTCATTATAGTTTACAACGGCATTTCCCTGATAGTTTTCTATATCCAAAACTTGGGTTTCAAATCTTAATGAGCGATATTCAAGCATGCCATATTCATAATCGAAGAATTCATCAATTCTGCCAGTGAAAACAGTTCTTTTTGCAAGTTTATTTAAATTTTCTCTATCTTTAAAATAGTCAATATTTGTACGACATTCAATGCCTTCAAGTAGCTTTTCGATTATTATATTGTATCCTCCAATTGGAATTCCCTGATAACGGTCGTTAAAATAATTATTATCAAAGGTAAAACGCACAGGTAATCTTTTAATTATAAAACTTGGAAGCTCTGTTGCTTTTTTACCCCATTGTTTCTCTGTATATTCTTTAATAAGAGTTTCATAAATATCTTTACCCACAAGTGAAATGGCCTGTTCTTCAAGATTAGATGGGTTTTCAGTGCCGTATTCCTTGATCTGTTTATCAATTTCTTTATATGCTTCGGCTGGTGTTTTTGTCCCCCAAAGTTGGTAGAAAGTATTCATATTAAAAGGTAAATTATAAAGTTTACCTTTTGCTATAGCAACTGGGGAATTAATGTACTGATTGAACTCTGCAAACTGATTTACATAATTCCAGATTCTTTCATCATTAGTATGGAAAATATGAGCTCCATATTTGTGTACGTTAATACCTTCAATATTTTCACAATAAATATTTCCACCCAAGTGTTCCCTTTTATCAATCACTAAACATTTCTTTCCTCTCTTGGTAGCTTCGTGGGCAAAAACACTTCCGAATAAACCTGAACCTACTATTAGATAATCGTACATCATAAGCTTTTGGTATTAAAAACAAAATTTACAGTTTCTTCAAATAAATTTTTATCATTGGAAATCATTTTTTTATAATTTTCAAAGTCTTTTATTTTTTCATCAAAATTATGCAAACAGTCTTCTATTTTAGAAATAATGTGAGGGATATTTTCTTCTGTATCTTCAAAATGATATTCGTCTAATATCGGCATATCTTCTTTATATTTTGCGGAGCCTTGTTTACCTGCAATTAAACAGCAATTAAGCAAAACAGCTTCTCTTGGCATTTTTTCCCTTCCAGGATGAAAACCAAAATCAATATACACTTTTGCTTTTTTCATCCAATCAGCAATTTCCTGCAAAGTCATATTTTGTAAAGGTTGCCATTTCAGATGAGGAGTTTTGTCTATGATTTTCTTTAAGAATTCCCCATTTTTTAAGGCATTGTAGATAATTACGCTTTCTTTTTGTGATCTCCAGTGGGTATCAATATGAAACATCTCATCCATATATCCTGAAATTTGTCCAAGAGGTTTGATGCCGTTCCTTTTAAGAAAATCCAAAGAAAAATATGAATGTGCAATATGCGAAATATTAGGATTCTTAAGTTTTTTGATTGTAGGAATCGGATAGTTTTTAAAAATTTTTTTTAAAAAATAAAATTTCTTTTTCTTAAAACGCTCCTGTACATTTTCTAACGTTTTTAAGTAAAAAATAACACTGAGCCACCATATGGTTCTTTGTGTTTCGGAGAATTCTTTATCCCATAATTTATAAGAATAAGTTTCTGGAAAAATGACAATATTGTCTTTAGTATTTTCTACTTCAAAACAGAAAGGAACATTATATTTTTTATAGTTATCGTGTACAGGAGTCGTATTTTTCCCAGCATCATACTGATCATAACACATAAATGCCTTTTTCCCTATTGCATTAAGTTGTGAACCTAACTGATGTAACTCTTCCGGACCACCGGTTGACAAATTGGCGGGACAAAGTATAAAGATTTTTGTATTATTATTAATTGTGATCATGTTGCTTTTTTTAATTCGAAATAATGTCTTTCCAGATAGAGATGATATCTTTTTTCTCGTTTTCTATACTGTAATTTTGTAATACAAATTCAGAAGCGTTTTTACCCATTTCGGATAACTGTTTATCTGAAAAATGATTGATTACATGCTCAATTTTTTTTACGTAATCAATAATATTTCCTTCTTCAACACTAAAAGAAAATTCATTTTTAAAATATTCTTTTCCTGCGCCACCTTCATATCCTATTACAACGCAACCACAAGCCATTGCCTCTACAGGAGGTAAACCAAAACCTTCTCTGTGATTAAAACTTAGGAAAACTGCACTTTCTTTTAGAACTCGGGCTACTTCGCTTTCGCCCATATTGTCAATCTCCACAAAAGACCAGCCTTTAATATTATTTCTTATTTTAAGAATGTTAATTACCTGTTCAAGATCATCCCGCAGTTTTCGGGGCATGAAAGCAATCTGTTTTTTCTTGTTTTCAGAAAAATTGAAAATCTCTGCATTAATTCCCAATCTCATTCTGTAGGTTTTGATATCCGGAAAAGTATAATTAATATAATTTTCTGCATCTTCTGAGGCAACAATTGTTGCTATTGTTTTTTTACTTTCGTAAGGATTGATAACTTTATCTGTATTGATAGGATTTCCGCGGAAAGTATAATAACAATTCTGGTTAAAAATGATCTTGTCTATATCTGGTTCAATACTGTTAATGGCAAAAGTATAAATTTCTGGAACGATGATTACAGCATCTTTTTCTATCTGAATTGATGTTTTTTTATAAGCAAACAGCTTTATTTTTGAAAATATATTGGGATTTTTATTCCGTAAAGTATTATTAAGAATTTTGAAAAAATAATTACTGTATTCTACTTTAGTCGTATTGCTGAACCATTTTACCTTATAACTTTTTTTATTATGAAGAATGACAGCATTATACCCGTTCTCATTCAGTACGTCTGCAAAGCGATATAGCTGCTTTACTCCACCGCTGGGTTTTTTGTTATCAGGACAAACAATATATACTTTTTTGTACTTTTTACTCATAAGATTCTTCTATAATATGTTCAACCCAGCTTTTAATACTGTATTTTTTATAAATATTTTCAGGCAGATCCTCATAAGGTGTTTCGAAAAACGCCCCAGGAATGTTCATATTATCTTCATCAATAACCAAAATATTAGTTGGGTTATAAAAATCATAATTTACAATATCCGGATTATTTGTAATTAGTTTTTTTCTTAAGCCCATTGCCTCAAATGGTCTGAAAGATAAACCGTTCTGATATTTATGTGCAAGATCCAGAATTATTTTTGTATTCTGATTATATACATAAGATTCATTGAACGGAACGATTTTGTTGACCAAGATAATATTTTCTTTTAAATTTTCAGGGATTTCTTGTGGATGATAAGAATATATTTGAGATTTTATATTTAAATGGGCGAAATTTTCTTTCAGGTAATTCAGTATTTTTATGAGATCAGGAAATCTTTTGTCATAAGTTCCGATAAAGAAAATGTCCCATTTTTCATGATCTTTTTTTTCTGTAACAAAATAGAAATTATTATTTCTTATCAAGTTGTACTTAACGCAATCTGTTTCATCAAAGCTGAAAGCCTTGTCAAAAAAATGTAAAGTGTGTTTCTGAGGTATTTTTGCAAAACTGTCCCAATAGATGGCTGCAGATTTTTTTGCATTTTTGGTAACTGTTTTAAGCTGTTCGTCTGTAAGAATATCTGGCCTATTTATAACAACAAGATCAATTTCTTTTTCCGATTGTAAAAGAGAAAGTAAATTTTTCTGATTATTAATAGTTTTTAAGTTTTTTTTAAGAAAGGTTTTCATAAAAAAATTGATGATCTTTTCGCCGATATTTTTATATTTATAAACAGGGTTGGAAATGATCATAGTTACTTCATGGCCACTGTACTTTTTCAATGCATCAAAAATAACATCATGAAATCCGTAATAATCTGGGGCGATAAATAAAATTTTCTTCTTTACATCCATTCTTTATAATTTAAAGACCCTTTCTATCCAACAGTCAAGTGTATAATATTTATAAATATTTTCAGGAATTTTTTCATAAGGCAACTCAATAAAAGACTTATCGAGATTGCTGAAATCTTCGTTTAAAACCAAAATATTATTAGGATTATAAAAATCATATTTTTTGATTTCGGGGTTATTGGTTATAATCTTTTTTTCCATTGCCATAGCTTCAAAAACTCTAAAACTAAGTCCTGTCTGTCCGTCTCGCATAAGATCTAATATAACTTTTGTGTTTTGATAAGTCGTTATGATGGATTTTGTAGGAATAGGTTTTCTTTTTAAAATGGAAATATTTTTTAGATTATTTTTTCCAAAGATCTTTATTTTTTCTGTCAAGGTTTTTTTTCCGACAACTATAAAACTATATTTTATACCTTTTTCTTGAAGAATTTTAGCTAAAGACAATAATATTTTGTTTCGATGTTTATCAAAAGATGTTATATAATATAAATCTAATTTAGGATTTTGCTTTTCTTGGGAGATATAATTTAGGTAATTGTAATTTGTAAGTCGTTCAAAGCCATGCTTTTTTATGTCTTCATCATCAAAAGAATATACTTTATCAAAGAGATGCAATTTATCTTGCACAGGAAACCTTTTCAGGTTGTCATACAAATATGTTATTAATCTTTTGGTATGCTTTTTTGCAAATTCAATGGTTTCAATATCCAAAGTATCCGCGTTTAGAATTAAGATTTGATCCTGAAATCCTAATTTTTTAATTGATTGTTTTACAAATTCCTGACGCTTTTGGTGCTTCAAATTTTTCCCAAGAAATACTTTACTAAAAGCATTTGTAGCTTTTTCTTTAAAATTGGCATGAGTTACTGCACCTATTTTAATATGGTGGGCATTAATCCCTCTGCTCTGTAATTTTTCTACAATATACTGGTCGTAATGCCAAAAGTCAAAACTAATCAAACAGATTTTCATTTAC
Organism: Chryseobacterium sp. HNCC26DJ241; assembly: GCF_057180505.1. Classification (NCBI taxonomy): domain Bacteria; kingdom Pseudomonadati; phylum Bacteroidota; class Flavobacteriia; order Flavobacteriales; family Weeksellaceae; genus Chryseobacterium; species Chryseobacterium sp. HNCC26DJ241. The sequence goes on along the minus strand of NZ_JBXUGL010000012.1, from coordinate 21,490 downwards.
TACTATTTCTTTTTAATGATTGATAAGTTTCATAAACATATAAACTTTGTAAATAACTAATATTCCACCCGTTTTTACCATCTAAAATTCCTAACTTTAAAATATAGGTTTTTAAAAATTTGAAAATAACTTTACTCCAGTGTATGAAAAAAGAATATTTTTTTTCTTTCAGATGAAGTTCTTCTCCTTTCAAATTTCCATAATGAAGCATTTTCTTTTTAAATTCTTCATAATTTTCAAAAGAATAATGTAATAATTTATTTTTTAAGATCCCTATTTCACCATTTACAATCAAAGTTTCATGCACTTTTTTATTAGAGTCATAGCGAGCTTTTGATTTTCTGAACAGTCTGAAGTTTTTATCATTCTGCGTTCCGGAAAAATTTATTTTTTTCTTCCCAAGAAAAAATGTTCTGTAAAAATAATATGCATCTTTTGCTTCAGGTTTTTTTATGGTTTCAATGATTTCTTTTTCCAATTCCGCCGTAGTTCTTTCATCACCATCCAAAAATAAAACCCAATCATTTTTAGCCATGTTTAAAGCTAAATTCCTTTGCTGGGTAAAATCTTCAAATTTATTTTGAATGATTTTTACTTTGGGGTTTTTAGATGCAATTTCTACGGTTTTATCAGAACTGAAAGAGTCCACAACAATTATTTCTTCGCAAAAACGAAAACATTCAAGAACTTCCCGAATGTTTTTTTCTTCGTTATACGTTATGATTAAACCACTTACTTTCTCAGCGAGTTCAGGCATATTATTTCTTAAAATCCAAAACCGTTTTCTCAATAATTCTTACACAGTCCAAGAGTTGTTCTTCGGTAATTACCAATGGAGGTGCTAATCTGATGATGTTTCCGTGTGTTGGTTTTGCCAATAATCCGTTTTCTTTCAGTTGTAGACAAAGATTCCATGCTGTTTTGCTTTCGGGAGCATCATTAATTAAAATAGCATTTAACAAACCTTTTCCTCGTACTTTTGTAATTAAGTTTGTTTTTTCAATTACTTTTTCAATTTCTGCCCTGAAAATTTTCCCAAGTTCTTCAGCTCTTTCGGATAAATTTTCTTCTTCCACAACATCTAAAGCAGCCGTCGCAACAGCACAAGCTAATGGATTTCCACCGAAAGTAGAACCATGTTGTCCCGGTTTGATAACATCCATGATGTTGTTATTCGCTAAAACTGCTGAAACGGGATACATTCCGCCGGAAAGAGCTTTTCCTAAAATCAAAATATCCGGCTGAACATCTTCGTGATGACAAGCGATCAATCTTCCTGTTCTGGCAATTCCCGTCTGAACTTCATCAGCAATGAAAAGCACATTATGCTTTTTACACAATTCGGAAGCGGTTTTTAAAAATCCGTCATTCGGAACATAAACTCCCGCTTCACCTTGAATAGGTTCTACTAAAAAGGCAGCAATATTTCCTGCTTCTCTATTTAAAACTTCTTCTAAAGCAGCAGTATCATTATAAGGAATTTTAATAAATCCTGGTGTGAAAGGGCCATAATTTTGGTTTGCGTCGGGATCGTTTGAAAAAGAAACGATAGTTGTGGTTCTTCCGTGAAAGTTATTTTCACAAACGATAATTTTTGCCTGATTTTCAGAAATTCCTTTTACTTCATAGCTCCATTTTCTGGCTAATTTTACGGCAGTTTCCACTGCTTCTGCTCCGGAATTCATCGGTAAAACTTTGTCAAAACCAAAAAGAGAAGTTATCTTTTTTTCATATTCTCCCAATTTTGAATTGTGAAAAGCTCTTGATGTTAAGGCTAATTTCTGAGCTTGCTCGACTAACGCTTTCACAATTTTTGGATGAGAATGCCCTTGATTAACAGCAGAATAGGCGGAAAGAAAATCATAGTATTTTTTGCCTTCCACATCCCAAACAAAAACTCCTTCACCACGATCTAAAACAACGGGAAGAGGGTGGTAGTTGTGAGCACCGTATTTATCTTCAAGTTCAATGAAATAGTGTGAATTTCTAGTTATTTCTACTGTTGACATAGTATTCTGAATTTTTACAAATTTAATAATTTAATATGAGAAGATACAAAATAAAAAACTGCCTTATGTAAAGACAGTTTTCAGAACTATATTTTAGAATAGTTTTAATGATTATCATACTTTTTATCCATTACAAAACTTTCCATAAATTTTGTAGTGTAATTTCCGGAAAGATAGGCTTCGTCTTCCATCAATTGTCTATGGAAAGGAATGGTAGTTTTAATTCCTTCGATATAAAATTCTTCCAAAGCACGCTTCATTTTTGCAATAGCTTCTTCACGGGTTTGAGCTGTAGTAATGAGTTTGGCAATCATAGAATCGTAATTAGGTGGAATTGAATATCCGGAATAAACGTGAGTGTCTACTCTTACTCCATGACCACCAGGAATATTAAGTCCGGTGATTTTTCCTGGAGAAGGACGAAACTCATTGTAAGGATCTTCTGCATTTATCCTACATTCGATCGAATGCAATTTTGGATAATAATTTTTTCCCGAAATTGGTGTTCCCGCAGCTAATAGAATTTGTTCACGAATAAGATCGTAATCTACCACCTGTTCTGTAATCGGATGTTCTACCTGAATTCTGGTATTCATTTCCATGAAATAAAAATTTCTATGTTTATCAACTAAAAATTCTATTGTCCCAACACCTTCATAACCAATGAATTCTGCTGCTTTTACGGCTGCTTCTCCCATCTTTTCACGAAGTTCGTCCGTCATAAAAGGAGAAGGAGTTTCTTCTGTTAATTTTTGATTTCTTCTTTGTACAGAACAATCTCTTTCGGAAAGATGGCATGCTTTTCCATATTGATCACCTGCAACCTGAATTTCGATATGACGTGGCTCTTCAATCAGTTTTTCCATGTACATTCCTCCGTTTCCGAATGCTGCTACAGCTTCCTGAATGGCAGAATCCCAATGTTCTTTTAGATCTTCGGCTTTCCAAACTGCTCTCATTCCTTTTCCACCACCACCGGCAGTAGCTTTTATCATTACGGGATAGCCAGTTTCTTCTGCAATTCTTGCAGCATCTTCATAAGATTCGATTAATCCATCAGAACCTGGAACACATGGTATTCCTGCTTCTTTCATGGTAGCTTTTGCAGTAGCTTTGTCCCCCATTTTTTCAATTTGTTCCGGAGTAGCTCCAATAAATTTGATGCCGCTTTTTGCACAAATTCTTGAAAAATTAGCATTTTCTGAAAGGAAACCATATCCGGGATGTATAGCATCAGCATTTGTGATTTCTGCTGCTGCTATAATATTAGGAATTTTAAGATAAGAATCTTTACTTACTGCGGGACCTATACAAACTGCTTCATCCGCAAATCGGACATGAAGACTATCTTTGTCAGCAGTGGAATAAACAGCTACGGTTTTGATTCCCATTTCTTTACAAGTGCGAAGAATACGCATTGCAATTTCGCCACGATTGGCAATTAATATTTTTTTAAACATAACTTTAATTAGGTAAATTAGTCAATTAGGTAATTAGATAATGAGTGAGGAAACTTAAAAGTTAGCAAATCTAACTTCTAACTTCTAACTTCTAACTTCTAACTAAGTTTATGATGGATCTACTAAGAATAAAGGTTGATCATATTCCACTGGAGTAGAATCATCTGCCAAAATTTTAACAATTTTACCGCTGATTTCAGATTCTATCTGGTTGAATAATTTCATTGCTTCAATTACACAAACCACTTTACCAGGAGAAACCTCATCACCTACATTTACAAAAACGTCTTTATCAGGAGATGGTTTTCTATAAAAAGTTCCGATCATTGGAGATTTGATGGTTACATATTTACTTTCATCCGCCGAAGAATCTGTTTTTTCTGCTGGAGATGGAGCAACAGGAGCTGCAATAGGAGCAGAAGCAGGAGCAGATTGTGGAGCAGCGTGATAAACTGTAGGTTGCTGAACGTAACTTACCTCGCTTCCCGCAAGAGGAGTTTTAATAGTGATTTCAAAATCTTTTGTTTTGTATTTCACTTCAGAAACCTCTGCTTTCGACACAAATTTGATGAGATTTTGTATGTCTTTAATATCCATAAAGTTGTTTTTTATTGTTATGCCAAAGATATCAAAAAAAGGTATAAAAACACCAAAAACCACTCAAATTTTAAAAAATCTGAGTGGTTTTTGTATAAAATTGAGGTTTTTTGGGGAAAACCTGTTTTAGTTTTCTTCAGTAGTTTCTTCCACTGCTTTTTCCAATACTACTTTTCCTCTGTAGTATAATTTTCCTTCATGCCAGTGCGCTCTGTGGTAAAGGTGAAGTTCTCCAGTTGTAGCATCTTTTGCCAATTGAGGAGCTACCGCTTTGTAGTGCGTTCTTCTCTTATCTCTTCTTGTAGACGATTGTCTTCTCTTTGGATGTGCCATTGCGTAATAATTTTTTAATTTGATGAGTGATGAGATTCCTCATCTCATCATATTTAAACTATTTTAATTTTTATCTTTTAATTTTTTTAAAGCATCCCATCTCGGATCGCTTTTGTGTTCTTCTTCGATATCTTCTTCCTCTATTTTTGGGCTGAATTTTTCCAAAATTTCCAAATCTTCATCTGTAACATCTGGCGAAATTTTTTTCATTGGAATAGAAAGAGCTACATTTTCATAAATTAGCTGAGCTATATTGAAAGCGTGATCATTCGTTGGAATAGTGATTACATCTTCATTACTGTCATCATATTCTTCTCCGAATTTTACCAAAACTTTTATCTCATTCTCAATAGGATGATTAAAAGGTTGATTGGTAATATCACAAATTAGCTCTACTTCACCTTTTGTTTTAATAACAAACTCTAAAAAAGTAGAATGTTTGTCCAATAAAACATCCACTACAATTTTAGGATTGGTAAATTCCTGCTCGATATCAAATAACTGAAAGAACGCTTTGTCAATTTCAAAACAGAATTCATGTTTTCCGTTTTTCAGTCCGGAAAAGCTTACATCATAGTTTCTTAGCTTGTCCATAAATTGAGTGTGCAAAAATAATACAATTTATTAATATAACAAAATTTTTTAGAAAGACTTTTTATTGCCAAATTTTACTCGAACAAATTTTCTCAAATTTTATTCTTCATCAGGTAGATCTTCGTCTATTCCATTATCAGCAATTGCTTTTCTTGGTTTTAGACGATTGCTCATCAGTTCCTGAAATTCGGAACGGTTTTTATAAATCTTAATTGCCATGAAAATAGCTTCTGTAAAACTTTGCTCATCGGCAATATTTTGTCCTGCAATATCATAAGCCACTCCGTGATCTGGAGAAGTACGGATGAAAGGCAAACCGGCTGTATAATTCACACCTTCTTCATAAGCTAATGTTTTGAACGGAGCCAATCCCTGATCGTGATACATTGCTAAAACTGCATCAAAATTTTTGTATTTATTTGGCTGAAAAAAACTATCCGCAGGAAACGGCCCGAAAGCTAAAATTCCACCCTCGAAAAGTTCTTGAATGACAGGTTCGATAATTTCAATTTCTTCGTTGCCAATTGCTCCTCCGTCTCCGGCATGAGGATTAAGTCCAAGAACCGCAATTTTTGGTTTTTGAATGCAGAAATCTTCAATCAAAGTCTGATTAAGTTGTTTGATTTGTTTTCTGATTTTTTCTTTAGAAATATTTTCAGCGATTTGGGAGACAGGAATATGATGCGTGGAAACCGCTACCTTCAATTCATCTGTAACTAAAAACATCAAGCCTTTTTTCTTTGCTTTTTCTTCCAAAAATCCTGTATGTCCGGCGTGTTTGAAGCCATATTTCAGCATTTCATCTTTGTTGATGGGAGCTGTTACTAAAACATCAATTTCGCCTTTCATTAAAGCATTGGTCGCTGCTTCCAAAGATTCAATGGCTAATTTTGTGGATTCTTCTGTAGGTTTTCCGAGTTCTACAGCTACATTGTCTTTCCAAAGATTCACCATATTCAGCTTACCACCCTGAGCTTGCGAAGCATCAGTAATATAATTGAAATTCAGATTGAGTTTAAAAATATTTTTCTGATAAGTGAATAACTTTCCTGAGCCAAAAATAATGGGAGTGAAAAAGTCGGTAATGTTTTTATCTTTCAGGGATTTCATTATAATTTCAGGACCGATTCCGTTGAAATCACCGATTGAAATTCCTACTCTTATTTTATGATGTTTTGAGCTCATTTTGACTATCTTTGGAAATTAATAGAAAGTACAAATTTAGCAAAATAATAATATGTTCACAGGAATTATTGAAGCAACAGGAAAGGTAGAGAAAATTGAAAGATCGGGAAGCAATATTCATTTTACGTTAAGCTGTCCTTTTACTCATGAATTGAAAATTGACCAAAGCCTTGCTCATAATGGTTGTTGTCTTACGGTGGTGGAAATTTTAGAAAATAAATATGTTGTAACTGCTATTGATGAAACTTTAGAGAAAACCAATCTTGGGAACTGGACAGAAGGAACTGAAGTCAATTTGGAACGTTGCATGAAAATGGATGGAAGATTGGACGGTCATATTGTTCAGGGACATGTAGATAAAACAGCAAAAGTGGTTTCTATTGAAAATAAAGATGGAAGCTATTTCATTACATTTAAATATAATGAAGGAGGAAACTTCGTAACAGTTCCGCAAGGTTCTATTACGGTGAACGGTATCAGCCTGACAGTTGCAAAAAGTGAAGATTTTTGTTTTTCTGTAGCCATTATTCCGTATACTTGGGAATTTACCAATATGAAACATTTGAAAACAGGAGATTTAGTAAATCTTGAATTTGATATTATTGGAAAATATATTTCTAAGCTAATGAAAAAACAAAATGTCTAATAATTCCGGATATCGAAGCTATAGTCTTCGGAATAAAATTTTTTGGGGATTCATGCTTATCTGTATCCTAAGTATTTTGGGATCGGCAGTATTGTCTTTTTTTATTCTGAGGAATAATGCTTCTGAACAAAGCCGCACACAAATGCAGAAAAAATCGGATGCAATGATGTCTGCATTGGACTATGCGGTAAGCCACACTCAGGTACAAACTAGTGATCTTCCGGAAATTCTCGGAAACGAAATTTTTGAAATTTCCGATATCAATAAACAAGATATTATTCTTTACGATTTGAGGGGAAATTATATTCTTTCCAATAAAGATTTTAATTTGGTTTCGCAGAAAAAAGTTTCTTTAGAAATTGTAAATCAGCTTTTGGCTTCGGATAAAAGGATAGATAAAAAAAGCTACGACGAAAAAACCCAAAGTACCATCACTTCTTCGTATATGATTTTGAAGAATAATATGTTGGAACCCATCGCAATTGTTTATTTTCCTTATTATCATAATGATTCTGCGTATTTGGATGTATTCAACAAGTATGTGAAGTATATTATTCTTATTGATATTTTTATCATTATTTTCAGTATTTGGCTCAGTTGGATTATTTCAAAAAATCTTACTAATACTTTGACGAGATTTTCAGAAAGAATTAATAGAATTAATTTTTTCCAGAAAGATCTCCGCCCGATTAGATATTATAAAAATGATGAATTGGGTATGTTGGTAAAAGCATACAATAGAATGATTCTTCAGATTCAGGATCAGAAAGAAAGATTGAGCCACACAGAAAGAGAACACGCTTGGAGAGAAATGGCAAAACAAGTTGCCCATGAAGTGAAAAATCCGCTCACTCCGATGAAACTCACTATTCAAAATTTTGAACGAAAGTTTGATCCAAATGATCCTCTTATTTTTGAAAAAGTAAAAAAAATGAGTTCTACAATGGTGGATCAGATTGATCTGATTGCGGCCGTTGCCAGTGCATTTTCACAGTTTGCCCAGTTGCCGGAAAAATATAATGAAGTTTTTAATCTTCCTCAGGAAATTTCCAATATTATTGAAATTTTTAGTGGAGACAAGATATTTCTTCATACCAATAGAGACGATATCACCATAAGTATGGATAAAATTTATCTAAACCGGATTATTACCAATCTTGTTACTAATGCAAAACAAGCAGAGGTTCCCGGAAAAGAAATGATTATCAATATAGATATAGAACAGGTGAATAAAAGAATAACAATAACTGTGGAAGATAATGGACATGGCATTCCGGAAGAAATTCTGGGAAGAGTTTTTGAGCCAAATTTTACTTCCAAAAATTCTGGAATGGGATTAGGTTTGACTATGGTTCGGAAAATGATAGAGGATTATAACGGAGAGGTTACAGTAAAATCGGAAGCGGGAAAAGGGACAAAATTTATCATTTCTTTGCCATCTAATATTTAAACGAAGTGAAGCCTTTTCATTTTCAGCAGTTCAGGATTTTACAATCAAAAGAAGTATTTCGGGTAGGAACCGACGGAGTTTTGCTGGGAGCATTTGCTTCGGTAGAAAATGCATATAAAATTCTGGAAGTTGGAACAGGGACTGGTTTGATTTCGTTGATGCTCGCTCAGAGAAATCCAAATGCAAATATTCATGCTCTGGATATTTCTCCAATTTCAAACGAACTCTCTGCAAAAAATTTTGAAAATTCCAAATTCAGAGGCAGACTTTTTTCTTTTCAGCAGGATTTTAAAGATTTTCAAAGTGAAACCCAATTTGATTTAATCGTCTCCAATCCTCCCTATTTTGAGGAAAATGATTCTACAAAAGATGTTTTGGCTCGGCAAAAAACCGAATTGAATTTTTTAGAATTAATTAAAAAATCGGCTGAATTGATTTTAGAAAAAGGAATATTTTCTGTGATTATTCCATCTGATTCAGCGAATGATTTTATTGCAGAAGCGTCAAATTTTCAGTTTAAATTATTTAGAAAAATTAATATTTTCGGAATTAAAGGAGGAGCTTTAAAACGAAATATCCTGGAATTTTCTAAAACAGCCTTCCCTGTGGAAATTGTAAATTTTACGATAGAAAAAAGTCCGAGAAAATATTCGGACTCCTATCTTGAACTCACTAAAGAGTTTCATATTTTCAAAAAATAATTATTCGAAAAGTTCGGCCGTATCCAAAACGGTTACTTTTCCGTCTTCACAACGAATTGCTTCCCCCGGAAAATTATGAATCATGTGATAATCATGGGTAGCCATTACAACAGCACAGTGATTTTCCTGAGCAACTTGTTTCAGCAATGTCATAATATCATTGGAAGTTTCCGGATCTAAGTTTCCTGTAGGTTCGTCTGCTAAGATAAGTTCCGGATGATTGAGAAGTGCTCTTGCAATAGCGACACGTTGTTGTTCGCCTCCGGAAAGTTCATGTGGCATTTTGTGTTTTTTTGTTTTCATGCCAACACTTCCGAGAACTTCATTTATTCTGTCATCAATTTTTATTTTGTCTTTCCAACCGGTTGCTTCCAGTACAAATTTTAAATTTTTTTCTACGGTTCTGTCCGGTAAAAGTTGAAAATCCTGAAATACGATTCCAAGTTTTCTTCTGAGATTAGGGATATCGGAAACCTTTAAAGTAGCCAAATCATATCCTGCTACATTTCCTTCACCAGCTCCTAATGGAATGTGTCCGTACAAAGTTTTCAAAAGCGAACTTTTTCCGGAACCGGTTTTCCCGATCAAATAGCAGAATTTTCCTGTTTTTATGTGGAGATTCACGTTATTAAGAACGGTAAAATTCTTTTGGGCAATCTTTGCATTTGAAAGATTGATGATGTTTTCTCCTGTTATATGTCTATGAGGCATTTTTAATATAATTGATAAATAGTGAAAATAAACTAATGGGTTTTGAAAAACTCATTTTTATGACAAATCAAAAATAGTTAAAACTTGTTTCAGAAGAAAAATTTTAGCAAATTTTAACAAACAAAAAATGCCTGAAAAAATACTTTTCAAGCATAATTTGTATATGATAATGCAGAAATTATCTTTTAGCGCGTGAAGCACTTACAGTTAATCTCTTTCTGCCTTTAGCTCTTCTTGCAGCAAGAACTCTTCTACCGTTTGGCGTAGACATTCTTTCTCTGAAACCGTGTTTGTTTCTTTTCTTTCTCTCTGATGGTTGGAATGTTCTTTTACTCATTACTTCAGTTTATAAAGTGTTCGTATTGTTCTAAATTTTCAGGTTGCAAAGATAGATAAATTTTTATAATTCGCAAATTAATTTTCGAATTTTTGGATCAGTGTTTTAATTATTCTGTTTCTTTTTACTATCAATAGGGTATTTATAAGAAGTATAATATTTTTCTGAAAAAAATATAAAAGTTTTTAAAAAAAAAATTTATGTTTGGAGTTGAAATTAAACTAAACTATCTATGAAAAGAAAATTATTTTTTTACTTGTTTATGCTAAGTGTTGTTTCTAAAGCGCAAGCGTTTACCGAAAATTTTGATATTCCACCACCTGATGGTTGGTCTTATATCAATAACGGAAGCCCAGATTATAACGAACAATGGGGATATTGGACAAATTATTGAGAAATGATACCGCATAGTGGAAATTTTATGGCAGGAATACAGTTTTCTTCCAGTTATACTCATGATGATTATTTAGTAACTCCTCAATTCCAAGTAATAGAAGGAATTTCGGATAAGCTATCATTCTATGCTAATAATTACAGTGGTAGTTTTCAGGAAACGATCAGTGTGCTTGTTTCTGAAACTGATGCTACTTCCGAAGCATTTACGCAGACTATTGTTGCCGATCTTGCTCCAACTTCAGGAGCATGGACAAAGTATGAGTATGATCTTGCACCTTATATTGGAAAAAATATTTATATCGCTTTTCATTCCGGTACAACATTTAAATGGTTTGTGGGCATTGATGATGTAGAGGTTTCTGGAAATACTTTGGCAACTATAGATATAAATAAAAATAAAGCATTCTTGTATCCGAATCCTTTTCAAGATGTATTAAATATTTCCGAACTAGAAAACGTTAAAGCAATTTCCATATCGGATGTTTCCGGAAAAACCGTGAAAAATGTAAAAGTGGATAAGCAACTGGATGTATCGGATTTAAAAGCAGGATTATATTTTATCACTTTAATTATGGAAGATGGAAGTGTAAAGACACTGAAGGCAATTAAAAAATAAATTTGATAAAATTAAATTTTTACGATCGTTTCTTGTGCTAGGCAAGAGACGATTTTTTTATGAACATGTTCTTTTGTAGAATTCTGCCAAGCTCATTAGGAATTCTTATATTTGAACCTCAAAATATCCTTTAAAATGTTTACATCATCTGAACTTTTAGAAATTAAAAGCCTTCTCAAGCCGGAAAATAAAATTGCCATTATTACACATTATAATCCAGACGGAGATGCTGTTGGAAGTTCTTTAGGATTAAAACATTTTTTAAATGCAAAAGGTCTATCAGCCGAAGTTATAGTTCCTAATGATTTTCCAAGATTCTTGAAATGGATGCCTGAAGCAAAAAAAGTTACCATTGCAGATTACAAAAGAAAAAAAGCATGGGAAATGATTGACAATGCTGATGTTTTATTTATTTTGGACTTCAATGCATCTCATAGAAGTGGGAATTTGGTGGGACCATGGATAGAAAAATCAAAAGCTGTAAAAATTCTTATTGATCATCATCAGCAGCCGGAGCATTTTAATTTTGTGTATTCTGATACTTCTATCCCCGCCACATGTCAGATGGTTTATCATTTTATTGAGGCTTTGGAGGAAGAAAATTTAATAAATCAAGATATCGCAGAATGTTTATACACTGGAATTATGACGGATACAGGCGGATTTCGTTTTCGTTCGACTAGTGCAACTACACATAGGATTATTGCCAATCTTATTGAAAAAGGTGCTGATCCGGCAAAAATTACCTCAAATACTTGGGATACAAATACGGTGTCAAGACTTCATCTTTTATCTCTGATTTTGAGCCGAATTGAAGTAGTGAATGATGGAGAAATTGCAATTCTCTACCTTACAAGAGAAGAACTCAAACAATATGGTTTTGAAAAAGGAGATACAGAAGGTTTTGTGAATTATGGATTGAGTATTGCAGGAACAAAGATGGCAGCGTTTTTTATGGAAGATCTTTATGAGGATTTTATCAAAATTTCTTTCCGTAGCAAGGATGATTTAGACGTAAACCAATTTTCCAGAAAATACTTTAATGGAGGAGGCCATATCAATGCTGCCGGAGGAAAATATTTCAAAGACATTCAAAATACTATTGAGGATTTTAAGGAAAAAGTCAATTTATGGAATTAAGCAATTAATGATACTATTGCTATAAATAATTATGTAGATATATAGTAAAGGGTTTTTTTTATCAAAAAAAATTCTTTTTTTTTGATAAAAAAATATATCTTTGGGATGATAATTTTTTAAAATCAATTTATATGAAGAAATTTTTACTATCAAGCCTATTAGCATTAGGTGTTGGTGTAAATGCGCAGTATGTGGTTTTTCAAGACAGTTTTGAAAGCTATACTGATTTTGCAATTACTGGCGTTGGTAGCTGGACGCTTACCGATGTAGACTTAAAACCAACTTATGGATTTTCGGGAGTTACTTTTGCAAATAGTGGTGTTGCAAAATCTTTTCAGGTTTTTAATTCTACAGCGACAACTCCGGCATTAACTCCGTCTGCAACCTCTAACTGGGCTGCAAGAACAGGAAGTAAAAACATGGTATGTTTTGCTTCAAACGCTACTCCTTGGAATAATGACTGGTTGATTTCTCCTCAAGTACAATTGGCTGCTGATGGAGGATCGTTAAGCTTTTGGGCAAAATCTTGTGATACTAGTTATGGTGCAGAAAAATTTCAGGTGTTTATCTCTACAACAGGAACGGCTGTTGCTGATTTTACAGCGCTTCCGCCTGCTGGTGTAGTAACAACTCCTGCAGATATTACTTGGCACGAATATACGTATGACTTAAGTGCCTATGCAGGGCAACAAGTATATATTGGTATTCAATGTACTTCACAAGATCAATTTGGCTTTGCAGTTGATGATTTCAAAATTACGACGAGTATTGCTCCAACTACAGCACCTGGTTGTAGTACTCTTACTTCACCTGCAAATGGAGCAACCAATGTTGCAACAACTGCTACTAGCTTAACTTGGAATGCGTCTTCTGGAGCAGAATCTTATGATGTGTATATGGATACTAACACTGATCCTACAACTTTAGTAGGAAATGTTACAGGTACAAGTTACACTTCTGCAAGCAATCTATCTCCCAACACTACATATTACTGGAAAGTGCTTCCAAAAAATACAGTAGGTTCCGCAACTGGATGTTCTGTTTATTCATTTACGACAAAAACGCCTAATCCACCAGGTTGTGTTTCTAGTACTACTCCTGCGGATGGAGCAACAGGTGTTGTGTATGGAACTACACCATTATCTTGGTCTGCTCCTACAACAGGTGGAACTCCAACAGGATATGATGTGTACTGGGGAACAAATTCTTCAAGTTTATCATTATTAGGAACAGTTACTGGTACAACAGCTAATGTTACGAACACTACAGCTAATACTACATATTACTGGCAAGTAGTTCCGAAAAATGCAGATGGATCCGCAACAGGATGTTCTGTTTATTCACTTACTACACAAAGCAATCCGTTCGCGCCATATTGTAGTGGAAGTCTTACTTATTCAAGTGGTGTAGAGCCTATTACAGGTGTTGCAATCGCTGATATGACCAATACTTCTTCGGCTGCTACCACTAGTTCTTCTCACGAATCATTTATAAATAAAGTGGCTACAGTAGAACAAGGTAAAACATATCCAATTACTTTACAAGCTTACACTGGAGGTAATTTTTATAACAGATTTACAGTATTTGTAGACTGGAATCAGGATGGAGATTTTGTAGATGCTGGAGAGGCATATTTTGGTAGTGCAGCTACTCTTCTTCAAATCAACAATTCTACTGGTGTAGATGGTAAAACAGTTGTAGGAAATATCGCAGTTCCAGCTGGCGCTACATTAGGAAATACTAGAATGAGAATTAAAAAGAATTATGCTACTCAAACTTCTACTACTTATTTCTTAAGCCCATGTTATTCTTCTGGTACTTCACTTACTTCAACTTCAGGAACTACTGGTTATGGACAAGCTGAGGATTATACAATCAACGTTGTAGCAGCAGGAACTTTCGCTGTAAGTGAAACTTCTAAAAATAAAGTTTCCGTATATCCAAATCCGATGAATGATGTTTTAAATATCGTTTCTGCTGATAAAAAAGTAGAAGAGGTTTCTTTCTATTCTGCGGATGGAAAACTAGTTAAAGTATCTAAAGGTTCTACTGCTGTAGATGTTCAAGGTTTAGCTTCAGGAGTTTATATTGTAAAAGTGAAATCTTCAAATGGAGAGCAAACTTTCAAAGTAATCAAGAACTAATATTTGAATCAATATTATATAAATAAAGACTGCAAATTTGCAGTCTTTATTGTTTTGAAAAAATATTCAAAAAATATTTATAGAACGATGTGTTTTGGAAAATTATGAAGAAGCTCTGTATTGATGATTGCTGAGCATACTTCCGGTTTTTCCCAATGTCCATTGTGTCCGCAATCCAAAATATAAGATTTGATATTTGTTTTGTCGGGTAGATTTTTAATGACATTTTCTGTTTTTACGGCGTTATCATATTTTCCTGCAATAATGAGAATTTTAGCATCCAATTGCTCCATGACGGAAATTCGGTCTGGTCTTTCAATCATCCCTTTTACACAAGCTAATGCACCGATATTATCTGTGGAAAGTGCGATTTGTTTTGCAATATTTATTTTTCCTTCCAGAATATCCCATTCATTGGAATTGAAAAGATTAGGAATTCCTGCATTTACATAATGAGGGAAAGCATCTTTTATAATTCTGAAACTTTTTCTTCTTTGCTCTTTCTTTTCTTCATCATCGGCAAAATAGGAGGAGAAAAAGAGTGTCAGGCTTTTTAAATATTTTGGAAATTTTTCAGCAAAAGCAAGAGAAACGTAACCTCCCATTGAATGTCCCAAAAGATGAACATTCTCCAAATCCAAATCATCTAAAACATTTTTTACTTCTTCTGCCATCATTTCCATCGTATGGATTTCTCCCAATTTTTCAGATTCTCCGTGACCAGGTAAATCGATTTTTAGTAAAGAAAATTCTTTGGAAAGATAAGGTTCCATATCATTCCAAATGCTCAAATTTTCCATAAAACCGTGAAGTAAAACCAATACTTCCTTTCCGTGACCGGACATTCTGAAGTTTAACATGATGATGAATTTTGGATATTTAAAGTTATAATTTTATATCAACATAATCTATAAAACCGGAAGAATTCACCATATCTTGAAGTCTCCATGTTTTTCCGCCGTCTTTACTCATGAAGGTTTTGGTGCCTTTTCTTGTATACACTTTTCCGTTGTCATTTTCTTGAAGGCTTTGAGAAATTTCTCCTGTAAAATTAAAATGCTTTTCGGAAACCCGAATTCCTGATCCATTGATTTTTGCATAATTTTTTCCGGATTTTATTTCGCCTTTTATTTCATATTCGTCGTGGTTGCCTTCCACTTTTTTGAATGTTACATTTCCACTTCCCGAAATTCCATTATGCAAGAATGTATGAGTACCACTCATATTTTCAAAATGGTTTTTATTGCGGATGCTGTCGTTTATCTTATTTCGGACAACATTTATGGAATCTATGATTTTTGTGCTGTCAATCTCTTTTTCATTTGAAATTGTATCTGTTTTTTTACAAGAGAAAATCAGCGATAATGCCAATAAAGGAAGTATTTTTTTCATTACTAAAAGTTTTTTCAAAAATATAAAAATGAACATTAAAAGAAAAGCGCTGTCAGAGCTTTAAACTCTAACAGCGCTCTATGAAAATATTTTTTTCAGCTACTTTACAACTTCTTCATAAGTGGTTTTTTCTAAAGGTTTTATGTCTGAAATTCCGTAGCGTTCACTTTTTGTAATCGCCATATTGTCGAGAATATCAACAAAATTTTTATAATTGGCTTCATCCGTTGGTTTTATAATGACCGTGAAATTTTCAGGTATTGGAGCTGCTTTTTTATAGGAAGTAATCAGTTTGGAAATTTCCATTCCTTGCATGGTTGTTTCTTTAAGATCAGAAGGTTTTAAATCTTTCAGCTCTTTTTGATAATAGAAAACTCTATTATTTTCACCCAAAATAAAAGTAAGCTGATTCCGATAATCAATTACACTGTGATTTGGACCCGAATCTTTTGCAGGAAGTCCAAGATCCATCACATTTGGTTTGGAAAAATTAGTTGTAAACATGAAAAACGTAATAAGCAGAAATCCCAAATCTACCATTGGAGTCATATCTACACGAATTAGTTTTTTGCGGGAAGTTTTCTTGTTCCCACTTTCAGGAGTTATTACTTCGGCCATAATTGTATTTTTAAAAATTAAACAAAAATTGAAATTCAATTAATAAGAACTATTAATCTTTGTTAAAAAATACAAACTCTGTACCTTTAGCACAAATTCGTTAAAAAGGTGTTTGAAAAAGTAAAGAATAAATTAAAAATACACATTTAAAATATTCGCTGAGTTGGAGTTAGCTGCAAATCTTCGATCTTGCCGAAAAGGAATTATTCCCAAAATTTCATTATTTCCATCGCACAAAAGCCATATTTTTTGTTTGTCCAAAATCGATAACTTTTCATCCTTAAAAAATTTGGAAACTTTCTTTTTGCCTGTCATTCCTGAAGGAAAAAAGAAATCTCCTTCTTTTTTGTGCCTTAAGAATAAAGGAAAAATGAGTTTATTTACATCCAATTTCCAGATTTTATTTTCAGAAGTGCTATCAAGATAATCAGAAAGATGGATTTCAAAATTTTTAGATTCAGCAGAATTAAAATCTTCTATCAAAAGAATTTCTTCTTCATGCTTCGTATTTCTAACTTCATACTTCTGATTTATAATCAATTCATTTCTGTTCACTAAAAGCTGAAAGTTTTCCGAATGAAAAATGCTTCCGGTTGCTGCTTCAAAAATTTTTTTGATTTCATTTTCATCATTAAAACCGAATTTTCGAAGAATTTCAAATTTTACGAACGGAGATTCATGCAAAAGCTGTTCTTTGTTGAGAATAATAGTTTCATCTTTTTTCGTGGAAATTTTCTCCAAAAAATCTTCTATTTTTTCTTCAACGAAGTTTTTAGTTTGAGAAAGATGATCTAAACTTTTGCTGAAACTATCCAGAAAATTTTTGTTGGTTTCCAGTAGTTTCGGAACAATTTCATTTCTGATTTTGTTTCGCAGATAATCATTTTTTTGGTTGCTTTTGTCTTCTCGGAATTCAATATTATTTTCTTTCGCAAAATTGTAAATTTCCTTTTTGGAAAAGGGAAGGAGTGGCCGCAAAATTCTGTTTTCGTTTTTAGGAATTCCGCTTAGACCTTTGATTCCGCTTCCTCTGGAAAGATTGATGATAAACGTTTCCAGCTCATCATTCAGATGATGCGCCGTTACCAAAAAATCCAGTTTTTCTTTATTCAAAGTTTTCCGAAAAAAATCGTACCGTAAATTTCTTGCCCATAATTGAATGGAATTTTCAGGTTTTTCAGTTTCTGAAACTTTATAAAGATGAAATTTAATCCCATTTTTCAAGCAAAAGTTTTCTACCAATTTCTGATCAGAATCTGAATCTTCTCCACGCAATTTGTAATTGATATGAGCAATTTCAAATTTCAAATTTTGGGCTTTGAATAGAAAAGCCAAAACTATAGAATCTACACCGCCACTTACAGCAAGTAGAAATTTTTTTTCACCGATATTTTGTGAAAGACTTTGAAGATTCTTTTGAAAATTTTCTAAGGAAAGCATCTTGAAATTTTTAATGATTTCTAAAATTAAGCAAAGATAAAGTACTTTTTAAAAATGAATTTGTATTTTTGGAGGAAAGATGGCTCTTTTTTTGATGCCTCTAAACCATAAATTTTAATTATTCTAAAAAGCTTTATATGAAATTAGGGAAAATTTTAGCCATAGGAATTATGGCCGTTACAATGACCAGCTGTGTGAGCAAAAAGCAATATGATGCATTGAATTTGAATTACAAGCAATGTATTGAAAATATTGGTGAAAGACAGCGGGAAATTCAGGATCTTAAAAGCCAGAATGCAGGCTTGCAAAGCGAAAACAATTTGCTGAAAGATCAAAATAATGCTCTGAAAAGTTCTTTGGATGCTTGCTTGGCAAACACGGGAAAATCTTCAGCTAATATTGATAAATTGGTGGGAGAGATCAATGCTTCGAATTCTTACATCAAACAATTGATATCTTCAAAAAGCAGAAATGATAGTTTGAATCTTGCATTGTCCAATAAACTAAAACGTTCTTTGGATAATATTGCTGACGCAGATGTAGACGTAAAAGTATTGAAAGGAGTAGTAATGATTTCACTTTCGGATAAGATGCTTTACAAAACCGGAGATTATAATATTTTGCCGGCAGCTCAGGAAGTTTTGGGTAAAGTAGCAAGAGTAATTAATGATTATGATAAATATTCTGTATTGATTGAAGGAAATACGGATAATGTTCCTTTAAGTTCTGCCAATCTTCCAAAAGATAACTGGGATCTTTCTGCTTTGAGAGCTACTTCAGTGGCAAAAATTTTGCAAACGCAGTTTGGAGTTGATCCTTCGAGAATTACAGCTGGAGGTAGAAGTGAATACAATCCGAAATCTACTAATATGAGCGTTTCCGGACGTGCAGAAAACCGAAGAACGGAAATTATCATTATGCCAAAACTGGACGAATTCATGCAACTGATGGATATTGCTCCGGTGAAGAAATAATATAAATAAAATCCCAAATTTTTTTTGGGATTTTATTTTAAATACTAGTAAGTTCATTTTCGGCAAATGTTGCAGAATTGCCATCATCGAATAGTATTTTATATAAATAAAAAATCTGTGAAGTAGTAGGATCTTTAAGTGGGATTATTTTTTTTATAACTGCTTTTTTTCCCTCAGTTGTTACTTTTTGGCCTACACGAAATAAAGGTTGGTTACTAATCCTGTCTAATGTTTCTGTAATAGTTTGAAACTCTTGGTCATTTAGGATATAATTTCCATTTATTTTTTCGAAGCTTATAGCAAAATTGTTTTTATTTTTTTTCTTAATGCTACCAATAGCTCCTTTTTTTACAGTGAATATTTCATTTTCTAATTCAAGATCATCATTTAATTGAAAATAATACGTTTCCATGCCTTAGGTTTTTAAAGTTATTTTTATTATAAGTCTGGTTTTATTTTATCCCAAATTGCTTTTAATCTTTTTATTTCAAAATCTACTTCATCATTATTCATTTTATCGAATTTTGAAAGATCAATTTCTTTGGCTAATATTTCTTTTGCTTTTTGAAGTTTATACCTCTCAATGTCAAGGTCTGTTTTATTTTGCTTGAAATCTGTAAGTTCTGATATTTCATCTGTTTGAATGGTATTTCCTGAGCTATCTGTGGTGTTAAGTTTTTTAGGGAAGATTGCTTTTGAGGCAGCAAGAATATTAACAGATTGCCTTAGAACATCAAATCCCGCTTTCATGACATCTGTATCATCAAGTCTTACTCCTTTTATAGTGAAATTATTATTGTAATCTCCACTTTTTTCCTCTGTTTCAGGATTAGGATTTGCTCTTAGAAGGATAGCAATATCAGAATGTCCCCATTTTGTTTTCACATAATTATTATTGAAATTACTATTCCAGAGTACTTCTTTGTTTTCATTGCTGGTGATAAAAGAATTGTTGATGTCCCCCAATATTGAAAATCTTTGCCTTGGAGATATTGATGCAGCTGCTAGTTTTTTTACAGAATCATCATTAAGTAATTTTTCCGTCATATTAGAGCTGCTTTCGCTGCCTTTCATAGCATTGGAAAGGTTTTCTTTCATAGTGTTCATATTCATTCTTATCTCGCTAATGTTTTTAAAAAAATCAATCATGTCATTTTTCTGTAAAGATATTTTCGCATTATTGATGAAATTATTATTGGCAGTGTAAACGTTGTGGATAATATTTTTTACTATTTGTTTTGCCGATTCACTCAGGTCATTGCCTAAAGCATCTATATAGCTTTTGTAGAATGTGTTATAGAATATAATATTGTTGCTTTCGAGTTGCTCGACAAGGAATCTATTCTTTCTATTATCAAATTCTTTTTCTACAAGCTCTCTTTTTGCTACCGATACATCTACTGTTATTGTAGTGCAGCTACAAAAAAGAAGAAACGTTATTGCAAAATATATGTTTTTCATGGGGCTAAAAATTTTATTAGTACGACAATATTTTTTGTATAATCTCTCTCTTTTTATTTTTATCATCAGTTTTTTCCAATTGCTCAAAAGACAAATCAACTAATTTTATATAATTAGTTTTGTCTGTGCTTAGTTCAAGCTTTTGTTTATTGATTTGAGAAGCCTCTTCTAGTTTTTCATTAATAGACATTCTATATATGCTATTCAAAATACTTTGATTATTGGCTAAGCTTGAAATGTTATTAGAAATAGCTTGTGCTCTTCCTGAAAATAATAAAACTAATTCATTCCCATTCTCTTCGGATGCAGTATTATTTTCTTTGTCTGTAGAAATTGGAAATAATCTGGCTTCACTTTGTTGTTTTATTTCGTTGAAATATAAATTGACTGCTTTTTTATCAAAATACCCCGACATATACCTCGAACTTGTTAAAAACGAATGCCCTTTGATGGACACCCTATAATAATTGGGAAGTGTAACTTCATTAATATTATCTTTGTAGTAATGCATATCATTGAATGATACACAGGAAGTTAGAGATAAAACTAAAGCTGATAGAGAATATAAAGTTTTCATGTTTTTTTTGGTAAAATTATTGGATGTAAAAGCAAATGTCAATTACCCTTTTGTGTAATTTTTCATAATCTTATGCGTGAGTTTCTTCGAAGAACAAAACCTTCAAAAAGTTCTTTATATAGGAATAAACTCTTCTAGCGAATCGAAATTTTTATAGATAGAATAGATGGATAAAACATAATTTTTGATGCCGTTCTATTTACTGAGAAAATAATTAAAAATAAAATCAACAAAAAAATCTACAAGTATACTTGTAGATTTTTTTGTGTTATTGGTAGACGTTTTATCGTCAGAATCTGTATGAATTTCGATTTTTGTTTAGTAAATCAATCAATGTTTTAAGTAAGATAACTACTAAAGTATTATCATTATTGAGATTAATATCCAGAAAATAAGAAAATTCAAAATACAGGAGTAAACTGAAAATCCTTTAAAGAGTAGGTACAATTTTAAAACTTATTAATTATGAAAAATTCAATTTTGAAACTTAAAAATGCGAAAAAATTATCAAGAAATGAACAAATTTCAATTTCAGGAGGTAATGGAGGTTGTTGGATAATTACTTGTGGCTTAACACAAGAACAATGCGATGATCTAAATGGACGCATAAATAAAAGCACAGGTTGTTGTGGTTATGTTCCATTAACTCAGTATTGTTAATTTTTACAAAGCATTATCAATTAAAAGTTTATTTGTTATGAAAACATAA
>NZ_JBXUGL010000011.1:0-82134 GCF_057180505.1 Chryseobacterium sp. HNCC26DJ241 | reverse complement strand
TCTGGAATGAAAATTCTTTTGAAAATTATCTGAATTTTAATGTCGGAATGAGCGTGATGAAAGACAGTAAATTAATCAAATAAAAAAAGCGAGGAAAAACCTCGCTCTAATTTATAAATTTTACTTTTGATAATTAAAAGAAACAATTTTGTTGTGTTCCTTTTTTAGAAACTTATTTTCACTTAAATATTTCATCCAATGCCAAGTTCTTTCAGACGAGTCACAACCGTAAATTCCAGCAGAATTGCATAATTTTTTAGGATAACCTAAAGTTGTTTTGAAATTAATTTCAAGTAATTTTATGATGGAATACACCTCATTATCTTGTTTTCCACCACCACCTCCAGAAAATGCAATCATTACATTATATTTTAAAATTTCATAAATTTTATCATAATCCAAATTATTTTGAGCGTCCAAATAATCTATTCCTGCTTCATTTAGGAAGTATTTATAAAGTTTTTCTTCACTCATTTTATTGTAGAGAATTAAAAAATTATCTGCCGTTTCATCTTTTTTTAAGTCTTTTAAAAGAAAAAAGCCAAAATCTCTTTCTAGAAAATCATATTTATTACGATAACTGTCATCAAAATTTACTTTTTTGAGTTCCAAAATCATTTCTGGAATTTGTGAGTAATTTATTTTGGAAGTAATTTTTTCAACAGCATATTCAAAATCACTTTTGTCTTTTGCCTTAATTCTTTCTTTTTCTATTTCGGAATTGATATCTGTAATTTTACCATCAAAATTAGCATCGTTAATTTTTTTATTATCCTCACGGAAATAAAATTTTTCAACACTAAATTTTTTAGCTTTTTCCATAGCTATTAAAATTTCATTATCGTTCGTTTTTATTTGGGCTAATTTATCAATTATTTCATTCCCATTGTCTGAAAACTTCCATAAGTAGTAACGCAAATTTCCAATAATACCAACGTTTCTGTATAGTGTTGATTTTTTTAAATATAATTTAAGTTGTGTTTCGTTATTTACAATTTTATTCCAATTATTGGAATAGTAAATATCTAAAACTCTTGAAATGGAATATTGCAAATCGTAGTTCTTTTCATTAATTAAAGACCAATATTCTATAGGTGTGATGTCTTCAATTCTAAGATTTGAAATTAAAAAGTTTTCGTAATTTCTTCTTTCCTTGAAAGATAAGTCTGATTTTAACTTCTCAATTATTTTTTTAATTTTTTTATTTCCTTCAAAATCAATAGTGTTTAGTTTGCAATAATTTGCAAGTTTACTTAATTGTTTCAAAAACCGATATGGAAATGTAGGAAGCTTATCGTTTACATCATGATTAAATGATTTTTCTTTTTCATCACAAATTGTGTTTACAATTTCAGAATTTTCTTTCGTAAGTTTTGTGTAAGATTGAATGGCAATAGAATCATTTTTGTTTTTTATTTGTTCAAATAATTCACGTGTTCGATTAGATTTTTCAATACTCATTTTTGGATTTTCGAAATAACCATTAGAAGTCCAATGAAAATATTGATAGTTTTTAGTAAAATAAATAAGTAAGTTAAGGATTGCACCATTATCAAAACTATAATCTTCGGTGTGCCAAGTTGTTTCTTTATCAAAGCCCAAAGTTCCAATTTCTGTATTTGTTAACCATTGCAAAAGATTGTAATAATCTTCTTTGTTTTGATTATATCTATTGAAACGTTCTCTTTTTTTGTAAAAAGCTGATGCAATTTCAAAAAGTAATTTTGGATCTTTTTTCTGATAAAGATTGTCAAAATGATTTTCAATATAGAAATCTGAAGATTTTATTTTTGCAAATTCTTTTTCTAAATTTTGTTTTTTTGTGAGAGGTAGCTCTCTAAAATAAATTACTTCATCCCTTTTTTCGATAGATGTAATCAAAAAAGCATTAGCAACATCTGACCATTTTATATCATTATGCTTCAGGAATAAACTGAATTTTGAAGAGGAAAGGGTAGAATCAATTTTAACTTCAGAGCCTAAAAAAAGTGTGTTTTCAGATAAAATTCTTCTTGTAATACTAGATTCAGTACCATTCAATAGATGATAACCCAAATTGTAATACACTTCTTTTTGACTGTCTAGATATGGAGCTATTTCAAAAAGGGCTTTTTTGTCACCATTCATTAATTTTTTTTCAATACTATAAATCTTTAAATCGTCTTGTGAAAAAGACAAAACAAATAAAAGACTGAAAATAAATATTATCGTTTTTCTCATAATAAAAAAACGAGGCTCAAAACCTCGCTCAAATTTATGCTTTTAAATTCAATTGTAGTTCCAGTTCATCAAGCTGTTCATAAGCAATGGAAGAAGGTGCATCAATCATCACATCACGCCCGGAATTATTTTTCGGGAAAGCGATGTAATCTCTGATCACTTCGTTTCCATCAAGAATTGCTACCAAACGGTCAAATCCGAAAGCCAATCCACCGTGAGGCGGAGCTCCGTATTTGAAAGCATTCATCAGGAATCCGAACTGAGCTTCAGCTTCTTCTTTTGAGAATCCTAATAAATCGAACATTTTAGACTGCAAATCTCTATCAAAAATTCTGATGGAACCTCCACCGATTTCGTTTCCGTTCAACACCATGTCGTAAGCATTAGCTCTTGCTTTTCCCGGATCAGTTTCCAATAGATGAATATCTTCCGGTTTTGGAGACGTGAAAGGATGGTGCATTGCGTGGTAACGTCCGCTTTCTTCATCAAATTCTAATAGTGGGAAATCAACTACCCAAAGTGGGGCAAATTCGTTTCCTTTTCTTAGTCCTAAACGATTTCCAAGCTCCATTCTCAATGCAGAAAGCTGAGTTCTAACCTTATTTTCATTTCCGGAAAGAATCAATAGTAAATCTCCTTCTTTAGCTCCAAATTTTTCAATGATTTTAGTCAGATCTTCCTCGTTGTAGAATTTATTTACTGAAGAAGTTATTACCCCGTCATTCTGGAATTTAACCCAAACCATTCCTGAAGCTCCGATTTGTGGTCTTTTTACCCAATCAACAAGCTCATCGATTTGCTTTCTTGTATAGTCTGCACAACCTTCAACATTGATTCCGACAACCAGTTCTGCCTCATCAAATATTTTGAAATCTTTTCCTTTTACCAATTCGTTCAATTCAACGAATTCCATTCCGAAACGGATGTCCGGTTTATCATTTCCGTATTTTTTCATTGCTTCTGCAAACGTCATTCTTGGGAAATCCCCGAAATCTTTTCCTGTAATGTCTTTTAAAAGGATTTTCGTCATTCCTTCGAAAACATTCATCACATCTTCCTGTTCTACGAAAGCCATTTCGCAGTCGATTTGGGTGAATTCCGGCTGTCTGTCGGCTCTCAAATCCTCGTCACGGAAACATTTCACGATCTGGAAATATTTATCCATTCCACCAACCATTAATAATTGCTTGAAAGTTTGCGGAGACTGCGGCAAAGCGTAAAATTGTCCCGGATTCATTCTACTTGGAACAACGAAATCTCTTGCTCCTTCCGGAGTAGATTTAATCAGAACCGGAGTTTCAACCTCAATAAATCCGTTGTCTGATAGATAATTTCTTACTTTTTGCGCCATTTTATGACGGAAAATCAGTTTGTCTTTTACAGGATTTCTTCTGATATCCAGATAACGGTATTTCATTCTCAATTCCTCGCCACCGTCTGTTTCATCTTCAATGGTGAAAGGCGGAAGCTGAGATTCATTAAGAACTGTTAATTTTTCAACTAATAGTTCAATTTCTCCTGTTGGAATATTTGGATTTTTGCTTACTCTTTCAATTACTTTTCCTGTCACTTGAATCACAAATTCACGTCCCAATTTTTTTGCATTTTCCATCAGTTCCGCTGTAGAACGATCCTGATCAAAAACCAACTGCGTAATTCCGTAACGATCCCGAAGATCTATCCAAATCATAAATCCTTTATCACGAATGGTTTGTACCCATCCTGAAAGTGTAACTTCTTCATTAAGATTTTTTAGAGATAATTCTCCGTTGGTGTGCGATCGAAACATAATTATTTGTTTAAAGTTCAAAGTTTAAGGCTTAAAGTTTTAAGCCTTTAATTTTCGTTTGCAAAGATAAGTTTTACCAATAAAATTTCAATGAATTAAATAATAAAATAAGGTAAAGCGAAGTAATATCTAAAAACAATATTTGCTAATTTTGCAAAATAACTGTTTTTTCAGGTAAAATAAAAAATGATAAAAAAAGACGACAACCTCAATCCGGAACAATGGGTAGATAATTTTACAGATTTTCTGTATGCTTTTGCCATTGTGAGGGTAAATTCTAAAGAAGATGCAGAAGACCTTGTGCAGGAAACTTTTCTTGCAGCCTATAAAAACAGACAGCAGTTTGAGGGAAAATCTTCTGTAAAAACCTGGCTTACAAGCATTCTTAAAAATAAAATCGTCGATTATTACAGAAAGAAAGGTAATAACAACCAAAGTTATGATGATTATCTGGAAGAAACAGAAGAATCTTTTGAACATTCTTTTTTCAATCAAGATAATTATGGCAGGTGGAAACAGGATATTAATAAAAACTACATCTCAGAAAGTGCAGACAACTATATTTTAAGTAAAGAATTTTATAAAATTCTGGATTTCTGTCTTCAAAAACTACCTACCAAATTAAAGCCCGTTTTCGTTGCCAAATATATGCTGGATGAAGATGCCGAAAAAATTTGTAAGGATTTTAATATTACTTCGTCTAATTACTGGGTGCTTCTTTTTCGTGCAAAAACATTACTAAGAAGCTGCCTTGAAAAAAACGAAATATCACTGTAAGTATGGAATTTTTAAACAATCTTTTACATAATTGCGAAGAAACTTCTCTTAACATTATTAAGTCTGAAGAAACTTCTTTATCATTTTCTGCCTGGTGGAAAATGAAATTCCACATTGCTTTTTGCAAGTGTTGCAGAAATTTCGGGAAGCAAACAAAAGCCATAGATAAAGTACTGCATCACCATTTCCATACCGAAGTTTCGGAGGATTCTACAAAAGCTCCACAAGAATTGAAAGATAAAATAAAACTCATTTTAAAAGAAAAATAATTTTTTTTGTAAGGAATAAAATTTTGTTTCGTCTAAGTTTAAAAAAATTTATGAAAACAAAACTTTTATTTCCGATTCTTTTATTTCTAAGCAGTTTATTTTTTGCGCAATCTGCAAAAGACATTAATCAGGAAAACGGTGTTGCCAATTATGGTTATGATGTAGTAAGCTACTTCTCAGGAAAACCACAAGAAGGTTCTGCAAAAAATGCCGTAAAATATCAGGGTGTAAACTATTATTTCGCAAACGCCCAAAATAAAACCAAATTTCAGCAAGCTCCCAACAAATATCTTCCGCAATATGGAGGTTATTGCGCTTTTGCAATGGGAGATTACGGTGAGAAGGTAGAAGTAAATCCTAAAACCTACAAAATTACCAACGGAAAATTGTATCTGTTTTATAACAAATTGTTCAATAATACTTTAACGAGTTGGAATAAAGACGAAAAGAATTTGACTATAAAAGCAGACAAAAACTGGAAAAAACTAACCGGAAAATGAAAAAAATAATCTTAATTTTAACGATAGGTTTTCTTTTTCAAAGTTGTATTAGGGAAAATACTTCTACAGAAGACCTGATGGAAATGGCTCCGGAAAATGCCAAACTTAAATATTCAGGAGATTTTATGAAAGGACCTTACGGAAATAATATTGCTGGAAAAGCAGAAATTTATGAAAAAAACGGAGTGTATACTTTAGTTTTTGATCAGAGTTTTTCTGTAAGTAACGGACCTGATCTTTATGTATATGTAAGCACAGAACAGCAGCCCAATACATTTATTTCTTTAGGAAAATTAAAATCCGTAAACGGAGGACAGGTATATACGTTTACATCCGCTCCCAATTTAGATTTGTATAAATATGCTGTAGTGCATTGCCAGCAATACAATCATTTATTTTCTTACGCATTACTTCAAAAAAAATAAAAGTATTATATTTAAATTATAATCATTAAGAAGATTTAAGGAATTAAGCCTTAGTTAAGATAAACCATTTTGATTTTTAAGACTAAAATAGTAGCTATTCTTGATATTCTTAACACTTTAATTCTTCTTAATGGTTTAAAAAACTAAATTTATTCTAAAAATTAAATTAAAAAAATTATGAAAGCTATTAATTGGATTATTAAACTTGTACCTGTAGTTATCATGTTACAAACACTTTATTTCAAATTTTCTGCAGCACCGGAATCGGTTTACATTTTCTCTAAAATAGGTATGGAACCTTATGGAAGAATAGGAATAGGTGTTTTAGAACTTATCGCCGCACTTTTAATTTTAATTCCCAGAACAACAGTTTATGGTGCAATATTAGGATTAGGATTAATGTTGGGAGCTATTAAATTTCATTTAACAGAATTGGGCATTGATGTGCAAAATGATGGAGGAAAACTTTTCTATCTTGCCGTAATTACTGCTGTTTTTTGTGCAATACTTATTGCTATGTACAGAAATCAAATTTTTTCCATATTTTCAAAAAATAAAATTACAGTAACGAATGATTAATAGTGTAGAAAATAATCTAAAGGAATTGTCCCAAACATTGGGAACAATTTCGGATGAATTATATACAAAACCCAGCCATTATTTATTTGGCAGTTCAATAGGGCAGCACATCAGACATATTTTAGAAATGTATGAAGTTTTACTGGCAGGATATTCTTTGGGTAAATTTTCTTTTGAAAATAGAGATAGAAAGCTGGCTTTAGAGGAAAGTGTGGAAGAAATGCTTTCTACGATTGATGGAATAATCTCCAAAATTAATAAACAAGATAAAGAGCTGATTTGTGTCTTAAACAATAATGAAGATAATGAACAGCAGTTTAAAACCACTTATTTCAGAGAATTACTATATTGTTTTGAACACGGCATCCATCATCAGGCTTTGATAAAAGTGGCTCTTAAAGAATATAATTGGGGAAACATTCCTGAAAATTTTGGAGTGGCACCTTCTACCATAAAATTTCGTCTTGCATGTGCACAGTAAGTTTTTTTAAAACAGAAAATTCTTTGGTTTTCACCTCCAACAGAGACGAAAAAAAAGACCGGGAAAAAGCTGTTTTTCCGAATATTCTTGAAACGGATGATACCGTTTTATATTTCCCGAAAGACCAAAAAGCTTCCGGAACATGGTTTGTTGCGGATGAAAACGGAAATGTGGTTATTCTCCTCAATGGAGCTTTTCAAAAGCATAAAAATAATCCTCCGTACAAAAAAAGCAGGGGAATTGTACTTTTGGATCTGGCAAAAAGCGAAAATCTTCTGAATGCTTTTCGGGAATATGATTTGTTAGGAATTGAACCTTTTCAGTTATTGGTGTATTCGCAGAAAAAACTTTTCAGGTTGCTTTGGGATGGAAATGATAAGCACGAGATCTTTTTATATGAAAATAAGAATCATCTTCTGTCTTCCAAAACTCTTTATAATGATAAGATAGAATCTGACAGAGCGAATAAGTTTCAGGAATTTCAAGACTCAAAAAAATGTACTGCCGAAGAAATTTTAAATTTCCATAAAACTCATCAGATAGAAAAAGAACCGGATATAGAAGCCGCAATAAAAGAAAGATTCATTACGGTAAGTATCACCCAACTCATTATTACAAAAGATAGTATTGAATTTAGTTATTACGATTTAGTGGAAAATACATCTCAAAATAAAAAAATTGAAAAAAGAACTTTGGTTTAAATTAAAGTACAAATGGTACCGATTGACACACTGGGAATTTTGGCCAATGTGGGCTATTTATTTTCCGTGTATTTTTTATTATGCCTGGATTAGTATTAAATCTCAGTCTTTCGGATTTTTCAAAGCTGTGAATCCTGCTATACTTCATGGCGGAATGACACTGGAAGATAAAAATTTTGTCAATCAGCTTATTCCACAAAAATACAGAGCAAAATCTTTTCTCTTGAAAGAAAAAATAACTTCGGAAGAAGCTGAAAATATGCTGAAAGAAAATCATTTACATTATCCTGTAATTTTAAAACCAAATAATGGTTGCAGAGGTAGAAACGTAGAATTGATAAACAATGAAAATCAATTTAATAGTTACCTCAAAAATTTTGGAAATGAAGATGTACTTTTAGAAGAATATATTAATTTCCCTAATGAAATTGGCGTTTTCTATGTAAGGTTTCCCAATGAAAAAAAAGGTTTTATTAGTGGAATTGTAGAGAAAAAAGGCGTTGAGGTTTTGGGAGATGGCAAGCAAACTTTAGGAGAATTGATACAATACAATCTTCGTTATCATGGTTTTTATCCCGAAATTTTCCAAAATAATGACTATAATGAAAATTATGTTCCCCAAAAAGATGAAAAAGTACTTTTGAGCAGTATAGGAAATCACGCTCGTGGTGCTACATTTTATGATGTTTCTGATAAAATTTCATCAGAACTTACAAATTTATTTAATGAAATCTGTTCTTCAGTAGAAGGATTTTATTATGGAAGATTTGATGTGAAATTCAACACTTGGGAAGAATTGGAAGC
The DNA here is from genome assembly GCF_057180505.1 of Chryseobacterium sp. HNCC26DJ241. Lineage (NCBI taxonomy): Bacteria > Pseudomonadati > Bacteroidota > Flavobacteriia > Flavobacteriales > Weeksellaceae > Chryseobacterium > Chryseobacterium sp. HNCC26DJ241. The sequence goes on along the minus strand of NZ_JBXUGL010000011.1, from coordinate 73,589 downwards.
AGGGAAAAATTTTAAAATCATCGAATTAAATGGTGCTGCTTCCGAACCTACCTTTATTTATGATCCTGAACATTCCTACTTTTTTGCCATAAAAGAGATTACAAAACATTGGGGTTATATGTATCAAATATCTCAAATAAATAAGCAAAAAGGGCACCAGTTTACCAATATGGAAGAATGCTGGATGTTGCTGAAAGAGTTTAATCCTTTTACTGTTTGATATTTTAAAAAAATATCCATATATTTTTGAAATATTATAAAAAATATTAAATTTGAAAATTATTAGTGAAAAGATCAAAAATAGTTTTTGTTGTCATAATACAAGTGGTGATGGACAAAATTAAAATAGAAAGACAATTTTAATCCATCGAAATCTTTATTCATAAAAAATCACTGGCGATATTTTCTATAGGTAATTATTCTTTTGATCTATTCATTGAAAAGTTTTTAAGTCATTACCACATTATTTACTATAAAATATAAACAGGTTCTTAACATAATTGATATTTATACTATATGAAAAAATTATTATTAATTCTTGGAATTTCTTGTACTTTGATTATTAATGCACAAATTTATACTCCTAACGGGACTATTGCAGGAACCACTAATGCGGGTACTGGAAATGTGGGGATCGGTATTAATAATCCAACCGCAAAATTACAAATTAATTCGGGTGTAGAATTGCAGTCTTCGCCTGTAAATGCATTAAGTATTATTGGTCCAAATTCACCAACAAATTCTAACAGTGCACAAGATATTTCTTTTGATTTTAGAGCTGCAGGCTCTTCAAAAATTAGATCTTACAGAGGAGGAGGTTGGGATACTTATCTAGAATTTATGACAAGTGAGACAAATGCCAATCCTCTTACCAGAATGTATATTGGAGCAAATGGAAATGTAGGAATTGGAGTTACTAATCCAACTAAAAAGCTTTCTGTAAATGGAGATATTTATGCTAATGGAACATCTGTTTTTACTTTTCAAGATGATGCAAGATTTACAGTAACCAAGACAAATGTTCCATCTTTAGTGGCTACTTCTTTTTCAATGCCGCATTATGGTATTGCGGCTCCTAACACTGATGGTTCGGCAGATTTGTGGATTTCAGGAAACAATGCGGTTAGATTGTTTACAAATGGGGCTTCGGTTCCTCAGTTTAATTTTATAAATGGTAATGTGGGAATTGGAATTTTAACTCCTAATGCAAAATTGCATGTGAATGGAAATGCTATAATAAATAGTTTATCTTCGGATTATATATTATCTAAAGCATTAGTATCTACTTCGAATAATGATATAGGTGGTGCATTAAGTTTAATTAATGAATCAAAAACTGGAGGAGCTATTAAAGAGTGGAAAATTTATAATATGTCAGGAGGATACGGAAATTCACTGCAGTTTTGGGCGTATTCTCAGGATGGGAGTGTTGTACAATCAAAATTAAAACTGGCAGATACTGGTGATATGGCTTTGTATGGAAAGTTGGAAGCCAAAGAGGTGAAAGTCACTGCAACACCAACTGCAGATTTTGTGTTTGAAGAAAAGTATGATCTTCCAAAACTTGAGGAAGTTGAAAAATATGTAAAAGAGAACAAACACTTGCCGGAGATAGCTTCTGCAAAAGAAATGGAAAAAGAAGGTGTAAATGTGGGCGAATTTCAGATTAAGCTTTTACAAAAAATAGAAGAACTTACACTTTATACTATTGAACAGAATAAACAAATTAAAACCCTGCAGTCTGAAAATAAAGAACTAAAAATCCAAAATCAAAAAATAGAAAAATTGGAAAAATTAGTTCAGGAATTAGTTTCAAAAAAACATTAATGATATGAAAAAAAAATATATTTCCCTTTTTTTTCTTTTACCGTTTTTAGGATTCTCTCAAACTGAAGTCTATTTCAAATATGATGAAGCCGGAAACCAGCGTTATCGAGGTATTGATCCTAATGGAAAGCAAGCAGTAGAACAGCCTAAAAAAGAAATTGTTGAAAATGCGGTTTCTGAAAAGCAAACAGTTTCTAAGGATGAAGAATTCTGGAATGAAATAAAAATTTACCCAGTTCCTGTGGAAGATGTATTAACTATACAATGGGAGGATAAAACAGATGAACTTATTGAAAACATTAGTTTATATGAACAAAATACAGTTCACTGGAAATTCCAGCAACAAAATCTTCCTAGCCTAAATAAGCAAGTAAAAATTGATATGACTCATTATTATATGGGAGTATATATTATTACTTTCCAATTAAAGGATGGAAGAATTATGACAAAAAATATAACAAAATTCTAAGAGGTTTTTCTTTTTGCGATTTCTTTTAAACGATTATCTATCTCAGATAAAATATTATGAAAAAAATATATTTTCTATTATATTCCTCACTTTCTATTTTTGGTTGGGGACAGACTATTTTAAATCAGCCGGAAACGACGACCAAAACAGTTCAGGATCCGAATGTTGTAGTTTTAGCACAAGGCTTTCATGCTAAATCTACAGTTTCAGAACCTTTTGTAGCAAAACTTGGAGCATCAACTGATACACCAATTAATCCTACAGATTCGCAAGCGGGATCTACAAATCCTTCGGGTGACATTACACCTTCTGGATTATATTTTCATGACACTCAGGGAAATATTGATGTAAATGGAGGAGGTCAGTTACAATTTACTTTACCAATTGCATTACCTCCTGGAGTAAAAAGTGTAGCTCCTCAAATTAATTTAGTTTATACAAGCGGCTCTGGAAATGGAATTGCAGGCTACAGCTGGAATATTTCTGGTATAACTGCTATTTCGAGAATGGGAAGAACCATTGAAAAAGACGGAGAAGTAAAAGGAATCCAGTTAGATTATTCCGATTATTATAGTTTTAATGGTCAGAGACTAATTTTAAAATCTGGAGAATACGGAAAAAATGGAGCAGAATATGTAACAGAAAAATTTTCTAATGTTAAAATTAAGAGTTTAGGATCAATTTCCGGACAACAATGGCAAGGTCCTGAGTATTGGGAAGTAACATTTGAAGATGGTTCACAAGCGTGGTATGGAGCTATAACTACGGGTGCTAATACCGCAAGAACACCAATTGAATATAATATTGTAAAGTGGAAAGATGCACAGGGAAACTATATTACATACAATTATAGTCAGGCAAATAATGTAGCCGTTATCTCTTCGATACAATGGGGTGGTAATGAAACTCTAGGAAAAGCTCATTTCAATACAATTACTTTTAATTATACTACAAGAAATCTAAAAGAAACCTCTTATTTAAATGGATTAGAATTTGTACAAGATAAATTATTACGTTATATTTTAGTTACATCCAATGGGTCACAATTTAAAAAATATTTTATCACTTGCGACAACGATATTGTAAATAATGATACAACCCAAACAGTTAATTATCCTTTTGTAAAAAGCATACAGGAATTTAACTCTCAGAACGAGGCTTCAAATCCAGTAATTTTTAACACAAAACCTTTAGCTACAAATACACAAGAAAAGGCATTTGGAAGTTTTGATAATATAATTACTACTGGAGATTATAATGGAGATGGTTTGATAGATTTTATAGTAATGCAACCCGCCCAAAATGGAAGGCTCGGGGGGTATTATTTATATTTTGACGCAATTAATAATGCCAATTCCTCCTTTGTTTATTTAGGAGCAAGTAGTAATTTTTTTCCTTCATCAAGATTAATTACATTTAATATCAAGCCTAGTGATGGTTATATAAAACCTAAACAAGGGTTGTTAGTTTTGAAAAGCCTTAATGATAGTGATCCTCCAGTAACAGGAAATATAGAACTAAAGTATTATAACATTAAAAGTGATGCATCGGTACTAAACACGTATAATAATCCATTAGTTTTGGAGTATTCTAAAACTATATTAGCTGCTGACTACGAATACAATTATAATCTATACCCTACACCTACTCCTCCTGACTATGATTACTTAGGCGATGGAAAAAAATCAGAAGTAGCCTCCGCAAAAGAAGTTGATATTGATTCTGACGGATTATCAGAATTGATACTTTCTGTAGCAGATAAAAAATGTTACCAAAAGATTATTGAACCCGATCCAATGAAAGCTATATGGATTTGTAATAAATTGGGCTACAGGCATATTGTTATTAATAACGACGATATCGTTAATAATACATTCCATACTATTGCGCCGGTAAGCAAAGATATTTTGAGCAAAGGGGGTATTATGGATTTTGACAATGATGGTAAACAAGACATTATGTTTATTGAACCAAACGTAGGTAATGTAAATGTAAGTTTTTATACGCAACAAATGTTAACAGGAAGTGTTACCCAACAAACAGTTTCTACACCTCTAAATAATGTTTATCAATATTCTATTGTTAAAACCCCTAATACAAATGAGTATAGCATTAATTTAAAAAATACTTTTCAAGTAAAAGGATTTTCGGATAATATAATGTTTGGAGATTTAAATGGAGATAGAAACATTGAAATACTAGCTCCTCTTAATAAAAATGACCATTATACAGTATATAATGCAGGTTGGTCTATTTACTTAAATAATGGAAAAACACTGTCTGAATTCTGCCAAGGGCTTTCTTTTTATTATAAAAATACAAATACTACAAATACATATCAAGATAATTCTTATCCCGCACTGATAGATATAGATTCTGATGGAAAATCTGAATTTGTAAACTTTTACGCAGGATATAATTTACAAGATTTGTTTAGCAATTTAAGTTTTTATAAACTATCAGAGTTTTCCTATAATTCATCTAATACTCAATTTAGGTGGCAATTTAAACAAAATAAACTTTTTTCTAATCTTAGAGGAGGCAGCATTATGCAACCGCTTTATGGAGACTTTAGAGTAAATAACACTAATTCTCATGTACTATTTATTTCTAATTCATTTACAAATTCTGCAGATAAAAAAATTATTGCTTTTCAACACTATAATCTAAATGTAGACAAAAACATATCATCTATTACCCAAGGTGGTCTTATCACTACTGTTGATTATAAAGAATTGGATCCATTAGTAAATCCTAATTTCTATGCATCTGTAAAAACGGAACAATATCCTTACATGGAATTAGACAAAGTTTCACAATCTTATGCAGTTTCACAACTTCGACAAACCGTTTCGGTATATGATATTACAACAAATGCATATAAAAATGTAGAACGTAAGCAGGATTTTCGTTATCGTGGATTTATTACACATTTAAGAGGTAAGGGTACTCTTGGTTTCCGCCAAACAGCAAGATCTACATGGTATACCGATGATCTTGTAAATACTAAAATATGGAGCGGTACAGAAATGGATCCCTTAAACGAAAGTGTTCCCATAAAAGAATGGAGCATCAAAACCAATGACGAAAATCAAATTTTCCCGATAGATTTATCCGTAAATAATTTGCAACTTCTTTCACTTAAACAAACTACTTATCGGACAGATATTATTATAGGATTAGGCTATGATCCTATAAAAGCCATTGTGCCAAAACAAACTACCACAAAAGATTTTTTAAAAGATATAACTACAGTAAATACTATCACATATGATGTAGATGTTTCTGGTAATACAAAATACTATTTACCGGTAAAAACTATAAATGATATCAATAATGGTTTTGCTGTTTCTACAACTGATATGACATATCTTCACAACCCTTCAGGAGTTGGAAATAATTATTATATCGGTCGTCTACAAATGAAGAATGAGCAGATGCAGGCTTATGGTGATACCAAAGGATCAAAGGAAGAATATAGTTATGAAAATAATTTACTAAAAACAAAAAAATCATATAACAGAGATAACTCCGGTTGGTTTTTAGAGACTTATACCTATGACGGTTTTGGAAATATCAATGAGAAAACAATTACTTCCAGTATCGATTCAAATTCGAAGATAGATAAAGCAGAATATGATACTAAAGGAAGATTTGTCATTAAAAAAACAGATAATCTAGGATTAGAAACCAACATCACTTATAATGATTGGGGGCAGATTCTTACTCAAACCGATCCATTAGGAAATACTATAACTAATACTTATGATGGTTGGGGAAAATTACTTACTTCTAAAAATAAACTATCTGGATTTACAACGTATCAGTATAGTGGAGGTAATGGAAATGCGATTATAGCGACATATACTCCTGATGGAGATCTAAAAATTTCTTATACCAGTCAAGGTCAGAATTATAAATCAACTACTAAAAAATTTGGACAAGGTCAGCAATATGTTTCAGTAATGACTGCTTATGACGGTATAGGTAGAAAAATTGGTGAGTCAGAACCATATTCTGATTTAATACTTGCTTGGAATACGATTCAATATGATGATTATTCTAGACCCATAAGTGCTCGTACAGCTATAATAGGGAAAGTGATCGAAACCACATACAATGACGTACAAAGATCAGTTACGATTGTAGAAAAAGGGACTAAGCACACTTCTTCTGACCGATTTAAAAAACAAATTTCAGATGCATTAGGGAATATTGCCTCTACTGAAGATTTGGGTGGAACGATTACTTTCAAATACAATGCAGCAGGTGAAAATATAGAAGCCAATTATGATGGAAATATTGTAAAAACTTCTTATGATGCTTGGGGAAATAAAACTCGTTTTGAAGACCCTTCTAATGGAGTCTACACCTACGAATACAATGGCTATATGGGTGCTATTTCTAAAATTAAGAGCCCTAAAGGAGAAAAAAGATATGCATACAATACAAAAGGACAACTTATAGAGCAAAAAGAAGGAACGGCTAAACAGGTAAGTCTTGGTGGTTTTCAAAAAAAAATCAACTTTTTATATAATGACAAAGGACTTCTTATTAAGAAATATGGGACATCTTTAGAAAAACCATACAGCAGTAGCATTACGTATGATAGTTTTGGAAGAATATTAAGTTCCTACGAAGATAGCAATGGGAAGTATTTTATGAAAAAAGGAATTACCTATGATGATAAACTTCGTATAACTTCTTATGAAAAATCTATTTATTCTTCTGGAATTTTAACGAAAGTAACTATTGAAAATGTTTATGATGCATGGAGTGGAGAATTATATCAGATAAAAGAAAAGAGTACCGGAAAAATTCTTTGGGAACTTCAAGATGTAAATACAAAAGGTCAAGTTCTTAAGACTAAATTGGGAGGAACTAGTATTGAAAACTACTACACAAATGGGTTTTTAGGAAGTACTACACATACTACTACTTCAAACAATGCCTCTGTATTATATATGAGTTATAGTTTTGACCTTATTAGAAATGAGCTGACTAGCAGATTCAGAGGGGGACAATTTAATATCATAGAAAATTTTCAGTATGATGATAACAATCGTCTGATTAACTGGACGAATCCTGTAACCGGTGTTTTCACTCAAAATCAGGTTCTTAATGTGTATGATAATAAGGGAAGAATTACATACAACAATCAGATAGGTACTGTTAAATTTGAAAATCCCCAAAAAATTTATCAGGCAACAGGAATGACCCTAAATGCTGCCGGTGCACAAAACTACAACAATGATTTAATACAAAATATTCTCTATAATGAAAATAATGACCCTATTTTTATTGATGGTGAAAAAGGAGATGTAGCATTTGAATATGGATTGACGAGTATGCGTCAAAGAGTGACCTATGGAGGAAATTTTGATTTTGAAAACGGAGCAGAAGGAAAATTCACTAAGTATTACAGTGAAGACGGAAGCTATGAAGTAATTCGTAATAATCAGACCGGACAGGAAAAACACTTCATTTATATTGGAGGTACACCTTATGAAAGCAATATTGTCTACACAAAAGATTTTTATTCTAACAATACAAGGTTTTTATTTTTACATAAAGATTATTTGGGAAGTATCTTAGCAGTTACAGATGAATCGGGGTATGCCATAGAACAGCGTCATTACGATGCATGGGGCAATTTTACCCATCTTAGAATTGCAGGTTCTGCTGTGGATCCAAAACTTTACACAGGAAGTCTTTTAATAGACAGAGGATATACCGGACATGAACACTTTGCCGAGATTGGCATCATCCACATGAACGGAAGATTGTACGATCCGCTATTAAGAAGGTTTTTAAATGCGGATGAAAATATTCAGGATCCACATAATACCCAAAATTATAATAAGTATGGATATGTAATGAACAATCCATTGATGTATAATGACCCGAGCGGGGAGTTTTTCTTTCTGTTTTTGGCTCCATTGATGAGTGCATTTTGGGCTACCGTAGTAACAGGTGCAATTATTGGTGCAGCGATAGGATTAGTAACCTATTCTCTTGGGGTAGCTTTTAATGGTGGAAAATGGAATTTAGGCGGGGCATTGAAATCAATGTTTTGGGGAGCGGTCGGTGGAGCCGTTACGGCAGGGATAGGAAACTGTTTCAGTACAGCAGCGAGTGGTTATCAAGCGGCAACAGAATTTGCAAAAACAACCTTGGGAGTTTTTACACAAGCAGCCGCACATGGAGTTGCCCAAGGTGCTCTTTCATTGATGCAAGGTGGTACCTTCCAGCAGGCGTTTGTATCTGCTGTGTTAGGAAGTTTAGCGGCAAGTGGTTTTGGAAAAATAGCAGGAGATTGGGCAGGAAAAGCCGGCGGACAGATTTTCTTTGGAGCAATTAGCGGCGGTATTGGAGCAGAGCTTACAGGTGGTAATTTTTGGCAGGGAGCTATAACTGGTGGAATTGTTGCTGGGTTAAACCATGCGATGCATCAAATGGATAGTGGAGACGATCCTCCAGGCAGAAAACTTTCAGCGTTAGATGCGAGAAAACGTTGGCAGGCAAGACAAGGAGGAGTTGTAGATGTTGATGTTTCAACAATTGATTGGTCAAATGTAGATTTAAGTGTGCCTGGAAATAAACCTGGAACTTATAGGGCTTTGTTCGATTCAAAACATTATACAAATCCTGATCAAGCTATGGTTCAAGGAACTGTAACTTTTGAACCCGTTAAAGGAAAACCTGGTTATTACCAGATTGCATATGATGGAGAAACAGGATGTAGATGTGAAAGATTTGATTTTGATATTAAAAATAATGAATGGACAACAGGAAGTGGTTTTGCACGAAATATAGGAGCAATAGGAGGAACTATTTTTAATGGACTATCTTTTCTTAATGCTGGACCAAGAGGAATGTTAATGGTAAATATTCCAAGATTTGTAGGGGGAGATCCTTTTACCATTAGATACAATGGTATGTTTAAAATTGGCAAATGATGAAAAGATTAATATATGTTTTAATTATTCTTTTTTCATTGACTTCTTGCGAAAATGAAGATAGAATAAAAAAAAATTTAGAAGAATATAGTATATCTTTTTTTAATAAGAGAAAAATTGATTATAACGAATATAAAAAACATTATTATAAAACTGATAATCATAATTATATACAGTATACATTAATGTATTATAAAAAAATCAATAAAAAAGATTCAATTACAATTTATTTTACTCGAGATAGTGAGGCAAATTATTTCATTGAGGGGAATAATAATTTTTACAAATACATAAAAAAACCAGAACACTAAGTTCCCGCTCTGCGAAGTTTGTAACTTCGTAGCAGATAAATAAAAAAACCCTCCCCGCTGCGCAAAGTCTGTGACTTTGAGCCGTAAATAAAAGCAAAACGCTAACTGTAAGAAGGTTAGCGTTTTTTATTTTAAAAAAAATGCCTAACGCCCCCCCCCGCTCACGCCTTATTGCAAAGTGCTTTCCAGAAGGCTTTCCAGGGGGTATAAAAAAGCTAAGTAACTTTTTTGTGAAAGCTAATTGAAAATTAATATATTTGGTTTGTTAACCATTAAAAAACCCCCGCTGCGCAAAGTCTCCTGACTTTGAGCAACAATAAAAAATAAAAAGATGAAAGAAGGCTATACCATAAAAGACCAAGAAAACCCCCACTTTATTACCTGTACAGTAGTAGATTGGATAGATGTTTTTACAAGAAAGGTTTATAAAGATATAGTGATTTCATCATTAGAATATTGCATAAAAGAAAAAGGAATGATTTTATATGGTTATGTGATAATGAGTAATCATATTCATTTAATAGTTCAATCTAAAGGAGGTAAACTATCAGATTTAGTAAGAGACTTTAAAAAGTTTACTGCAAAAAATATTTTAGAAGCCATACATACAGAGCCAGAAAGCAGAAGAGAGTGGATACTATATTTATTTAAAAAAGCAACAGAAAGCCATACAAGAAATAAAAATTACCAGTTTTGGCAATATGGTAATCATGCAGAAGAAATTTATACGTTACGTTTTATGTGGGATAAGTTAAATTATATACACTTAAATCCAATAAGAGCAGGTATTGTAGAAAAAGCACAACATTATATTTATTCATCAGCGAGTAATTATACAACAGGTAAAGGATTGGTAAATGTAGAATTGGCAGATAACCCAATAATAGAAACAACTAAAACAAATGAATTTTGGAAATACAGTAATTATGACGAGTAAGTTTGGCTCAAAGTCAGGAGACTTTGCGCAGCGGGGGGATGCTGTTATTGAATATAGAATGTATGATTATGAGTTAAAGTATGCACCTTCTAGTTATAATAGATCAGGACTAAACTATCTAAATAATTATGGTAGCTTTATTTATCAGAATTACGGATATGACCCAAATCAATTTTTAAAATGGTAGTATTATGAGAGTTATATTTTTACTCATATTTGTTTTTAGTTGTTGTATTTATGGACAAGAACTTTTAAAAAACGAATATGAAATATATGGACAAGAACTAGCTAATGGAGAATATAAAAACTATCAATTTCAATTAGGAATTCCTGTGAAGTATCAAAAATCTCTTTTAATTTTATTTGAAAATGATTCTATGACACAAAAAATAATGAGATTACCTATTAAAAAATTGGATTCCGAAAAACTTACTCTAAGTATTCACGGAAAAGAATTACAACATAAAAAATTCAAACGACTGAAAATTGATAATACTGAAAAAGTGTATTGTAGTCCTATTTTTTTTGAAAGTGACAACACCGGGTATTTTTTTCAAATTATTGAAAGTGAAAATTTACCAAAACCTGTGTTTTTGTTTTTGAAAGCACAAAAAATTGAAGAAAAATGGCTTATTCAAAATTATTATGATATTCTATAAATAAAATTCCCGCCATTTGGCGGGAATTTTATTTTATAAAATACTTTGTATTTTTCCCTTTGCTGGCGCGAGCTTCTAGCTCGTGCCAAGAAAAAAGGAATCAAAACAAAAAGTAAGGCTTTTGCTTTACTTTTTATATATTGATGAGATTGTAAGGTTTTTGTTTTTATAAAGTATTATTTTTACGGTATGTCAACAAAATGTAAAGCATCAGAATCCTCCTGAAAATCTAAAATTTTAGGTTGTTTAGTGGTTGTTTTACGGTGTAGGGTGTAAAATTTTAGGTTCTTTATGTAAAATTTTAGGGTATAGAACGTAAAATTTTAGGTTCCTGACCAAAGTTTTAGGGTATAATACATGAAAATTTAGGTTCATTACATGAAATTTTACGTTTTCATTGTGATATTTGCAAGTATTGGATGAAATTATTATGTGTTTTGTAAAATAGTGCTAAAGTGCAGTAATACAACAAAGACTTTGCTTCTTTCTGGCGAGTTTCTATCTTGTGTCCTATAGATAAAATAAAACCCATCTGCAACATAAAAGCAAAAAAATAGTAAGAGAAAGAAAAGATTATTTTCATTATTTTAAGATAAATGTAAATTTGTGAAAAAGACACGAGCGGGACGCTCGCACCAGCAGAGGGAAGAATGCTGGAATTTACTTCGGGAATTTAATCCTTTTTCTGCTTGAGATTTTCATATTTGAATCTTCTCATGAAACTAATCAAAAAAATCTCGGGAGAAAATTTCAATAATGATTTAAATAAAACTAATTTTTATTGTCGTATATTTCTGTAATAGAGATGGGTTGTGCATTGCAAATGGACATTCTTCTGAGTACAGAATATTTTATCCAAATTTTATTTCCCGATTTAGCGTTAGGAATTTTTGAGGTTATATCTTGAACTTCGTACAAATTTTTGTTTTGATCTTGCAAAAGAAATGTACAAGACGTTTTTTGATCTTCAATAATGAGCATTTCTGTAAAACCCTCATTTTTAATTGTTGTTTCCTTTTGCATTTCGTTTTTGAATGTTTTGTTATTTGCACAAGACAAAAAGAATGGTAGTAGAACAGAACAAATGAACAGGATATTTTTCATAAATAGATTTTGTTTTTCTCTTAAGTCATATTCAAACTTTGTCGATGCTTTTGCACCTCACAAAATTAATATTAAATATTCCATATTCTATAATTTAAAAGAGCTACTTAAAAAAGCAGCTCTTTTATAACTTGATATAAATTTACTTAACAATAATTTTTTTAGAGTAGGTTTGTTTCCCGTCACTCACTTTGATGATGTATACACCTTTTGGAGCAAAAGACATATCGAATTCTGTTTCGAAATTTTCACCACTTTTGTCCATTCTTTTTACCAAAAGAATTTGCCCTGTCATATCAAAAACTTGTAAGTCGGCAATTCTATACATTTTATTGTCTTTTATGGAGGCTTTAAATTTACCTTTAGAGGCTTCATATACCATGAAATCTGTATTGCTTAGCTCATTATCATTGGTGCTAAAAACAGCGGTATCATTGCTGCAAAGATCCATACTCCAATTGAGTAATTTTCCTCCGTCCGTATTTGTATCATCTGTAATGTGCAACGTCCAATTTCCTAAAGCCTGTTTTCCGTTTAGAACAGATAAAGACTGTTGCGGTTTGTATGTACCTGTAAAAGGAGCAGAGCCTGTAGTTATTGATGTGGCGGCTGCATCGTCAAAAACGGTATTGGTATAATTGTCTCCTGAACTTCCCAAATCTTGTGCTAAGATAACTTCTGTTCCATCTGGTGCTATAAGTTTTATATCTAAATCTTCGTCCCAAGTATGGGTTAGATTTATTTTTACATTCACATCAGATATAATGAAACTTTGAGTGTTATTAATTACAGATTTGGTAATGGTATTTGCATTTGGACCAATTGGGTATTGAGTGTTGTTAACAAAAGTAGCACAAGAAGAATTGTTTATGGTCTTTGTAAAAGCATCATTACTAGGTACTTTGTCTCCTACTAAGTTGGTTTTTGCAACGATGGTATAAGCTTGTAATGCAGAAAAATTATATGATGTTGCAAAAGTGTAATTTACGGTAGAACCAGGGTTGATAGTTGCTGCAATGTTTTCTACAGTTGGAGAAGAAGAGTTTACTTGGTAACTTACCGGCACATTACTAACTGCACTACTTCCCTTATTGGTTACTTTGATGGTAATAGTTTGGCTTCCTAAATTACTTCCAGAATTAGGGGCAGAGATTTCTGTAACTCCTGTATCCAATTGGAATAAATGGGTTACCGATTTGGTTTTGGAATTATTAGCATTATCCTCATCACCAGTTAACTGAGTTGATGATTCTAAAGAATAAACCGAACCTTCAGTTCCTAAATTTGCTTTGGTTGCAAAAGTAAATTCTGAAGTTGCTCCAGAAGCTAAAGTTCCTGTAAATGTTTCCGTGGCAACATCAACTCCATTTACTTTTAGATTAACAGGGAAATTACTTTGAGGATTCTCTCCAAAATTATAAAGGGTTACTTTTACTGTTTCTGCGGAAGTTAGCGCACCAGTATTAGGAGTATCAATACTAATGACACCAACGTCTTTATTGTAATTAGGCGCAATTTTAAAAACTCCGACTACGTCTTTTCTGCCACTTTTTACATATTCATTAATGAACCACATGGTTTTATAATCAGAAGGATCAATGTCTATTTTTGAATAATCACCATAACGAAAACTAGGAATATTTGCAGTTCCTTCAGCAATCAACTGTTCTGCAATGGTCATTGTTCCTAAAGGATCAGACGCTTTTCTACCTGTGTAGTAAGAAGATACGAATTTATTATTAGTACCACCCATTGCGGTATATCCCATTCCTATATTACCTTGAAGATCCATGATTAAACTTCCGTGCCATGCATGTTTTCCGTCGGGAGATGTATAAGTACCTTCTTGATAGATGCTCCAAGGTTGTCCGTCACCATTTTGTCGCAATTCAAACCATCTAATCGCAGCCAACTTTCCTGAAGAGGCATCAGCATCAACCACAAAATTAAAAACAGCAGAATTGTATGTGCTAAATTTTTTGAACTGAGCTTGATTCATGATTGTTGCTTGCAATGCATCTATTGTTGCACCGCCATTTGGCTGTGGAAGATTGCTAAAACTTCCACCATCAAATACACCAATAAATGGTTGAGTATTTAATTCAACAGGGCTTGAAATTGTAGAGTTGGCAGTGGTATTCCAATCTACATTCAGAGTCCAAATTTTTAAATGGTCGTTGGTAACTCCACTCCAAGCATTGTCTTGCATATAGACAATTGGTACGTTTCCTGGAGCAGGAGCATTAGTGTCTGAAAGCGTAAAAAACTGTGGGCTATAAAAACCTGAAGTAACAATACCCGGTAAAGGAAATGCTAATATTTTTGCATTAGGATCGCCTGCCAACATTTTGCTTCTTTCAAACGCATATATTTTGTTGGTTCCAGATGTATTGTCTGTCATATAATAACCATCACTCCAAACTGATAATTTTTGATAATCTGTTACAGAAGAATAGGTATAAACATTCCATTCTGTGGTTACAGGATTATTGGTTTTAGAAACAGCTACATAAGCACCATTACCTAATAAAGTCAATACCCATCTATCAGCAATATGATCGTACGAAGCTGTAAGATCACAACATCCATTGGTACCAAAAATATTGCTTGGAGCCAATTGCCCAGTTAAAGGATTACCGGCTTTATCAAAAATTCTAAAACCAGTGTTAAAAACCACCACTACATGATTAGGACCTACTGCTAAAGCAGGATCTGTAGGCTGCGAGCTTGATGAAGCTGCATCAAAAACTAAACTTGGAGCTTTTCCCGGAATTTTTTGAGAAAGTTTATTGGGTTCTAATGTGAAAATGTCATTCGTTTTTTGAGGATCCTTCCCTATAATTACATTGTGTTTGTAATATCTGGAATCTTTCATCTCTGCAGTTTTGTCTTTTGCAATCTCGAGATTTGTTTTACTTGCAATGGATGGTACTACCACCATTTTGTCTGCTTTTCCCTCAAATAAAGGGCCTTTCTTTTCTTGAGCATTTACTACAATAAGTAAGAATGTACATATTGTAACCGCTAATTTGGTAAATGTTTTTTTCATTCGAATTAATTAATTGTTCAAAAATATATAAATAATTTAAAAATTGTGAAAAAAAGCGAATTTAATTCAAAAATTCAATACATTATGTGGGTGTTTTTTTGAATTAGTATTGGTTAGAACCTAAATTGATTGCAAGAGAAGTTTTTAAAGAGAGAATTTGAATGAAATTTTGCACTAATTTAACGTTTAAAGAATATTTTTGTATTGTCTTTTGCAACTCAGTATTTAATTTTTTGCTTAAAAACTAGTAAATCTATAACCTTTGAAGGATTTAAAATCAGAAGCCAAAATTGTTACTTTCACAGTGGTTCAGCATATCAATAAAAATTATTCGAAGATAATACCCGCTGAAAGCTAGAATATGTACATCAAAATCCAGTAAAGTGCGGTTTTGTAATTGAACCATGGGAATGGGAACTCAGTAGTACAAGAAATTAGTTCTAATACTTTTGAAGAAGTTTTAAAAAATAGATGAATAGAACACAAACGAGACGGAGAAGAATCAGGCCTTTTTTTAATTATTGTTAATTATTACTTAACAAATTAATACATTTGTACAAATAAATTAAAAAACAGCATGAAATTAATAATCTCTAAACTTTTTTTAGTATCCGCAATAGGTGCTTTTTATTTTAGTAATGGACAAGAAGCTATGGATAACACTAAAATTTTACAAAAAAATTACAAGAAATACGATAAACTTATAAAAAAATCACATAAGCAAGGTGTTCCTCCTAATTCGTATAATGAAGCCGATTATAAAAGAACGATGGATCCTATAACGGGGCTTATTTATCCTAAAAATTTGGTTAAAACCTATGATGATATAAAAGCGGGGAAATATGCTCCTACTTCACCAATGTCCTTTTTAGGTGGATCTTCCTCCGAAACCGGAAAATTTGACGAAACTTGGATAGAAAGAGGACCTTACAAAGTGGGAGGAAGAACAAGAGCCATAATGTATGATCCTAATGATGCAACAGGAAAAAGGGTTTTTGCTGGAGGAGTTTCGGGAGGATTATGGAAAAATAATGATCCTTCTGTATCAACCAATGAATGGACTCCCGTTAATGATTTTTGGGCAAATACATCCATTTCCTGTATTGCATACGATCCTAATAATCCTCAGATTTTTTATGTTGGAACAGGGGAGTCTTGTACACAAGATGCGATAGGTTCTGGTATATGGAAAACAACAGATGGTGGAGCAACTTGGACTAATATTTTTACCATTACCTCATCTTATACTTCTGGCATACAAAACGGAAACTTTTATATTAATGATATAAAAGTAAGGAACAACAATGGTGTATCTGAAATATATGCCGGAGTGAGTGGAGGTTATATGGAAGGTTGGAACGGTCTTTACCAAGCAGGCTTATATAAATCTACCGATGGTGGAGCTACTTTTGTTAAAAATTCCTCTTTAATTGCAGGAAGCTCTATCGGATATTCCATCCAACAGATTGAAATAGGAGCAGATAATTCGGTATGGGTATCTACAAGAAGTTCTAGATTTACTAATGTCGATTCTGGAGGTAGAATTCTTAGCTCAACAGATGGGAATACCTTTACAGAAAAATATAATGTAGGAGCTAGTGGTTCTAGAGTAAATTTCACATTGTCCCGAACTAATCCCAATGTTATTTATGGTCTATTAGAAGTTTCTACTACAGAACCAGTAAGGATTATTAAATCTACAGATGGAGGTAGTAATTGGAATTACACAGGAGACAGTTCCGGTTTGGTTTCTCTACCTGACGATGCAGATACCGGAATTGCAGCGAATGATTTCACAAGAGGGCAGTCTTTTTATGATCTTGTAATAAAAACAGATCCTTTAAATGATAATACCGTATTTATTGGTGGAATTGATTTATTTAAATCAACGGATGGTTGTGCCACTTGGACACAAATATCCAAATGGTCCAATAATAATAACTTGGCGGCTTTAAGTATACCTTTAATCCACGCAGATCAGCACGTCATTACCTTTAATCCTTATAATAATTATTCTACCGGTCAAATGTTATTCGGAAATGATGGAGGAATTTATTACGCATCCGACAAAAACAATTTTTCATCTACTTCAAGTGCTTCTTCAAGAAATACAAGATATAATGTAACTCAGTTCTATAGCGGGATGCTAAACCCTACAACCACCTCAAATAACGAAGATATTATGGCGGGAGCTCAGGATAATGGGACGCAAGGACTTTCCGGTGCTCCTCTTTCCAATAATTTTTACACTTCTTATACGGCTAGTGGTGGAGATGGAATGTATAATGAATATGATGACCAAGATGCATACGAAATTTACAGTTATGTATATAATTACCATTATGTGCTTATAACTTCTACTAATACACAAAAATATCTTATTACATCTTCTGCTAATAGAAATTTGGGACATTTTGCCAATGAAATTGCTTTAGATAGAAACAAGGACGTATTTTACTCTTATCGTTCTGGCTTAACACTTTTCCGTACAACAAATTTTACAGGAACATCTACACCCACCAATGTTTCTTTCTCAGTAGGTACAGCCCAAAGTGGTGAACAAATTTCTTGGATGAAAGTTTCTCCATACACTACGGCTTCTACTACTCTATTAGTCGGAACAAATTTAGGTAGAATTTTTAAAGTAAATAACGCAGATACCACTTCTTTTGTTTCCACAGAACTTACGAAACCTGCAACAGGAACTATTTCTGATATTGAGTTTGGAGCCAACGAAAATGAAATTATCGTAACCTTGTCCAATTATAATGTTACCAGCGTATATTATTCCACAGATGGTGGTTCTACATGGCAGAATAAAGAAGGAAATCTTCCGGATATGCCTGTAAGAACAGTAATTATGAATCCTGAAGATAAAAATGAGGTTCTTATTGGAACAGAATTAGGAATTTGGGGTACCGTAAATTTCCTAAGCACAACTCCTACTTGGGCAAGATACACTAACGGAGTTGGAACAGTGAGGGTTACCAATTTTGATTACAGACCCGCCACTAGAACTATTTTAGCTGCTACCTATGGACGTGGAGTATGGACTTCCCAAAATTCGCCTACATTTGCTACAGAGGAAAATGCCAAAAATAAGAACAAATATTTCCTTACTCCTAACCCAACTAGAGGCGAACTGAGAATACATTTCAAGAATAGCGAAGCTAAGCGGGTAAATGTAGAAATATATGACACATCCGGAAGAATTGTTTTTACAAAACAAAATGTTGCTTCCGATGAAGTTTTCAATATAGAACAATTGGCAAAAGGAGATTATATCCTTAAGGCAACCAGCCAAGGTAAATTAATTTATAGCTCCACAGTTATAAAAAAATAAATGAAAAAGTTCTTATTTTTAAGTTTAATGTGCTTACTCATTACCTACTCTTGTTCTGCACAAGTATTAAAGCCCTATAAAGCTGAGGTAATGACAAGCTATGGCGGAGCAAGAGATGTTGTCATTAAAACTTATACATTGACTCTCGCTTCTAAAAGTGATGTTATCGTAACCCGACTGAAAATTGGCAAACATACAATTTCCTTTACATCCAAGGATGGAATACATTATTCTGCAACATATACCGAAAATAAAGCGCAGAAAAATTTCGGGGGACAAGAGGCAAAAGAAGAGAAGCAATCCAATGTATTATGGGTAAACTATAAACTTAAAAATTCTTCTAAAAAGAAAAGGAAAAAAATAACATTTACAGAAGCCGAACGGGTGATTCCTTCCGGCGAAGAATTACCTAATTAATTTAAAACTGAGCATTCACAATGCTCAGTTTTTGATATGAAAAGCAAGAACTTTATATACACATTCATTTTTTTAGTAATAGGCCTTCTTTCCGGAATAGCATATCTTAAACATGCACAAAAAGATGCCAAAAAGGAAATGAAAATGGCACTTAAAGCACAGGAAATTGATCCTAAAAAATGGATAAAATTTTCCGAACCTCAACTTACCAATGCCAAATGGGAAGACAACTGGGAGTTTATGCTAAAAGGCGAAATGTATGATGTAATAAAGAAAATCTCTACAAAAAGCGGCATTATTTATTTTTGTGTAAAAGATAGTAAAGAAACCGATATTATAAAGAAAATCAGCTTTTTGGAAAACTTTATTAAAAAAAGTGTAAATGAAAAATACCAACATTACCAAAGCAATAGGTCTCCTAAATTCTGCTTCAAATATAAGAACACTGGATTTGTGGACTTATTTATACCTTCATATACACATTCGGGTATTATAATTCAAGAAGAACATTTTTACCAATCTCATTACACTCATTTTTTTCCTATTCGGATTATCATTCCTCCCGAATATTCTTCTAATAATCAGTCTTAAAAAGTAAAATTTTGCCTCTTAATTATTTCTTTGAATAGTTAAGAAAATGGCATTGCCTTAAAAACGACATTCTGTTTTGTTGAAAAATACAAAGCAATGTTTTAGGGTTAAATAAACTGAAGTATTTTTTCTTTCATTTTTTGTAAACATCAAAATTCAGGAACTTTTTTATGATTGTCTGCAATTTATCATAATAAAAAACATCTGCGATCTTGGTTAAGTTTTAACGCCTTTACGAACCTTAAAAACAGTTTGTTTGTAAAAAATCTTTGCGGACTTAGCGTTAAAATCAAGCATTATGATTGATAACAGATAATCAAACTTTTTTAGAAAAGTTCTTGAAAAATATCAAAATTTAAATAAAATTAGAAATACTGAGGATAGAACCAGATTGTTTAAAACAGAAAACTAAATACACATTTATAAAGTAATACAAATCTCAATTTTATCATATAATAATGATGATTTGAGTAAGATAAATAGATTATAATGAAGAAAACATATATTACGGGCGCATTACTTTTAGCGTCCATTTCGGCATTTGCACAAAAGCAAGGTAAAGAAACAGAAATAGAACCCGTTACCATTAATGCAAGATCCAAAGTAAAAAAAGAAAGAGCCGAATTTAAAAGACACGCGCAATCTACAGAAACTCTTTCCGAAGAAGAGCTTAATAGAAATAACCCCGCTTTTATAGACCACACGCTTTCTACAATGTCGGGAGTTCAGGTGGATAAGAGAACCCAACTTGGCGGACAAAGATTTGTGATAAGAGGTTACGGAAACGACCAAAAATTCAACAACTGGGGAATAAAAGTATATTGGAACAATATGCCTCTTACCAACGCAGAAGGCGTTACATTATTGGACGATGTAGATTTTTCTTATGTAAATAATATTGAAGTGATTAAAGGTCCTGCCGCAACAATGTATGGTGGCGGAGTTGGTGGTGTGGTAAGATTGTACACCAGAACCGATGAAAAACCCGGAACAAGTATCACCGAAAAACTAATGGTAGGTTCTTTTAAGCATCTTCAATCCATCACTCAGGTAAACACTACAGGAGAAAACTATTCTTTAAATGTAAATTATGGACATATAGAAAGCGATGGTTATAGACCTTCCGGAGGAAGTTTAAAGAATTTTGTAAACTTAAATGGCGAAGTGAAACTTAATGAGAAGCAAAAAATAACACTATTTGCAAGTCAGTCTTACTCTAATGAAAAAGTTTCTGGACAAATTCCTTATGCGGTTTACGAGCAAGGAATGGATGATGGAAACATTGCCTACATAAGAAAAGGAGCAAAAAACCAAATTAATTCTACACGAGTTGGGCTTGGACACATTTGGGATATTACCAAAAATTTTAAGAATATGACCACAATATTCTATTCCGGAAGTTCTTTTGATAGAATTGCAGCAGGTGCGTATGAAACTTCTACCAACCCAAATATGGGCTTCCGAAGTACCTTTCAGCTTACCAACGAATGGGGAGATTTTAAAAATGCTTTAGATTTTGGAGCAGAAATGCAAGTGTCTCGTTCGCAAATTTCAAATTACCGATTCAAGGGAACTGTTGATATTCCTTTGGATGTAAATCCAATTAATAGAGGGGCGTATTTTAATTACAAAAACAATCAGGGGACTTATTTTGCGATAGACAAGATAACCTACAAACCTTGGGATTTAACTTTTTTAGCAGGTGTAAGTGTTAACTCCACCCATTATAATCGCCAAGATTTATTGGCTTTACCAGGATTATTGGTTTATAATGGTATAGACCAATACAATAAAAACCTTTCTTTCGATAAAAAATACGATGTTGCTTATACTCCACACTTTGCCTTACAAAAAGAATGGAAAAACCAGATTTTTAATTTGAGTTACAGCGAAGGTTACAATACTCCTGTCGCAGGAAATAATTTTATTTCTACAACGAATGTGAATATACTCAACGAAAATTTACAACCCGAAAGAGCCAAAATGTGGGATTTTAGTGTGCATGGTTTACTATTTGATACCAAGTTAGATTATCAAGTTTCTGTTTTTCAGATTAATGTGAAAAATAAATTGACCCAACTTGCTGGAAATAGTGCAGGAAATAATTATACCTATTGGGACAATACTGGGAACCAAAGAAATACAGGTGCAGAATTGAGTTTGGGTTACAATTATACTTCGGAAGGATTTATCGATAAAATTGTTCCTTTCTTTAATATGTCTTATTATGATTTCAAATATTCAGATTTTAAAACCATTTTGGGTGGAAAATTAACAGATTATACCCACAAAAACGTGGTAGGAGTACCCAGAAACAAATATGCCATTGGTTTAGACATCCACACCAAAGTGGGATTGTATCTTAATAATACCTACAATTATTTAGGAAATGTGTATTCGGATTTTAATAATGATAATTTAGTAAAAGGTTTTGGCTTACTCAATGCAAAACTGGGCTATCAAAAATCTTTTGGTAAGTTTGATGTGGATGTTTTTGCAATGGGCAATAATCTTAGCAACCAAATTAACTACACTTTCCTATTCTTAGGGAATAGCATTAATGATTCGGATGCCAATTCCAATTATCCAGGTCAATTTACGGATGTTAATCCAGGTTCTAAAAAAGCATATTATTTTACTGGATTTAATGTAAAATATCATTTTTAATCTAAAAAATAGACTCTATAAAATAGGATTCTAAAGTCTATTTAAAGAGATAAAAAGAATATTTAAAAAAGATACGGATGTTTTCTACAAAACGTCCGCATCTTTTTACTAAAACGTCCGCATCTTTTTGATAAGAGATACGTATCTTTTTTACAAGTAGATCTAAGTTTGTTTCATGCTTTGTTTTTAATTTTTATTAATTGTATCGAGCAGTATAATCTTAAGCGAAGTCCGTAGCTGTAACTGTGCTTGTAAAAACAACAAAAACCTTGTAGTCCACAAGGTTTTTGTTTTAGAAAAAATAATTTAGCTCTTCGCCAAAAAGTATGGAAATTAAATTATTGTCCATTGGATTTATCTCGACATATGAAACGGAGGCGTTAAAAAATTTTGAAGAATTTCCGTTAAAAATCTCCACTGTTTGAGTGGCGTCACTACTCTTTTTATGAAAGACAAAATCCTTGCTTCCGCCCGAGTTTTGGAGATTTTAGGAAATTCTTCAAAATTTTAGCCGAGTTTTCAAGTCTTGAACTTTTGGTTCTTTTGTTTCAAGACAAAAGAACAGAGAATTGAAGATCATGAAAAACATTTGAAATTCAATTCCACAGTTTTTGGCGAAGAAACAATAATTTTTATGTGTAGATATACTATCTTTACGATATTTACAAATAAAGTCAAACGATTACTGCTATTCTTTTACAAATTCTTCGAAAGTTTTGAAAACAATTTCAGGTTGCTTTAATTTCAATAGTTCAGCATTTATTTTTACAAGATCTTTACTGATGAAATTTTGATGCTGTTTCTTTGCTGCATCCAATCTTACTTGTAACTCCTTTAGGTTATCCAATTGGTTATTAGAAGGTTTATCATATGTGGATGCTATTTTCCCGTATAGTTTTGCAATATCTTCACGCAATTGTGGATCTGCTGTATCGGTATAATTATTTCCTTTTGTTATTACCAATGTTTCTTTAAAGGTCTGTAATTTTTTATCCAATTCGGTTTTTTGCTTATTATTCAGTGTACTTGCCTGTAATTTATCCTGAATTTCATCAATCTGATAGACCAAATACGCCAGCTCTTGATTCATATTATACAATGTTTCTGCTGTTTTTTCCTGTAGTTTACGATCCGAAAGGCTATACACCGAATTTTTAGGATAGGTAAATTCCAGATCTTTTTCAAAAGTTTCTTTTCCGTTGGATAATTTTACTTTATACTTTCCGGCAGGCACACGTATTGTTGCAAAAGCGTCGCCTACATAGGTTTTTCCTTTTGCTACTTTAGGCAATTTTAGTTTTCCGTCCCAAGTTACTATATTGATCCCCTTATTTTTAGTTGGGGTTAATTCTGCTACTTCTTTATCTTCCGAATTGAATATTTTCAGGGTATACTTTCCGAAAATTGGTTTTTTCTTCATGTAGTAGCTGATTTTTACTTCCTTCGAAGGGTTTCTTCCTACAAATTCGGTTACGTTGCCGCCTCCACCAAAGGTAGATTCTTCGTCAAATTCAACAGGTTTTATATCAAAAAAATGAAAATCTTTATTTACAATTTCCGGTGTAAGATTTCTAAGGATGCTTACATCATCAATAATAATAACTCCTCTTCCGTGCGTTCCTGCAATTACATCGTTGGTATTTTTATCCATAGCAATGTAATGAACTGGGACAGATGGAAAATTATTGGTGAACTGAGACCAAGAACTACCTCCGTCTAATGTAATATACATCCCCAATTCTGTTCCTAGAAATAATAAATTGGGATTTTCCAAATCTTCCTGTAAATTGCGAGAGATTCCTTTTACGTCTGCAGTTACTATAGATTTCCAAGTTTTTCCGTAATCGGTCGTTTTATACACATACGGATTCATATCGTTTTTTGTATGTCCTTCAAAAACGGCATAAGCTGTAGCTTTATCAAAAACACTGGCTTCTATATGATAGCACCAAGTACCTGTTGGTAATCCTGGGAAATTTTTGGTAATGTTTTCCCAGCTTGCGCCTCCATTTTTTGTAATTTGTACGTTACCGTCATCTGCTCCTGTCCAAATTACGTTTTCATCCAAAGGAGATTCTGCAATTGTAAAAATAGTGCAGTGTTTTTCCGCTCCCGAACGATCTCTTGTTAAACCTCCCGATTCTTGATCATCGTATTTTGCTTTGTCATTCGTGGTTAAATCCGGAGATATTTTTCTCCAGTTTTCCCCCATATCATCCGACACATGTACAAACTGACTTCCTATATACAATCTATTGGGTTTATTCGGACTTGTGGTGAGAGATGCATTCCAATTAAAGCGCAATTTTTCTCCTTTTTCTGGTAATACATTGATTGTTTTTATTTGTTTTTTCTCTTTGTCATACCTCCAAATATTTTCCGCTCCTTGCATTTCAGAATATACAATATTAGAGTTTGTAGGATGTGGATACACTCTAAATCCGTCTCCAACTCCTACACAAACCCAATCCTTGTTTTCTATTCCTTGTGGACTGTTGGATGGACCATACCAAGATCCGTTATCTTGCAAACCTCCATAAATGTTGTACGGTTTCTGGTTATCTACGCTTACATGATAAAACTGCGATACTGGTAAATTATCTACAAAAGTGGTGGTAGTTCCACCATCAAGGGATATGTTAACTCCACCATCATTTCCTACAATCATTTTATCGGAATTGTTAATATCAAATGCAATATCGTGGATATCAGGATGCATACTTCCTAAAGATTTGAAAGTATTTCCACCATCCCGACTGATGGAGCCAAACAAGCCTGCTTTAGCTACAATATTGGGATTTTTAGGATCTACCACAATTCTGGAAAAATAAAACGGGCGTACTGTGAGTTCGAAATCTTTATTCAGATGTTTCCATGTGTTTCCTCCGTCTTCGGAGCGATACAATCCATTGTTTTCCGCCTTTTCGCTTTCTACCACAGCGTAAACAATTTTGGTGTTTGATGGTGCAACCGCTACTGCAATCCTTCCCAATTTTCCTGAAGGGAAACCGTTATGGATTTTGTTCCACGTTTTGCCTCCGTCTGTGGTTTTGTATAAAGCTCCGTTCAGACCTCCCGATTCGAAAGACCAAGCTGTCCTACGAAACTCCCACATAGAAGCATATAATACATTAGGATTGGAAGGATCCATTGCTAGATCTGCACAACCTACTTTGGGATTAACATAAAGAATTTTGTTCCATGTTTTGCCTCCGTCTGTGGTTTTAAAGACGCCTCTTTCTTCACTATCTCCCCATAATGCGCCTAATACTGCAACATAAACTTCATCCGAATTCTTAGGATTTACAAAAATATTGCCTATCCGTTCGGATTTTTCCAATCCCATCTTTACCCAATTGCTTCCTCCATCCACCGTTTTGTAGATTCCATCTCCATAAGAAACGCTATTTCGAGTCCATACTTCTCCTGTTCCTACCCAATAAGTGGTGTCCGGATTATTGGGATCAAAAGCTACAGCACCAATAGACTGATTGTATTTATCAAAAATAGAAGCGTAATTTAGTCCTCCATTCACCGATTTCCAAACACCGCCTCCTGCTGCTCCTACCAAAACAACATTGGCATTGGAAGGGTGCATTGCAATATCTGTAATTCTTCCACTCATTACTGCCGGTCCTATTTGCCGTGCTTGTAATGCTCCAAAAATTTCGTCTCCTTTTATGGTATTTTGCGCAAATGCACTTATACTGTACGCAAAAAAGAGAACATTCATTCCCTTTTTTACATTTTTTATATTACTCACTATCATATTATTTAGTAATATTACTCTTTGAATTTAAAAATAGCATCATCTACTTTCGGGTTTAATTCTATTTTTTCCAGATTAACAGAGCTTATTACTTGTCCCTCCATTTTTTGTTGTATAGAAAATGGAAAAGTAATTCCTTCTACTTCTTGGTAATCTCCCATTACTACTTGTAGTGTTTTACCTGCCATTTGTCCCTCTGTTAAAACAGTTTCCTGAATAACGGGAACATAATTTTCTGTATCAAAATAATAATATTCTACATTTGGAACTTCTTTACCTTGTTGTTTTAGTGGTTTTTTGGTAAGTTTGATTTTAAAATACTCCGTTCCTTCTTTTTTCTCTTTTCCTAAAAATTCTACAGCATATCCTTTGTTCTTATAATCCATAAAAGGATCCGGAAAATCTAGCAACGTGTTGTTTTTGAAATTTTCTAATTTCTCAGAATCCGATTTTTCTGGTTTCATTGTCATTTGGTTGGTTCCCCAAAGTGTAGTTCCATCGTAAACTTCTTGGTAAAAACTCATCCCTTGAAAAGTAACTTTTGAAAACTGTCTTCCATCTTTTAGCTTAATACTTTCTCCGGGCATTTCCATTGTTCCGTATTTCACCTTTATCTGCATTTTCATCCCTTGCATTTTTTCCAATTTGTCTTTTCCCCCAATGTTTTGAAAATATTTTGTTAATATTTCATCCGTTGTCTGAGCTTGTGCCATCATTCCTACGAAAAACAGGCTTACCAATAAAAATACTTTTTTCATTTTTTTAATTTAATTGTTTTTATAGTTAGTAAAGATATTCAATCTTTTGTTACATAAAACTACAATTTTATTAGAAAATAATAATCCTTTTCTTTACTTTATAATATTTTAGCGATTCTATAATTGTTTTTTTTGTGAAAGTTTTGTAAAAATATTAGTAATGTTTATGAAATTGGCTTTATCAGTATTTTGTTAATATGAAAAAGTTGACGAATATAAAATATCCAAGCTCATGTGAAAAACATGAGCTTGAGACACCTATTATAAAAAAATAATATTCTAAAATGTATTGGGGATTAAAGTAAAAATGGTGGATTTGTCAATTTTACTTAGCATTTCGAATGCTTATGACTACAAATCCGAAAATTAGGGTTTACTTTTTAAAATTTCACAGGCATTCCCCAAGAATGACAGGCTATTTTCCATTCTTCATTTTCCAAAACCCACGTTACAGAATAGTTGCCTTCACCAATGGTTTTTCCGGAAGGTTCTACATCTCTGAAAATGCCGTACTCAAAAGCCACATTACTTCCTACAACCAATTCTTCGGCTTCAAAAAATACATCTACTTTTCCCAATCCACCTTTCATAAAGTTGAGAATATTTTCATTTCCCTGAATTTCAGGTTTGTTGGGTGGGAAAATAAATGCTTTTTCCGAATAGACATTTTTCAGTTTTTCTGCATTTGCATTATGCCACGCTTCTGTCCATACTTTCATTGAAGGTTTTGTCATTGTATTTTAATTTTTTTGTTGAAAATAGGTAAAACCCGCTTCAGTTCCGCCTCCTTGTAATGCAATAGCGATATTGAGATGGGCAATTGACTCCAAATATCGGGAATTTTTTATGCCTCCAACAATAAAACCTGCAAAACCTGCATCATCGGCAAGTTTGTGTGCCGTTTCTGCAGCATCATTATCATCACTTGCAATAAAAGCGGTGAGTTTCTGCCCATTGAATTCTTGTTTTTCAGGCTTCATTACGTCAGCAAAAATCGTATTGAAAGCCTTTACTACTTTGCTTTCCGGGAGCAAGCGTGCTGTTTGTTCACCACCACTGTCTTCCCCTAAAAATAAAGGCGACCAATCTGCAATATTGATGGCATTGGTAATATCCACCACAATTTTATTTTTCAAGGCTTCTTTGTTGGCAGTAAGTACTTCATTCATCGCCGTAAAAGGAATAGCAAAGCAAACTACTTCTCCAAATTTGCAAGCATCTTCAATAGACAGTTGCTCGTCTTTTGGGTTTTGTACGCCGTACTTTACTGTATGTCCTGCATTTGAAAATAGATTTCCCAAAGATGAAGCCACATTTCCGGCTCCTATAAAACTAATGTTCATTATCAAAAAAATTAATATTTTTACGCCGTAAAATTCGGAATGTACCATACATTTTGCAAGTAGTTACAAAATTGTAGGGTGCTTACTAAAAAGTAAGTGTTATGAGAAAAGAATCTTCCACCAACCTCGAAAACGAACAAGCTCTCGGAAACGATTGTCCGTTTATTTTTGCGTTGTCGTTAATCGGAAAACGTTGGAAACCTGCCATTCTTTGGAAAATGATGCAGGGTTTTTACCGTTTCGGAGAATTTAAAAGGGAAATTCCCCAAATTTCTGAAAAAATGCTTACCCAACATTTGCGGGAATTGGAAGCAGATGGTCTCATTACCCGAACCATATATCCGGAAATGCCACCAAGAGTAGAGTATGCCCTTACTGATATGTCTAAATCTTTAGAACCTATTTTAAGCCAACTCTATGATTGGGGAATATATGCAAGGGAAATGAAATAAAACTACCCCAATGCTTCTTTATAGATTTTCAAGGCTCTTTCCCTTGCTGCTTTATGATCTACAATAGGGAATATAAAATAATCTTCAGGAAGCCATTTCTTAATGTATTTCAGGTCTTTGTCAAATTTTTTGGTTTGTTCCTCAGGATTGAATATCCTGAAATAAGGAGCTGCATCGCAACCACATCCTGCTGCCCATTGCCAGTTTCCGTTGTTTGCCGAAAGGTCGTAGTCTAGAAGTTTTTCAGCAAAATAGGCTTCTCCCCATCGCCAATCAATAAGCAAATGTTTGGTTAAAAAACTCGCAACAATCATCCTTACTCTATTATGCATGAATCCTGTTTGGTTGAGCTGTCGCATCCCTGCATCTACAATTGGATAACCGGTATTTCCTTCGCACCAAAGCCTAAATTCTTCTTCATTGTTCCTCCATGCAATATTTTCATATTTTTTCTTAAAGCAATGGTTCTCCACATATGGAAAATGAAACAGAATTTGCATGAAAAATTCTCTCCAGATGAGTTCATTAAGCCATGTTTCATTATGATTGACTGCAAATTCCACGCATTTACGGATCGAAATAGTGCCAAAACGAAGAGCAATCCCCAATTGTGTGGTATTTTCTAATGCAGGATAATCTCGGTATTTATCATAGGAATTGATAATTTTTTTATTCAGAGATGGTTTCGTAAAATGAATATCAGTTTTTCTAAAGCCAATGTTTTCAAGATCAATTATATTTTCAGGATTATCAGAATTAATTAAATTTGAGAGATCGGGTACAAAACATTGAGTTTTTATTTTATTAAAATTTTCTTTCCATCTTTTAGAATAAGGGGTGAAAACCGTATAAGGAGAATAATCTTCTTTCAGTACTTCATGCTCTTCAAAAATGACCTGATCTTTATAGCTTGAAAATTTAATATTTCTGCTCTCAATAAATTCTGCAATATTTTTATCTCTTTCTATCGCTTTGGGTTCATAGTCTTTATTACAAAAAACAGTATCAACATCAAATTCTTTCAATAAGGATTCAAATATCTCCTGTGGATTTCCGTAAAAGGTTTTCAGGAAACTGTTTTGCTTTTTTAATTCTTCATTAATTTCGCTTAAAGCCTGATGAATATAATCTACTCTCCGGTCTGATTTATTAGTGAGTTTATCCAGAATTTCCGTATCAAAAATAAAAATAGGAAGAACCGGAAATTCGGATTGCAAAGCATGATATAATCCTGTATTGTCCTCAAGTCTCAAATCCCTTCGGAACCAAAAAACATTAATTTTCTTCTTCATTTTTTTTGAATTTTTGAAATAAGTAAATATTCCATAGTATTAATTCGTAGCCAAAAGCAGCATCTTCCAGCGGAATAGTAAGTATCCGCATTCCCATAAACGTTCCGGGAGTATAATTTACAATCGGGGATTCTAAACCTGTTCCTGTCAGAATTCCGTTTACGATCAGAAAAAAAGGCATCAAAATAGCATAAATCACAGACGCTTTACCCAACCATGCTTCTTTTAAAATAAACTGTAAAATAAACATACTTATCGCAACGGATAGAAAGGTAACAAACGTATAAATACGATCATTGAAGTAAAAAGCAATAGTTAATGCTACAAGAATGCTTATGATAACAAATATTTTCTGCGGAAGAGGTTTCCAATCGAGACGGAAAAACGAATCTATACAGAAATAGGTAAACATACATGAAAAAGGAATGCAGAAAAAGAACATTATTTCTTCTAATGGAAGTTCAAAAAAGCGTATTCCTAAAATATAACGGTCATTGAACCACCAAACACCAGTCTTCGTAAACCAAATATCCCAAACTATAAAGACAATAGCAACCAAAAAAGAGGATACAAAAAACGCCTTGAAATGTTTGCTGAATTTTATTTTAGGATGAAATGAAAAAAGGAAACAGACAATTACCGTAAAAAAATTAATCAAAAGATAAGTATATTGATGCATTATTCTTACGATTTATCTTTACTGAAATACATTTTAAAATATTTAATAGGAACCCATAAAAAACCGAAGCATTCGCCTTTTTCTTTCCCTGTATGTTTATGATGCTGTTTGTGGGCTCTTCTTATGGCAAGTAAATAAGGATTTTCTGTATTTCTCAAAATTTTTATCCTTTGATGGATAAAGATGTCGTGTACAAAAAAATACGCCATTCCGTATAAGGTAATCCCAATCGCTATATAAAACCAAAAATTGAAATTTTGAACCGTTCCATAGTACATCAGCGCAATAGTAGGAACAGCAAAAATTGCAAAGAAATAGTCGTTTCTTTCCATATTTCCTACATTGCTGTGGTCGTGATGATCTTTGTGAAGAATCCACAAAAAACCGTGCATCACATATTTATGAATCAACCATGTGATGCCTTCCATCGTGAAAAATGTTATTATGACAATAAGAAAATTCATGGAGTGTTATTAAAGAGATTTTCTAATATTTTATATCTGTAACTGAAAATAGAATCCAGTTTTTTCTTAACGAAAATACGATGCGCCGCTTCTCCTAAAAAACCTAATGGCAACTCATAATCTATGGTGTCTTTCATCAATATTCCTTTTTCGTTTGGAATAAATTCATGAAAATGATTCCACAGTTTATAAGGACCTTTTTTCTGAAAATCTGTAAAACTTTTCTGAAAAGAAACCTGAGTGATTTCAGTTTGCCAATCCAGTTTTATTCCCAAAACAGGAGATACATGATAATCAATAATCATCCCTTCGTAAATGGCTTTTTCGCCAGTATTGGTGAGAACAACAAATCCCATATCTTCCGGTGTAATTTTAGAAAGATTGTGAGGCGATGAAAAAAAATTCCATGCTGTTTCGATATTACAATTTAATTGCTGCGTTCTTTTGAGACGATGGATCATTTCAAATAGTTTTGCTGATTAATTGAAGTAACGTTTTAGAAGATACAGTATGGATATTATTTTTTATGAATGCTTTATCTTCATCTATATTTTTTTTATAGCCCAAAAAACCTGGACAATTTTTCTGTACAGAAAAACGGATAAATCTAATTTCAATATTATTTGGGTAAGAATGAATTGCTTTTTCAATATTTTCTTTTCCTCTATTGAATGTTTTCAATTTTGAAATCGGATTTAATGTATGTTTTGCCCAAATGGTTTGGTAAGCACCCAAATATGCTAAAGCGATCCCAGTCTGATCATTTTTGCTCAGTTCATCAATGATTTCCTTGCAGATTTTCTTATCTTCAGTTGCCTTTTCATAGCTGTTTCTCATTTTATCCATAGTATGAGATTGTGCATATAAATGGGTAAAGAAAGTTACACTAAAAAAATGAATAAGGATAAATTTAATCATAAGATTGCCATTTTATATTGTATATAGCTGCTCATCATAAGCGATATTTTTCTCCCGTTGGAAATTCTTATCCGTTGATTGATAATTTTATGGGCAGAAGTGCTTTTTATTTTTCTAAAAAGAGAAATGTAATAGCGATAGGCAAGATATACCCCAAATCTGGAAGAAGCAGGCAGTTTTTTTATTCCTTGCAACGCTTCTTTAAATTCTTTCTCAATTTCCTTTTCTATGTTAGCTTTTACAGTATTGTCAAAGTAAGAAATGTCTACATTCGGAAAATAGGTTCTTCCCAGAATATGGTAATCGTCTTTCATATCCCTTAGAAAATTTACTTTTTGAAAAGCAGAACCCAGTTTCATGGCATAAGGTTTTAGTCTTTCATATTCTTGCTTGTTGCCTTCCACAAATATTTGCAGGCACATAAGACCTACTACTTCCGCAGAACCCAAAATATATTCTTTATACAGTTCCGAATTATAATCTATTTTATGAAGATCCATTTCCATGCTTTTCAGAAAACGTAGAATAAGTTCTTCATCTACCTGATAACGGTTTATGGTTTCCTGAAAAGAATTTAGAATGGGATTTAGAGAAATTCTATCTTCCAATGCCTGAAATGTTTCTTCTTTAAAACGGGAAAGCAGATTTTCTTTATTATAACCTTGAAAGCTATCTACGATTTCGTCTGCAAGACGCACATAACCATAAATGGCATAAATAGGATTTCTTATTTTAGGCGAAAGCGCCATGATGCCCAAAGAAAAACTTGTGCTGTACTTTTTTGTGGTTTCTTTGCTTATCTTGTAAGAAAGTTCGTCGAATAACTTTTTCATACTTATAAATTTATTTAATTGCTTCCCGCGCCGCGATTTTACCTGAAATAATAGAGGGAGGCACACCCGGACCGGGAACGGTGAGCTGCCCTGTATAGAAAAGATTTTTTATTTTTTTATTTCTTAAAGAAGGCTTTAACACGGCAGTTTGGGATAATGTATTTGCCAAACCGTATGCATTTCCTTCGTAAGCATTGTAATCTTTTTTAAAATCTTGTATACAATAACTTTTTTTGTATTCTATTTTATTTGAAATGTTATTTGTTCCGGTATGCTTTTCAAGCCTTGAAATCATTTCATTAAAATATTTTTCCCTCATTTCTTCCGTGTCTTCTATTCCTGTGGCAATTGGCATCAGCAGAAAAACGTTTTCGCAATTTTTCGGAGCTACGCTTTCATCGGTTTTGGAAGGACAACAAGCATAAAACAAAGGTTGAGTAGGCCATTTTTTAGTTTTATATATTTCTTCGGTATGAAGATCCAGATCGTGTTCAAAAAAAAGCGTGTGATGTTTCAGGTTGGGAATTTTTTCGTTTAATCCCAAATAGAAAATAAGGCATGAAGGCGCAAAAATACGTTTCTGCCAATAGTCTTCTGTATAATTTCTGTATTCTTTAGGAAGTAGTACATTCTCCGTATGATGATAATCTGATGAGGCAATTACGGTATCAAATTCAAATTCTTCTCCATTAATAACAAGCGAAGAGGCTTTGCCATTTTTCACATGTATTTTTTCAATATTTTTGTTAAAATAAAAATATGCTCCCTGTTCTAAGGCAACTTCCATCATGGCATCTATTATTTTTGAAAAGCCACCCATAGGATAAAATGTTCCCAATTTATATCCCCCATAATTCATGAGGCTGTACAACGCCGGAATATCTTTTGGAGCAGCACCAAGAAATATCACAGGAAATTCCATAATCATAATCAGTTTGGGATGCTTGAAATATTTTCTTACAAAACGTTGAAAATTGGAAAGAAGATCCAGTTTCAAAGCACTTTTGGCAATTTTTGGAGATACAAATTCCATCCACGAATGGCAAGGTTTGTTCACAAAATCTTTCATTCCCACTTCATATTTGTATTGTGCATCTTCCATGAATTCATCCAGTTTTTTTCCTGCCCCTTTTTCTGTTGTTTCAAAAAGGTTTTTCATGGCTTCATAATTTTGGGGCATACTCATCGTGCCATCCGAAAAAACCATTTCAAACTGAGGATCAAGCGAAACCAATTGATAAAAGTCCGATGATTTTTTTCCGAAATCATTGAAAAAAGATTCTATAATATCCGGCATCCAGTACCAGCTTGGTCCCATATCAAATGTATAGCCGTTATCTGTAATGAATTTTCTCGCTCTTCCACCTGCGTGTTCATTTTTTTCAAAAACATGAACTTCATGCCCTTCTTTGGAAGCGTAAGCTGCGGCAGACAAACCTGAAAATCCGGAACCTATAATGGCTATTTTCTTTTTCATGAAGCGTTAGTTTTTTGTAAATGAATATTCTTGAAAAACAGTATCTATAAGGTTTTTCGGCTCTATGTTCCGGGAATAAATCGGGTAATGGAATTTTTCTAATTTTTCTAACAGACGAATTAGATGCATTTTTTCAGTATAATTAAGATTACCGGAAATAATCTCTGTAGCAGCACGTATTTTTTTCATTTGCTTTTCCAGAGCGGCTTTTCCTTTTTTAGTGATTTTTACTACTTTGGTTCTTTTATCTGCTTCAGAACCTGTTTGTTCTACCCATCCGTTATTGATAAGCCTGTTGATGATAAGTATACCTACAGGTTTTTCATGAATATTTTTTCTGATGAGTTCTGTTTTGGTCATGGCTCCAAAAGAATTAAGATTGATCAGATAAATAAAATCTTCCTGAGTAGCAAAATCAGAATCTGCTATAGCTGATTTGGAATACGTTTTTGCATACCTGTTAAGGTGTACCAATAAAGTACTAATAACACTTTCTGGACTTCTTCCATTTTCTTTTCCTTCCCAGTAAGGTTCTTCAATAGTATTACTATTTTGAGATTCTTTATCAAAAATCCAAGATTTGAAACCATTAATATCCATAGGATAGATGTTGCTTTTATTTTCAGTTTCAAACTGTTCAAGCAATTTTATGACATCATTTATAATAGAGAAATGCATAGTATATATTTATATGTAAATATACTAAAATATTTTTATTTTGTTTATTTATGTATTAAATAAATTTTTATGCCTTAATTGTAATATTTATCTATAGTTATTGATCTTGAGTCTATCTATTTTTAAATGGAATATATTTTGTGAGTTTTGCTATTGCGTTTTGTAAAGATTTACAAGAATAGAATACTTTTATGTTATAATTAATGCTTTGGACTTTGTAACGTTATGCATATCAAAATTAAATTTTTCGTAATATTCCAAATATGATCATTATTTTCGTTTTATGAAAATTCTTTACGCCATCCAAGGAACAGGAAACGGACATGTAAGTAGAGCTCGGGAAATTATCCCTTATCTAAAAAAATATGGAGAGCTTGATTTGTTAATTAGCGGAACACAAGCAGAAGTAAATCTTGATGAAGAAGTGAAATTTCGCTTTAAAGGTTTCGGATTTGTATTTGGAGAAAAAGGTGGAGTAGACATAAAAAAGACATGGAAAGAATTTGATATAAAGCAATTTATTACAGATTGCAAAAGCCTTCCCGTTGAAAATTATGATGTTATTATCAATGATTTTGAACCAGTAACAGCATGGTCTTGTAAATATAAAAATGTAAAAAACATTTCCTTGAGTCATCAGTCTGCCTTTCTTTCTTCTAAAACTCCACAATTCAAAGGATTTCATTGGGGAAAACTGATTATGAACCATTATGCTCCTACTACTTCACAGATTGCATTTCATTTTGATCGATATGATAATTTTATCCATACTCCTGTAATTCGTTCCGAAATACGAAATCTTAATCCTGAAAATTTTGGACATTATACCGTTTATTTACCGGCATATTCAGATGAATTTATTTTGAATCAGGTGAAAAATTTTCCTGAGATAAAATGGGAAATTTTCTCTAAACATTCAAAAATTTATTATCAGAGAAATAATGCGGAAGTTTTTCCGATCAATAATGAAAAATTTCAAAAATCTTTGGAAAAATGTTGTGGCTTTCTCACAGGTGGAGGTTTTGAAGGGCCTGCTGAAGCATTGTTCCTGCAAAAGAAATTATTAAGTGTTCCCATGAAAAACCAATATGAGCAACAATGCAATGCATTAGCTTTAGAAAAAATGGGAGTTCCGGTTATTTGGAAAGAATCCGAATTTCTGGAAAAACTTATAATTTGGGTCAATTCAGAAAATTATATAAAAGTAGATTTTCCGGATGAAACTGCAGAGATTATTAAAATGATTATGGATGGTTCAAAACCGTAACTGTAATCAGAGAATAGAGCGTAAAGAAAAGTTTTTCTTATTTCATTTCTAAAATTTTGCAAATGGAAAAATTAGACTAGTGAATGATTTATATTTTCTTAGGTTTTCTCCAGATAAAGCCATCCAATAAATAATGAGTAAGTTGCGGAACAACCAAAAAAGGGATCAAAAACCGGTAAAACGAATCAGGAATTTGTATTGAACTAATGGCGAAATGTTCTTTCCAAACCAAAATTTCCCAAACTATTTCTTCAAAAAAAGCAAATCCTAAAATGATAAAAACAAAAAGCAAAACACCAAAAGAGGTTTTGAAAACAGAAAGTCTTTTCAGTTCTGAAGGATTTTTTTGTTCAATTTCTTTAATGTAAATCAAAGCAATGTAAGGAATTCCATGAGAAATCACGTTCAAAAGTGTAAAGATTAAATCATTGTTGAAATAGACAATTCCGAAATACCAAGAAAGATACGTTCCTGCAATTAAAAGATTTTTTGGGACATTCAATTCTTTTTTAGCAATGTATAGATAAATGGTTTTTGTCGTCCATATTGCGATTAATATAAAATATAAAACCGTGACGAAAGGTAAAAATTTCTGCAAATTTTCCATCCACTGGAATTCGTTTTTTACAAACCAATTAAAATTTCGTGGTGTGGAAAACCAATAAAACATGGGATAAATTGTTGCGGAATAAATAGCAAGAGTATCTATTTTTTTTGAAAATCCTGAAGATTCAAAACGGGCATAAAGCCGCATAAAACCATACTGTTGCCTCACAAAATGAAAAACCGCCACCAAAGCTAATGCAGACCAAAAAAATAAATCTCCAAATTGATAAAAAATTAATCCTAAAATCAAACTGATTACGGGAATTCCGAGATATAGTAATTTTCTTTTCTGAAATTCTTCCTTTACAAAATACGTTTTAAATAATGTAGAATATACATGAGCAACATCCACAAAAACAATCAAAATAAGCCAAGTGTAAAAGGAAAAATCGGACTCCAATTCTGCTAATGGCCTCTGGAATAAAAATACCAACAATAAAACTAAAAACGGCGGAGATAGAATAAATCCGATGTCGGTTTTTGCATTATGTATCCAAGGTTGTTTCATGTCGTCATTTCTTTAGCTGCACGAATTCCCTGATGGAAAGCCTCTTCAAATATAGAAATCCCCGATAAATCCGAATGTGCAAAGAAAATTTTTCCATGAATATTTTCTCTTGCTTTCCGGGTTTCTTCCCCGAAAATTTGGTTCGGAACAGGAGAGATCATTGCGTGTCCTATTTTATGAAAATCCATTTCTACAATAAAATTTTCAATTTGAGGATGTGCTTTTTGCAGATCATGCAAAACCATTTTTTTTAAATCGTCTTCCGTATAGCTGAAAAGTTTCTTCCGTGCATTTGCACAATTTCCTGTTGAAAAACTTTTGTAATATGTAATTACTTTTTCGCCTTTATTTTGTGATAAATTCTGATGCTGATTGTAGATGTATCCTAAACCATCCGTTCCGTAGATCACGTTATCCCAAGCTAATTCTTCTTCACCACCAAATTCATTTTTCAAAGTAAGAGTTGCGAGCAACCACGGAACATACTGGAAGGATTTTATCGTTCTGTCCTTCAAAATAAAATTATTCACAAATTGTGGAGTGGCCAACAATACTTTTTCAGAAATTATTTTTTTTGACTTTTTTGAAATGTTATCAAAGAGGATAGTTTCCACTTTATTTTCACGAATACTGATGTCATAAACAAGATGATTCTTCAAAGTCCTGTTTTCCGAATATTGCGAAAGATGTTTTGCTAATCTTGCATTTCCTTCCGGCCAAGTAAAAACTTGCTCTTTTCGGTGGATTGCCCAATTGTTTTTTCTTCCCGCAAAATAGTGGATTCCTGCCCATGCAGAAACGTATTGTATTCCTAAACCATAGTCGTCTCTGCAAGAATAATCCAAAAACCAAAGCAATTCTTCTGATGAAAATCCATGATTGGAAAGCCATTTTTCAAATGTAAAAGAATCAAGTTTTTTTGCTTCTTTTTCATTACTGGAATTATGAATCGGAATATCAAACCAATAGTTTCCGGTTGCATCTTTTTTGGTTCTGAAATCATTCATCAAACTAAAAAAACGCTGAATTTCTTTTTTTGTTTCATGAGAAATTGCTTTTTGAGGAACTAAATCACTTTGCCATGAATTTTTGTAAAACAAACGTTCATCTTGCGGAAATACCAATTGCTCATCGTCTAAAATCGGGTTTCCGCTTTCATCATCGCCCAGATACATTCCGGATTCTTTGAGAAACCGAATTATTTCCGAATCTTCTTTATTGGGAAGCGGAAGATAATGAGCTCCTAAAGGAAATTTTGAAAATTGGTTTTGTCCGCCGGAAGAATTGCCACCAAGATGGTTTTCCATATCGCAGATAAGAAAATCCTTTTCATCGTTTTGAAAAAAATAGCGAGCGGCAGAAAGTCCGGAAATTCCTGCTCCTACAATACAATATTTTACAGAGATTTCTTCCGAAGGTTTAGGAAAATCTTTTGCCCAAAGACGATGTCCCAATACATTATTGGTTCCGGTGATTTTCAGAAGCAAAGTTTTTGTTTTTTTTGCACAATATTGAAAGAACGGAAGAAAAATTCCGGCCAGAAAGATCGTTTTCAGAAATTCTTTTCTACTGAACTTTTCCCCACTCTTCATCGAAATATCGTACCAAAATTTGATTGTCCAATCGGTTGGTTTCTACATTTTTTTCAATCATATCTTTGCTGAAATAAGCCATTTGCGAAAATCGGTAATCGTAGAATTTCAGGTTTTTCAAAGGATGATTTACTTTTTTATTCAACGGAGAATCCGAAACCAGACAAAATCCCCATTCTCCAAAAGACGGAACATACGTATGATATGCCGCTACATTTCGGAAAACCTGAGCAATGGTTTTTTGGATGCACCAGAAAGATTTCGGGGCAAAATAAGGAGAAGTGGTCTGAACGGCTATAAAAGTTTCCGGTGAAGTTATTTTTTTTAATTCCCTATAAAATTGCAGCGAGTAAAGTTTTCCCAAGCTGTAATTGGAAGGATCGGGAAAATCAATAATAATGACATCAAATTTTTCGGCACTGTTTTTTACCCAAACGTATGCATCCTGATTGATGATTTTCAATTTCGGACTGTTCAGGGAATTTCCGTTGAGCGCCTTCATGGTTTCGTTTTTTTTGAAAAAAGCTGTCATTTGTCCATCCAAATCCACCAATGTAATATTCTTCACTTCGGGATATTTTAAAAATTCTCGTGCTGCAAAACCGTCACCTCCTCCTAAGATCAAAACATTTGAAATATTTTTTGCCATTGATGTTGCAGGATGTACCAGAGCTTCATGATAACGGTATTCATCCGCAGATGAAAACTGGAGGTTATTATTGAGGTATAATCGGAAATCTTTATTATTTCTGGTAAGTACAATTCTTTGATAGGGAGAAGAATTGGCATAGATAATATTTTCTCCGTAAAGTTTTTCTTCCGAAAAAGCGAGAATTTTATCAGCAAAGATAAATAACAACAATAGTGCAATAAATGCGGCAATGGATTTGAATTTCAGTTGAAATTTTTTCCGGATATGTTCACTGAGATAAAAGCTCAAAAATATAGCAATGAAAATATTGATAAGTCCGAAAAACAAGGGCGTTCTTACAATTCCGAGATTCGGAATCAGCACTAAGGGAAAAAGAATGGAAGCCAATAATGCACCAATATAATCAAAAGCAAAAACATTGGAAACCAAATCTTTGAAAGCAACTCTGTCTTTCAGAATATTCATTAACAACGGAATTTCCAAACCTACAAAGCAGCCTGTGAAAAAAACAAAAAGATAGAGTAGCCATTCAAAATGTTCGGAGGTATTGAAAGTCCAGAAAAGAACAACGGAACTGATTCCACCAATAACGCCCACCAAAATTTCTATTTCGATAAAAGTATCTACTAAATTTTTGGTAATGAATTTTGCTAAATAAGAGCCAACTCCCATCGAAAAAAGATAAACCCCGATTACGAATGAAAACTGCTTTACGGAATCGCCCAAAAGATAACTTGCCAATGCACCGGCTACAAGCTCATAAACCAAACCGCACGTTGCAATGACAAAAACCGAAAATAGCAGTAATAATTCGAATGGAATTTTTCTTTTATCCATGAATGGCAGCACTGATAATAATAGAAATTCCTATAATAAAAGCTCCGAAAATAATTGCTAAAGCGGTATTGTTATTCTTAGATATTTCGTGCCATGTTTTTTCTGGCGTTATTCGCTCGATAATAAGATAGCAGATCAATAAAATCGCTATTCCCAAAAAAGAATAAAACACTGAATTGATGATCGGTAAAAAATTAATATCTCCCATAATTGATCTTTTTTATTTATGATAAAATCTGTAATATGAATGTCCGTGAGTTCTGGTTCCGGTTCCGTCTTGGTATTTTTCTGTTTTTGCACAATCGCAGAACTGGTTTCCGGAGTAGGTAAGATATACAAACCATCCCACGAAAAATATCCCGATCATGAACAGTAGCCAATTGCTTTTAATATAATGAGTTATTTTATCCATTTTTTAGTTGGTGTCATAAGGTGAATTTGAACTATTGCTCCACTTGCTTCTATCAAAATAATATTTTCCAAAATAGATGATGCCATACAAAACCAGTAATATCACTAAGATGATCCCAAAATTCCAAAAAGAAACTGGCAGCCATTTTGCGCGGATTCCAATACTTGGATTGTTGTCTGTACTTTCTATAACAGGCTGAACATAAGAAGAATTCAAATTGCTATTTTGCAGATTTTGTGAATTATTTGGAATAGCAGAATCTATAAATTGTTGTCTATTAGCAGAATCTCTGCGGAAATGCTCAATATTATCGTATGTAGTAATTTTGCCACTGCTTTTTTCCAAAACATCTATCAATCCGTTGGTTTTTTTGGTCACGATATGGGTTCCATTATCATAAACAGAAACTGTTTCAGAAGATGCTGTCGAAATTTGTTGAGCAATTCCCAGTTCTTTTTCGGCGGAGATCAAGAAATGGTATTTTCCGGGAGCAATACCACAGAAATTAAAATTTTTTGTTTGAGCTCCTTCAGACCAACTTTCGCCATCTTCATAGCCGTGATAATATTCTACATCTTGAGAAGTGTAAATAATTTCATTGGTATTTTCGTTCACAAGACTCAGTTCTGCATTTGCCCAAGAATTGTCTACGGCAGCATTCAAAGTAACTTCCAAAGGAGCAGAACCACCTTGCAATTCAAAACTTTTACTCACAAATTCTTTATCTTTCACATTCTGAAACTGGATGGTTTCATTAAAAATAGTAGAATTTGCCCTTGTAGAATAGACATATAACTGGAAAAGGCAAATAGCAATCGCCGTAATTCCAAAAATATTAGCTGCCTGTCTTACATTTACATAATAAGGCTGAACAATTCCGATTCCGAAATAATCGGGCATATAAAAAGGCTGAAAATTTTTCTTGATGACGCTTTTTGGGATATGCTTTCCCCAGAAAAACTGTTTTTTGCTGCCGCTTTCCTCCCAAGAAACCATTTCGGTTCCGTTTACAAATTCTTTGTAATTAGAAAGTTTGAAATCAATAGTATCTTCAAAAAATCCTGCAACGGAGTGAATATGGCAAGGTGTAGATTCGTACCAACGGTATTTTTTCCCTTTAAATTCCGAATAATATTTGAATTCTTCAAAAGGCTTTTCTTGCGGAAGAAGAAAAACCCAATGTCCGTCACTTTCGCTCAGATAAGCATTGTTCCCATTTTTATCTTTGAGATAATATTCTCTCCAAAAAATAGACGCTCCGTATTTCCGAACGACAACTCCGGTCACAAAATATTCCGTACCATCAATAATCCCTTTTTTCGTAGTATCTAAAACAACATTGGCAGTAGGTTTTTTCACTACTTTTTTTGAAGAATTTGTTTTTACATCAATAAGATTATTGCATGAAAAGCAAACATATTCTTCTACATGAAAATCGAGTTCATGGCTGTTTTCTTTTTTACAAACAGGGCAAATATATTTATTCATCATCTGTAGATTTTATCCTGTTGCAAAATTTCTCCGTTGAAATACTCAATAATTGTATCGGCAATTTTTTCCACTTTTTCTGTATTGTCATGGATATAGTTGCAAAGAAAAATATCAAAATTAAGTTGCTGAAATTCCGGCCAAGTATGAATGCAAAGATGGGACTCTTTCAGACAAATAGCAGCCGTAAAACTTCCATTCTCAAATATATGCTTTGTAATTCCGACAATTTCCGCATCATTTTCTTTTAAAATTTTCTGTGAAAAATTCAAAAATTGGTCACATTCAACCAGCAAATCTTCCGATTTTGTTTTTAATGTCAGAAGTATATGCAATCCCTTATTGTAGGTAGATTTCAAAAATAAATTTTTAGTTGGAAATCATTAAATTTTCGGTAAAAAAACTTCGGCAAGCATACATCTTGCACTTCCGCCTCCGTTTATTTCAATAGTAGTAAGATCCGAATACAGAATTTCGGAATACTTTTCGATTTTTTGGATTTGTTCTGAAGTGAGAGATTGATATGCAGTTTGGCTCATCACCAAGAATTTTTTGCCCTCATTATTGTGCACCTGAAGCATATTTCCGGCAAAATTCTGAAGCTGCTCTTCCGTAATTTCTATAATTTCCTTATTGGTAGATTTTATTACTTCCTGAACTTTTTCACGCTCCAGTTCGTCATCAATAGAATCAAGACAAATTACTACAAATGTATCGGCAACACACATCATTACATTGGTGTGATAAATAGGAAGGCGTTCAGTTCCGGCAGTCTGAAAAGAATGAAAAACTACAGGTTCATATCCGATTTTTTTACAAAATTCTCTGAAAAGACCTTCATCCAAACGTAATGAAACCGATCCGTAAGCAATTTTATAATCATGGTCGAAAATCATACTTCCTGTTCCTTCAAGAAAAAGATTTTTATTTTCGTAATCGGATAGATCATCAATTTCCTTGATGTCAAACCCTTTATTTTTTACGGCATCCAAAATTTCAGAGCGTCTTTCATCACGCCTATTTGGAGCAAACATAGGATAGAGGAAAACGTTTCCGTCGCTTCCGAAACTTACCCAATTATTGGGAAAAATAGAATCCGGAGTGTGAGGTTCCAACGTATCTTTTATGGTAATCACATTGATACCTTTGCTTTTCAGTTTTTCAACAAAATTTTGGAATTCTTCCAAAGCTTTTTCCTGAGTTTGATTGTTTTCAGAATTTACCTGAAAATAATTGTTTTCGGCAGTCTGCGCATTATATCCGAATGCGACAGGTTCAATCATCAGTACAGTATCGGTGGTTTGCATAAAAGATTTTGAATTTTTACAAAAATAAAAAGAAATTCAGTTCCACACACGAAGAACTGAATTTCATTTATAAAAAAATATTGTTTTTAATCTTGAGCTCCGAAAACTTTTTTCAGAAGGGAAGTGGTACGAAGAGCAGGAGTATTACGAATTCCGCTTTCTTTTTGAGCAACCATTTTGAAAATACCGTTTATTGCTTCATTGGTCACATATTCATTAATGTCAGTAGTAACAGCTTGCCCTGAAATCAGATTGTATTTGGAGATAATTTGTTTCCATGCAACATCTGCACCTACTTTTCCCAACGAAGTTTTTACTTTTGGTTGAAAAGCAGTAAATAGTTGAGCTTGAGTTTTGCGTTGTAAATAAATGGTGGCAGCATTATCATTTCCTAGTAAAATATTTTTTGCGTCAGTGATGGTCATTGATGTAATGGCGTTTGCAAAAATAGGAGCAGCTTCTGTAACAGCATCTTCCGCAGCACGATTCAGTAGAAGTATACCTTTATCAGCTAAATTTCCTAAACCAATTGCTCTTAATTTGGTGTCAATTGTTTTTAGTTTTTCGGGAAGTAAAATCTTTACAAGTTCATTTTTATAAAATCCGTCCTGAACAGCCAATTTTTTTACACCTTCCTGAACACCGAGATTCAAGGCTTCTTTTAGACCTGAAGAAATTTGAGTGGAGGTGAGACTTCCGAGATTTATATTGGTTGAGTTGGAAGTTGTAGAAGAACTTGTCCCAGAAGAAGTATCTTTTTTGATGGTTTTATCTATATCAACACCAGTCTGATTTTTAACGGTAGATTTTATGATATCCAAAATTTGTGCTTGTGTAGAAATTGAAAAGAATAATCCAGCCGCAATAAAGTAAGTCTTTTTCATTGATTTGAAATTTCAGATTAGATTTTTCAAAATTATAAAAGTTAAATAAACTTTTTTATCATTCTAAATTTTTTATTTTTTAGATAAGCTGTTAAAAATTATTT
The DNA here is from genome assembly GCF_057180505.1 of Chryseobacterium sp. HNCC26DJ241. Lineage (NCBI taxonomy): Bacteria > Pseudomonadati > Bacteroidota > Flavobacteriia > Flavobacteriales > Weeksellaceae > Chryseobacterium > Chryseobacterium sp. HNCC26DJ241. The sequence goes on along the minus strand of NZ_JBXUGL010000011.1, from coordinate 28,936 downwards.
TTTGAGAATCAAATTATTAGTCTTTCCATCTCAATTTTCTAATTTTGCAAAATAAATTGGTAAGATGAAAATAACACTCAACAGAATCAATGATGATTTCCTTTTTGAATGCAGCAACGAGCAGGGAAATACAATTCTTTTAGATAATACTACTTTGCCCGGAGCAAAAGGTGTTTCACCAATGCAGTCTGTTTTAATGGCAGTTGCCGGTTGTAGTGGAATAGATGTGGTTTCGATTTTGAAAAAACAGCGTCAGGAAATTACAAAATTTTCTGCCGAAGTGGAAGGTGAAAGAGTTCAAATAGATGAAGCGAAACCTTTCAAAAAAATTCTGACGAAATTTATTCTCGAAGGAAACATTGATCCCAAAAAAGCATTGAAAGCTGCACAACTTTCATTTGAAAAATATTGCTCTGTTTCCAAAACTTTGGAACCAAATGTAGAAATAGGTTATGAAGTTTTTGTAAACGGGCAACAAGTTAGAGAGTAGAGAATTTAGAGTTTTTGTTCGAGCGGCTTGAATGAAGTCCATTTTTCAGCATTGTTAATCATTGAGACCAACATTCCTAAAATTTGGTTATATGCTGCATTATATTCATCAAAACACTCTTTTGAAATATAATTGCAGGCAAAAGAAAACTCCAGCCAAGTTTGAGTTTCTCTTGCTTCGCCTTCTGCATCCGTTAATTTAGCAATAAATGATTTTAAGTATCTTCTCTTTCCCCAAGCTTCACTGATATTTGCTGAAACTGAACGGGAAGAACGCAGAATTTGATCGGTTAATGAATATTTTTCTTCCTTTGGAAAGGATTGAGAAAGACAATATATTTTCATAGCAGTTTGAAAAGATTTTTGGTAAACATTCAGTTCTGTATGAAGTTTTATAATTGCCATTTTAAATTTTTGATAATATCCTATTTTTTCTCTCAAATTCTACCATTCTCCAACTCTCCAGTCTTACGTTCTCGGCTGTATCAGTTTTGCCACAGTTGCAGTCCATCCACTTTGATGACTGGCTCCAACTCCACGACCATTATCTCCGTGAAAATATTCATAAAACATGATATAATCTTTAAAGAAAGGATCTTGATTAAATTTCTCAATTCCACCATTGAAAGCACGGTTTCCGTTTTCGTCTTTCAGAAAAATATTTTGGAGTCTTTTACTCAGGTTTTCTGCAACTTCGTCTAAAGACGTTTCTTCTCCACTTCCTACAGGAAATTCTACAGTCAGACTTTCACCGTAATAAAAATGAAAACGCTGCAAACTTTCTACAATTAAGAAATTAATTGGAAACCAAATCGGACCTCTCCAATTGGAGTTTCCGCCAAACATTCGGCTATCACTTTCTGCAGGTGTATAATGTACCACATATTCATTTCCATGTGCTGAAAAAATAAAAGGATTTTTTTCATAAACTTTAGACATTGCCCGAATTCCGTATTGACTTAAAAATTCGTTTTCGTCCAGCATTCTGTTGAGAACTTTTTTAAGACGTGTTTTGCGAAGAATACTCATCAGATGCTTTTTGCCTTGTCCTTCTACTTCCCAATGAGAAACCAAATTGGCCAATTCCTTTTTATTTTTTAGAATCCAATCCATTCTTTCACGGAATTTAGGCATTTTTTCGAGCATATCGTGATCTATTACTTCCACTGCAAAAAGAGGTATTAATCCAACAATGCTTCGTAGTCTCAGAGAAATACTTTCCCCATTTTGTAATTGTAATACATCATAGAAAAATCCATCTTCTTCATTCCAGAGACCTTGTTTTTCGTTTCCAAGATTTTCCATGGCTTCTGCAATGTAAAGATAATGTTCAAAAAATTTGATGGCCATATCTTCGTACACAATATTGTATTGGGCAAGTTCCATCGCTATTCTCATCATATTGAGCGCATACATTGCCATCCAGCTTGTTCCATCGGCTTGTTCCAGATGTTCTCCGCTTTTCATCTGCATATTTCGGTCAAAAGCACCGATATTGTCAAGACCTAAAAATCCACCACCAAAAAGATTGTTTCCTTTTTTATCTTTTCTGTTTACCCACCAAGTGAAATTCAGCAATAATTTTTGGAAGACCTTTTCCAGAAATGGTAAATCCGGTTTTCCGTATATTTTTTCATCAATTTTAAAAACCCTGAAACAAGACCATGCATGAACAGGCGGATTCACATCACTAAGATCCCATTCATAAGCGGGAAGTTGTCCATTTGGATGCATATACCATTCTTTTGTAAGAAGGAGAAGCTGATCTTTTGCAAATTGTGAATCTATCAAAGCAAACGGAACACAATGGAAAGCAAGATCCCAAGTTGCATACCACGGATATTCCCATTTATCCGGCATGGAGATAATATCTTTATTGTGAAGATGATCCCAATCCTTATTTCTCACATGATGATTAAAATTTCTTGGTGCTTCAAAATTTGGATCGCCTTTCAGCCATTTTCCAACATTGTAATGATAGAATTGTTTATTCCATAAAAGTCCTGCGAATGCTTGTCTTTGCACATTTCTTTCATCTTCATTCGTTACATCCTTTTGTACAATTGCATAGAATTCATCGGCTTGTTTTTTTCGTATTTCAAAAATTTCATCAAAATCGTAAAAAGCATCTTCCATAGAATGCGGACTCAGTCTGAAGTCAAATGTTTTGCTTTGTCCGGCTTCTATCTCTTCATTGATAAGAAAACACGCTTTAGTTCCGAATTTTTTAGGATTTACAGAATCTCGCCCGTTTACAACATAATTATTGATTCCATCTTTGAAAAAACCATACGTTTTTGGAGCTCCGTATAATTTTCGTGTATTGGTCTCATTTTCACAAAAAAGACTTTCTGCATTTTTTTTTCGGGAATAGAATTTTTTAATGGGAATACTATCGTGCTCAATATCTATAATTCCGTCTGATCCTGCCTTTAGGTTTGGTTTGTATTCGTTATATCCCCATTTCCAATTATTTCTGTACCAGACAGTTGGTAAAATTACAAGTGGCGCATTTTTATCACTTCTGTTATGCGCTATAACTCTTATAAAAATATCATCAGGATCTACTTTGCAGTATTCTATGAAAATATCAAAATATTCATCATTATCAAAAATTCCGGTATCTATTAGTTCATATTCCGGCTCTTTTTTACTTCTTCGGGAGTTTTCGACAATTAATTGTTCATAAGGAAATTCATTGATTGGATATTTGTATACCATTTTCATGTAGCTATGAGAAGGCGTATTATCCAAATAATAAAAAATTTCTTTAATGTCTTCACCATGATTCCCTTGATAATTGCTCAATCCGAAAAAACGTTCTTTTATCCGTTTATCTTTTTTGTTCCAAAATGAAAGAGCAAAGCAAAGCAGTTGTTTAGTATCGGAAATTCCGGCAATTCCTTCTTCTGCCCATCTGTATGCATAGCTTTCAGCCATATCATGTCCGGTATATTCCCATGCATTTCCATTTGGGCTATAATCTTCACGTACATTTCCCCATTGTCTGTTGCTTACATAAGGTCCCCAATTTTTCCAACTATCTTCTTTCAATCTTTTTAGTTCATCACTCATATAAATTTCTTTTCACTGCAAAATTATGAAATAAAAAAATTTCTGAATGTTAAAATTATATCCTACATTTGCAGTCAGATTTGTTCTTTTACATATTGAAAATGTTATCAAGAAAGGTGGAGAGATTAGACTCTATGAAACCTTGGCAACCCTTCGGGAACGAAGAAGGTGCTAAATTCTACTCTTTTAGAGAAAGATAACAGGCAATTTTTCTACATTCTTAGTAGCATTTTCAATTATATTTTAATAAATTTAAACTGAAAACTTGCTGCAACAAACCTACATTAGAAACTTTAAAACCATCTCAGGAAGAGTAGATGATATCCCTTTAAGTTATCAAATTTTTGGGAAAGAGCTTCATTCTGCTCCAATTGTATTAGTAAATCATGCTCTTACAGGTAATTCTGATGTTGCAGGAGAAAATGGCTGGTGGAAAAATGTGGTTGGAAAAAATAAAGCAATCGACATAAACCAGTTTACCATTATTTGTTTCAATATTCCGGGAAATGGTTTTGACGGATTTTTTATTGATGATTATGAAAATTTTACCGTTCATGATATTGCTTCTCTTTTCCTCTTGGGTCTGAAAGAATTGGATATTCATCAATTATTTGCAATAATCGGAGGTTCCATTGGTGGCTCTATTGGTTGGGAAATGTTGGCTCTTGAAAATCATTTAACAGAAAAATTTATTCCCATTGCTACTGATTTTAAAACTTCGGATTGGTTGTATTCTCAATGTCGGGTTCAGAAATTTTTGTTGGAAAGCAATGAAAAACCTATAGAAAAAGCAAGAATTCATGCGATGCTTTGCTACAGAACACCGGCTTCTTTGAACATAAGATTCCAAAGAGAAATGGATAAAGAAAAAGGAATTCTGAAATCACAAGATTGGCTGGATTTTCATGGAAATCGTTTAAACGAAAGATTTAGTTTAAAGGCATATAAATTGGTAAATCATCTTTTGATGAATATCAACGGGAGCAAAGAGCAAATAAATAAAATCAATACTGAATTTCATTTAATATCAATAGATTCAGATCTTTTTTTTTCTGCTTTTGAAATGGAAAATACGTATGATTTTTTAATCGAAAATAAAAAAAATGCTTTCTATTATGAAATAGAATCCATTCATGGACATGATGCGTTTCTAATGGAATACGGGCAGCTAAACGAAATTTTAACTCCAATTTTTAGTATATGAAAAGAAAATACGAAGTACGACTTTTGAAAAATAAATCCATCATTAAATTTGAAGGAAAAAATTTCCTTGGAGAAGTAGGTATTGATGGAAGGATCTTCAAAGCACTCACTTATGCGAGAATAAGTGTGGGTGTTATTTCCCAACAAGCTATCGAAAACGGTATATCTGTTTTGGTGAACGAAAATGATGCTGAAAAAGGGGTAAATTGCTTAATTGAAGAGTTTTCTGAAGAAAGAAAGTCTGGAAAAGTAAAATTGATTTACAGTATCAATAATGTTTCTGTCATTGGTTTTGTCACCGATGATTATAATAAAATCTCTGCGGAATTAGCCAGAAACAATATTTTTCCGCTTATCCTGAACCAGGTTGCTTCGGAAAATCGTGTAAATATTGTGGTCACTTCTTCTCAGGATGAGAAAGCCAAAAACATTATAGAAGCTGAAATTTTTGGAAGACCAAAAACGTTGCATCTTGCTATTTTCGGACACGGAAACGTGGGTAAAACATTGATTGAGCAGATTTTAGAATCCTCCGAAGAAATAAAGAGAAGAAAAAAATTAGACCTGAAAATCATTGCTATTGCTAATTCCAAAAAATTAGCTTTAAACAATATAGGCTTTGATGAAAACTGGAACGATGAAATTATTTCTACCATTCATCCTTCGGAAACTAAGAAAGTGATTGAATTTGCCAAAGAAAACCAGTTTGAAAATCTTATTGCGGTTGATAATACGGCGAATAAAGATTTTGTGAAGAATTACCATATTTTGGCTGAAAACGGATTTGATATAGTCTCTTCCAACAAAGTTTTCAACACACTACCGATTTCGGAATATAGAAATTTGCGTACGATTTTAGTTAAAAACAATAAAAAATATCTGTACGAAACCAATGTTGGTGCAGGCTTACCATTGATTGATACTATTAAATTGCTGCATTTGTCAGGAGAAAATATTACAAGAATAAAAGGTGTTTTTTCCGGATCACTAAGTTATATTTTCAATAATTTTTCGGTGAGGAATGATGCATTTTCTACAATTATTGGCGAAGCAATGGAAAAAGGTTTTACCGAACCTGATCCGAGAGAAGACCTTTCAGGAAATGATGTCGCAAGAAAACTTCTGATTTTAGCAAGAGAATTGGATTTAATCAATGAATTTCAGGATATTAAAATTCAAAATTTAATTCCTCAAAGTTTATTGAAAATCGAAAAGAATGAATTTATTTTGCGCTTGAAAGAATTGGATGAAGAATTTCAGAAAATAAAAGAAAATCAGGAAACCGACCACGTTTTGAGATATTTAGGAGATTTGCATGGAGATTTACAAAAAGATAAAGGTGAATTGGATGTAAAACTGGTTTCTGTTCCTGTAAATTCCGCACTCGGACAACTGAAAGGCTCAGATTCCATTTTTGAAATTTACACAGAAAGCTATGGCGAAAATCCAATCGTAATAATGGGAGCCGGAGCCGGAGCAAAAGTAACGGCAAGAGGTGTTTTCGGAGATATTTTAAGATTGAGTGAAACTAAATAATTCTTGTAAAAAGTACAACGTAAAATGTATTAATGATGAATAACGGGGAAAAACTATCAACTGACGAGTATCAACCAACAACTAATTTCGAAACATTAGCAATAAGAACGCAAACGGAAAGAACGCAGTTTGATGAACATTCGGTTCCGTTGTATCTTACTTCAAGTTTTGTGTTTGAAGATGCGGAAGATATGCGTGCAAGTTTTGCGGAAGAAAAGCCTAAAAATCTTTACAGCCGCTTTAGCAATCCGAATGTTACGGAATTTGTTACAAAAATTGCTCAAATGGAAGGGGCAGAATCGGGATATGCTTTTGCAACAGGAATGGCAGCCATTTATTCCACATTTGCGGCGCTTCTGAATTCGGGAGATCATATTGTGAGTTGCCAGTCAGTTTTCGGTTCTACGCATACATTATTCACCAAATATTTTCCGAAGTGGAATATTGAAACAACTTATTTCAAAGCCGAAGATTCTGAAAATATTGAAAAATACATTCAGCCAAACACCAAAATTTTATATCTGGAAACACCTACCAATCCTGCAATTGAAATTTTGGATTTGGAATTTTTAGGAACTATTGCAAAAAAACATAATTTGCTTTTCATTGTTGATAATTGTTTTGCAACTCCATATTTACAACAACCAATAAAATACGGAGCCGATGTTGTTGTTCATTCTGCTACTAAACTGATTGATGGACAAGGAAGAGTTTTGGGGGGAGTTGCAGTTGGACGAAAAGATTTGATTCAGGAAATTTATCTTTTTGCCAGAAATACAGGACCGGCAATGTCGCCATTCAATGCATGGGTTTTAAGTAAAAGTTTGGAAACTTTAGCAATTCGTGTCGAAAAACATTGCGAAAACGCATTGAAAGTTGCAGAATTTTTAGAAACGCATCCTAATGTAAATTTGGTAAAATATCCGTTCCTAAAATCTCATCCCAATTATGAAATTGCCAAAAAGCAAATGAAATTAGGAGGCAATATTGTTGCTTTTGAAATAAAAGGTGGAATAGAAGGAGGAAGAAATTTTCTCAATAAAATAAAAATGTGTTCTCTTTCTGCAAACTTGGGAGATACGAGAACGATTGTTACGCATCCTGCTTCTACAACGCACTCCAAACTTTCGGATGAAGAACGAAGCGAAGTAGGAATTACCGCTGGATTGGTTCGTTGCTCCGTTGGTTTGGAAAATGTGGATGATATTATTAATGATTTGAAACAAGCTCTTAGCTAGTTGAGAGTTGATGGTTAAAAGTTGATAGATTAAAAAATTATGGATTATACAGAATTGGAAGTATGGATTGAAAGCCGGAAATTAGCAAATCTGGCTTATGATTTTACTAAAAAATTTCCTAAAGAAGAATTGTTTGGTTTAACCAATCAAATAAGACGCTCAGCTGTTTCTATTCCATCGAATATTGCTGAAGGCTGTGGAAGAAAAACATCAAAAGACACACTAAATTTTCTACATATTGCAAGAGGTTCGGTTTATGAATTAGAAACCCAGTTATATATTTCTTTAGACCAAAAATATATTAATGAAGACGAATTCAATATTATTCAATCCAAAATTATTCTTTGCAAAAAATTAATCAGTGGATTTATTACCTATTATAAAAAACTTGAAAATGGAAAATAATATAAAGAGTAATGTTGAGAACTCTAAACTCTCAACTCTCAGCCATCAACTCTCAACTAAAGTAATGGTTTTGGACGGAGCAATGGGAACCATGCTTCAGCGATACAAATTTGAGGAAGAAGATTATCGTGGAGAAAGATTCAAAGATTGGAAATCTCCTTTAAAGGGAAATAACGATCTACTTTCTTTAACACAACCTCATGCTATTGAAGAAGTTCACCGTAAATATTTGGAAGCTGGAGCCGACATTATTGAAACCAATACTTTTTCCGGAACTACCATTGCAATGGCAGATTATCACATGGAAGATTTGGTTTACGAACTGAATTATGAATCTGCAAAAATTGCCAGAAAAGTTTGCGACGAATTTACTGTTCAAAATCCTGAAAAGCCAAGATTTGTTGCAGGTTCTATTGGGCCGACAAACAAAACGGCTTCACTTTCTCCCGATGTAAATGATCCGGGTTTTAGAGCTATTACTTTTGATGAGTTACGAATTGCGTATAAACAACAAGCAGAAGCATTGCTAGATGGTGGTTCTGATATTCTTTTGGTGGAAACTATTTTTGATACTCTCAATGCAAAAGCCGCACTTTTCGCGATTGATGAAATTCAGGAAGAAAGAAATATTGAAATTCCAATTATGGTTTCCGGAACGATTACTGATGCTTCGGGAAGAACATTGAGTGGGCAAACTGCGGAAGCATTTCTCGTTTCTGTTTCTCATCTCAATTTATTGAGCGTTGGTTTTAACTGCGCTCTTGGTGCAAAACAATTGACACCTTATTTAGAAACGATTTCCCATAATTCAGATTTTTATATTTCTGCGTATCCAAATGCGGGTTTACCAAATGCTTTTGGTCAGTATGACGAATCTCCGGAAGCAATGGCGGATCAAATAAAAGAATATGCTGAAAAAGGCTTAATCAATATTATCGGAGGTTGTTGCGGAACGACTCCAGATCACATTAAAGCTATTGCAGAATTGGTGAAAGATTATGAACCTAGAAAGTTGTCGGTTGTTGGTTAATCGTTGTCGGTTTCTCAATTACAGTCAAGCCACGAAGTGGCGAAATCAACAGCATCGGGTGAAGCCCGATGTAAAATGAAACGAAATAATGATGAGGTCTGAAAGACCGAAAGAAAAGAAAACAGAATGGGACAATCTTTAAATAAAATTTATGTGCATTTGGTTTTTAGCACTAAACATAGGCAACCTTTAATTGATGATTCAATTAATGAAGATTTGTTCAGTTATATAGGAGGTATTTGTAAAAATTTGGAATGTAATCCGATTCAAGTTGGCGGACATAAAGATCACATTCATATTTTGTGTTTGCTTTCCAAAAAAATTGCTCTGATGAATTTAATAGAAAAGATAAAATCAAATTCTTCAAAATGGATTAAGACAAAAGGGGAAAATTTTTCAAATTTTTATTGGCAGAATGGATATGGTGCATTTTCAGTTAATCCAACCGAGATAGAAGTAGTTAAAAATTATATAACAAATCAAGAAGAACATCATAGAAAATTGACGTTCCAAGAAGAGTATGTAAAATTTTTAAAAAAATATAATGTAGAATATGATGAAAGATATGTTTGGGATTAAATTTAAAATATACTTTGTTGATATATTTTTAAATATAGAAAAAAGGATTTCGCCCTTTCAGGGCTCCGCAATGCTGCTAATATTACACAACCAAGGGTTCCACCCTTGGCTAATGCTTTCGCCACTTCGTGGCTTCTCCAAAAATTTAAAAAAATGAAATATTTAAAATTATCTGGTCTCGAACCTTTAATTATAACTCCCGAAAGTAACTTCATCAATGTTGGAGAACGAACCAATGTTGCAGGTTCTAAAAAATTCCTTCGATTGATTAAAGAAGAAAAATTTTCCGAAGCGTTGGATATTGCAAGACATCAAGTAGAAGGTGGTGCGCAAATTTTGGACGTCAATTTTGATGATGGATTGATTGATGGAAAAACATCTATGATTAAATTTCTGAATTTAATAGCTTCTGAGCCCGATATTGCCAGAATTCCGATCATGATAGATTCTTCAAAATGGGAAATTTTGGAGGCGGGTTTACAAGTCGTTCAAGGAAAATGCGTAGTAAATTCCATCAGTTTGAAAGGTGGTGAAGAAGAATTCATTAAGCAAGCAAAAGCTATAAAAAGATACGGAGCAGCCGTAATTGTAATGGCTTTTGATGAAATCGGACAAGCGGATAATTACGAACGTAGAATTGAAATCTGCAAAAGAAGTTACCAAATTCTCACAGAAATTGTAAAATTTCCTGCAGAAGATATCATTTTCGATTTGAATATTTTCCCTGTTGCAACAGGAATGGAAGAGCATCGTAGAAATGCTTTGGATTTTATAGAAGCAACAAAATGGGTTCGCGAAAATTTACCTCACGTTTCGGTTTCGGGTGGAGTTTCCAATGTTTCATTTTCATTTAGAGGAAACGATACCGTGAGAGAAGCAATGCATTCGGTTTTTCTGTATCACGCCATTAAAAACGGGATGAATATGGGAATCGTAAATCCTACAATGCTAGAAGTTTATGACGAAATTCCAAAAGATTTATTGGAACTGGTAGAAGATGTAATGCTTGACAGAAGAGACGATGCTACGGAAAGATTATTAGATTATTCCGAAAAACATAAATCGGTAAAAAAGGAAAAAGTAGAAGACTTAAGTTGGAGAAATCAACCATTACAAGATAGAATTACACACGCTTTAGTAAAAGGAATTGACCGTTTTATTGAAGAAGATGTAGAAGAAGCGAGAAAAATTGCTGCAAGACCTTTAGATGTAATCGAAGGAAATTTAATGACAGGAATGGGTGTTGTCGGAGATTTATTCGGAAGTGGGAAAATGTTTCTTCCGCAAGTTGTAAAATCAGCGAGAGTGATGAAAAAAGCCGTGGCTTATCTTCAGCCTTTTATTGAATCGGAAAAAGATTCTACACAAAAAGCGAACGGAAAAGTTTTGATGGCAACAGTAAAAGGTGATGTTCACGATATTGGTAAAAATATTGTGAGTGTGGTTTTGGGTTGTAACAATTACGAAATTGTAGATTTGGGAGTGATGGTTCCTGCGGAAAAAATTATTCAAACGGCAATTGATGAAAAAGTGGATGTGATTGGTTTAAGTGGATTGATTACACCAAGTTTAGATGAGATGGTACATATTGCCGATGAATTGGAACGAAAAAATCTTAATTTTCCGTTGATGATTGGTGGTGCTACAACTTCTAAAGCTCACACTGCAGTAAAAATTGATCCAAAATATAAAAATGCGGTAGTACATGTGAATGATGCCTCCAGAGCTGTTGGTGTGGTTAGTTCTTTGTTGAGTAATAGAAACGCAGAATTTATTTCTGAATTAAAATCAGATTACGCAGATTTCCGTGAAAAATTCCTGAACCGACAAGTGGATAAAGAATATGTTTCGATTGCAGAAGCGCGTGAGAAAAAATTCAAAATCGATTGGGAAAATGAAAATATTCCAACTCCGAAGAAATTAGGAATTACTATTATTGAAGACCAAAATCTGGATGAATTGGTTGATTTTATAGATTGGTCTCCGTTTTTCAGAAGCTGGCAATTATTTGGAAAATTTCCTGAAATTTTGACGGATAATGTAGTTGGAGAACAAGCGACCATTTTATTCAATGAAGCTCAGACAATGCTCAAAAAAATCCTGAAAGAAAAGAGTTTTGTAGCAAAGTGTATTTTTGGGATTTTTCCTGCAAATGCGAATGAACAAGATGATATTTTGGTTTATGATGAAAATCGGAATGTGATTTCGACTTTCAGAACTTTGCGTCAGCAACACAAAAAATCCGAAGGGAAAGAATATTTTGCTTTAAGTGATTTTATTGCGCCAGAAAATTCCGGAAAACAAGATTACATCGGAACTTTCTGTGTTTGTACAGGATTCGGTGCGGATGAATTAGCAAAAGAATATGAAGAGCTGAATGACGATTACAACGCCATTATGGTAAAAGCTTTAGCCGATCGTTTTGCAGAAGCTTTTGCCGAATTTTTGCATAAAAAAATACGAACAGAATATTGGGGTTATGCTTCTGATGAAAATTTAGAAAACGAAGATTTAATCAAAGAAAAATATTTGGGAATCAGACCTGCTCCTGGTTATCCAGCTTGCCCGGATCATTTGGAAAAATTGACGATCTGGGATTTATTGAAAGTAAAAGAAAATATTGGAGTGAAACTCACGGAGAGTTTGGCTATGTTTCCAGCAGCAGCAGTTTCCGGATATTATTTCGGGAATCAAAAATCAAAATATTTTGGGGTAGGAAAAATTGCCGAAGACCAATTGAAAGATTATGCTGAAAGAAAAAATATAGAATTGGATTTTGCTAAAAAATGGTTGAGCCCGAATTTAGTGGATTAGTTTGTATTTTTGTTAAAAAATAAGCAATGGAAAATTTAAGATTTTTAGAAAATTTGGAAGAAATAAAATCTATTGACCAAAAAAAAAAGGAAATAGATGGAAAGCGACCATTTTCCAGAGAAATGGAAGATAAGATTTTCCAAAAATTAAAATTGGATTGGAATTACAATTCTAATGCTATTGAGGGCAATCAATTGAGCTATGGAGAGACTATTGCATTTTTAAATTTTGGTCTTACAGCAAAAGGAAAACCTTTCAAAGATCATTTGGATATTAAAGGTCATAACGAAGCAATACAATTTATGCTTCAACTCATCAAGGAAAACAGGCCAATTTCTGAAAATGATATTTTTGATTTGCATAAAATCTTATTGGTAGAACCTTATTTCATGAAAACCATTTCTCCAGAAGGAATTGAATTTCAGAAAGAAATAAAAATAGGAAAATACAAAACTTCTCCGAATCACGTAAAAACAGTTTCGGGTGATATACATTACTACACCAATCCAGAAGAAGTTCCCTTTGAAATGAACAAATTGTTGGACTGGTACAGAAATGCTGAACAAGATAATTGGCACCCTGTAATTATTTCGGCCATTTTTCATCATAAATTTACTGCCATTCATCCATTTGATGATGGCAATGGAAGATTGGCAAGATTACTAAGCAATTTCATTTTACTGAAACAACAATATCCTGTAATTGTAGTTAAAAACAAAGATAAAAACCAGTATTATGCAGCTTTAAATATCGCTGATAATGGAATTTACAATGATTTGGTTTTACTTTTTGCAGAAAGCATCGCTCACAGTTTTAGTATTTACCAAAAAGCAATCGCAGGAGAAGATATAAATGAACCCGATGATTTGGATAAGGAAATAGATTTGTTTTTAAAAGAATCTGCAATAGAGCCTTCAATTTTAACTTCTGAAAAAGATAGAACAAAACTAATGAATCAATATGTCGTTAATTTTTTTGAATATCTGTTGCCAAAATTGAGTAAAATTGGAGAACTTTTTCAAGAATCTTATTTGAATTATTCGGATTCAAATTATTATCTTGATGATTATAATTTATTTTTAGATAAAATTAATAAAGACTTTGGATCAGTTCCACTCGACAGTTTTGAATTGAAAATGCCTTTTAGTTTTCAGGATCATATTAAAAATGAATTTAATACAGCTTTTAATCTTTCAATATCAATAAAAAATAAAACAATTAAGTATTTTATTGAAAAAATGACGTATAGCAAAGTCTATAAAGATTTCCAAATGAATGGAATTTCATATTCAAAGACATATTCATATAATGATAATTTAGATCAAATTTATCAAGAAGTTTCAAAAGATATTCTTAATTATCTGATGACTGAAATTAAAAATAATTCCAAATAATTTGAAGATAAAAAAGGTGCGAAGCACCGACATAAAAAGCATTGGGCAAAGCCCAATGAAATTATAAAAACAATCCATCTGAGCCACGAAGTGGCGAAAGAAATTAGAATAAAATTAAAAACAACCAACCAAACTGCGTGAGGGATAGAAACGGAAATCCTTTTTTGTTTTGTCATCCTGAGCGAAGTAGAAGGACAAAAACAAAAAAGATTGTAGTGGATAGCCCGACCCGAGCAAAGGACTTAGTTTTGGAGAGAGACACGCCCAAAATAAATTTAAAATATAAGAAATAGGAACAGATTGCTTCGTTCCTCGCAATGACAAATGAAAATCACAGAACACATAAAAAATGCCAACGGAAAAACGCTTTTTTCTTTTGAGATTATTCCACCAGCAAAAGGAACAGGGATTTCGGATTTGTATAAAAATATAGATCCTTTGATGGAGTTTAAACCACCGTTTATAGACGTTACTACATCCCGAGAAGAATACATTTTCATTGAAAAAGGAAATGGACTTTTTGAAAGAAAAATCACAAGAATGCGTCCCGGAACTTTGGGAATTTGCGCTGCAATACAATATAAATATGGAGTAGACACTGTTCCGCATGTTTTGTGTGGAGGTTTTACCAAGGAAGAGACAGAATATCTTTTGGTAGATTGTATGTATTTGGGAATCAATAATGTAATGGCGCTTCGTGGTGACGCTATGAAGGGCGAAAAATATTTTGAACCAACCATTGGCGGAAATAAATATGCTTCGGATTTAGTAAAGCAAATTCAGGATTTAGGTGCTGGAAAATATCTTCACGGTGAAATTGAAAGTGAAGAAAATAATAGTTTTTGCATTGGAGTTGCCGGTTATCCCGAAAAACATATAGAAGCTCCTTCCATGAATTATGATTTGCAAATGCTCAAAAAGAAAGTAGAGGCAGGAGCAGATTATATTGTGACTCAAATGTTTTTTGATAATCAGAAGTTTTTTGAATTTGTAAGACAGGCCAGAGAAATAGGGATCAATGTGCCTATAATTCCCGGAATCAAGCCGATTGCTACTAAAAATCACCTGCAACTTTTGCCTCACGTTTTTAAAATTGATCTTCCGGAAACTCTAATTTCAGAGGTCTTGAAATGTAAGGATAATAAAGATGTGCGGGAGTTAGGAATAGAGTGGTGTATCAACCAATGCAAAGAACTTTTGGATTTTGGAATTCCAGTTCTGCATTTTTATTCGATGGGGAAGAGTGATAATATATTGAAAATCGGAAGAGAAATATTCTAAAGATGATTAACTTTTGACGGAAGAAAAAATCTTCCGCTTTTTTTGTTGATTTTCAGTATTTTAAAGTGGTTTTTATGGGGTTTCAGGATTATAAAATATAACTTTGGTTACCGCTTCAAGTTTTTTTTAAATAAAAAATGGCCGGAATTATTTTCGGCCACATTAAGATAAATTTCTTATGTTGAGATTAATCTACTTCGTATTCTAATTTTATTGTAATGCTTGCTTCTTTTTCTTTTGAAGAAGTATTGAAAGTCCCTCCATACGAATAATCTTCATTAGAATTGGGAGCTGTGATTTGGATGACACCCATTGTTGCTTTTTTCAGATTTCCCAAATTACTTCCTGCATTTTCTGCAATTTTTTCGGCTCGCTCTTTTGCATCTTTTGTTGCGTCAGCAATCATTTGTTGCTTTACATCGGCTAATTTTGTGTAAAAATAGCTTGGAGGAGAAGAGGTAAATTCAATTCCCAAATTGATAATTTCCGTAATATTTCTGGAAAGATTTTCAATTTTGGCTACATCTTTACTGTCAATGGAAACAGACTGAGAAAGCTGATATCCTGCAAAAGTCTGATGGCTGTTTCCACCGGAATCATTGCTATATGAGAATTGCTTCTGAATATCTACCGCAGAAAAAACAATTTCATTTTTTGGAATTCCTTTGTTCAGGAGATAATTTTCGATTACTTTCCTATCGTTTGCAAGAGCATCGTATGCTTCTTTAAGTTCAAAACTGTTTCTGGAAAAATTTCCGTTCCATGTAATCAAATCGGATGTGAATTTTTTAGTTCCCAAACCTGTAACCGAAATGGTATTTTCAGATTTGTTGCGGTTTTTGATGGCACTTCCCAAAAATGCAAGTCCAATAATAAAACCTAAGGCTGCAATGGTAATAGCAATAATGTTTTTATTCATAATTTGTGAAAAGGGTTTTGGTTAATTAGCTTCAAAAAAATTATTTCTAAATATAAGAAATTCAAAACAATAGAAATGAAGCTAAAAAAGAAATATCAAATTTCATTCCAAAATTTTAAGATTTTATTAACTTTTATTTAAGGATTATTAACTTTTGTGTTTTCTAAATATTTTGGTAATGTTTCTTCCAAATCTAGCATTACTCTTGAAAGATTTTTGGCTTTAATATATTTAGTTAAATCCGGCTTCAGTCCGATAGAAAATTGTAGATATTCTGAAATTTTTTCTTCAGGAATTCCGGCTTTTGTGAAATATTCGTCCGGAATTCTTTTCCGAATCCAAGTTATATTATCTTGCAAATCTTCATATTTATATAATCTTTTCTGGCGTTTTGCCTTTCCACTCACTACATCATAAATGGCCTGAACATTTAAATTGGCAAAAAGTAATGGCAAAAGAATATTTTTCTTTACATCTGCCGGTTTTTCTCTTGGCTTTTCGGGTGGTTTTGGTACTCCAATTTCTTTTTGAAGCTGATCTACTTTATCAATTTTGGTGAGATTTTTTGAATCTTTATCTATATTTCCTGAAAGACGGACACTTGGAACTTGAACTTCCTCGATTTCTTCAGGAATTCTAACCATACTTATATGGAATGTATATAGAAAATCGACAGGTTTCAAAATTTTGGAAGTTCTATCATAACTTTTTCTTATAAAACGAAGCTCATCGTTTTCGGAAGCAGCTATGGTAAATTCTCCATTAAGATTGGTGTATGTCTTTTTCTCCGTCTTCATATTGAAAACCATTACGGCTGGAAGTGCATTATTTTCTTCATCTGTTACAATTCCTGAAACTTGCTGAGAAAATAGGAGAGTGGCGAAAAATAAAAATAAAATAATTGAACAACGAAGCATCAGGAATTGATATTATGTGTTTTCAAATATTCGACAAGTGCAATCTTCAATTGTGCTTCTATTGCTGCTTTGTCAAAATTTTTGTCAAATTTTTTAGTCAGCGAAAACGTTTTGTCGGCATACGCAAGAAATATTTCAAAATCATATTCAGAAAGACCGTATTGCTTGAAATAACTGATATCAACCGTTTCTTTTACCCGACGATAAAAATCTTTTACTTCCGAATAATCCGGAGTTGAGATCTTATCCTTTTTTCTGGCAATAGCTCCAATTAATCCTACAATTCCTCCCGATTTTCCACTTCCTAAATCCATGCTCAGAATGGAAAGTAGGCCTTCATTCAGGTTGCGAGGTGCGAATGAAGAAGGGATTTTGTTTTGTGGAATTGGTTTATTCAATGGAGTTTTCATGTAATTGTCCATTTCGGTATTTAGTTTTTCAATTCGTTCCGAAGTTTTGAAATAAGCCAAATCTTTTTTCAAATCTCCGGTGGGAGTAAACGCAATTACAACTTCCTGAATCTCGTAAGGGAGTTTGCTCAGCAAAATTTCTACAGGTTTTTTGAAGTCATCATCGGATATTTTTAGAGAAGTACGTTCATAGCCATTTTTAATTATTCTCAACTCATCCGAAGCAATAGCAGAAATTATAAAGTTACCTGAAATGTCCGTAATAATAAGCTCTTCTGTTCTGGGATTATATACATACGTAGTAGGAATATTTTCCTTTGTTTCATTTTTTACATTCCCAATAATGTATTTTTTTTGAGCGTAAAACATTGTGGCCAAAAAAGTGAATAATAGAGCGAGTAATTTTAATTTCACAGACAAAAATTTTGATAAAATTAAACTGATAATTTTTTTGCAAAGCGTTTTATGTTAAATTAATGAAAAGTTTAACCCTCTTTAAGCGGTTTTAAGATTTTTTTAGGAAACGAATGTTTCATTTTTGTTAAAAATTTTCTAATGAAGAACGCTTTTTGCGTGAGGGATGGAAGTGTAAATCCTTTTTTTTGGTTGCGGCGGCGAAGCCGCCGCAACCAAAAAAAAGATTGCAACGGACAGCCCGACCCGAGCTGCTGCCAAAGTTTTGGAGAGGGACACGCCCAAATAAATGGTATAATGTATGTTATTTTTAGTGTAAAATGATTTTGGAGTGGCATATTTTTTTCTGTAATTTTGCAACCTTATCAAAATGGGGGTTGACTGGTTTCGACAGCAAGACCAATGGGTAAGTAAGCATGCAGAGAACCGTAGCGCGATCTCTTAAATCCCTTGCTACAAAATTTAACTGGCAACGAAGAGTTTGCTCTTGCTGCTTAATCTGAAGTTTAGTACGATTAGCGTTTTTCCTGAAGTATAGTAAGGAAACAAGATGTCTCCCGAAAGTTCTGTTCTGCGACGTTCGATTTCGAGGCATAGAAAATGCGGAAATAAGTCCCGAAAAACTTCGGTTCGGGAACGAAAATTTTAGAAGATAAGCGTAAAGTTGGCGGTCTGTTGTCTGCTTTACGACGAAAACCAAAAACAGAATAAGCATGTAGAAAGCTTATGTATTGCTTGTTTGGACGAGGGTTCGAATCCCTCCAACTCCACAAAAAATTCCTATAAAATATTGATTTATAGGGATTTTTTTTAGAGATACTAGTGTCAATTCTCAAAGATATTTTTTTCTTTACTATTGAATTTTTGAATATAAAACTAATTTAGAATTTGAACCAGATAAGTATTAATCTTTAAAATTAATCATACAACATAAAGATATTCAGAGTTCTACTGATCTCCAATGGAGAAAGAAATCAAAAGATAAATACCTCGGAGTGAATTTGCCCATAAAATAGATGACAATTTAAATATGTGGCGGAAAATTTCCTTATTTATTTTGACATAAATCTATTTTCTATGCATATTAATGATTAAAATAATTAACAAAAGAACCACGCCTAAAAAGCGTGGTTAAATTTTACTTCAATTCTATAAATTAATTTTTAATACATCTCAAAGGATAGCCTTGAGATTTAATTCTGGAAGCTCCTCCACTGGTATTTAGAACTCCAGCGGTGTCGTTACTTGTAGATAATGAACTTAAAAGATCAAACTCAGCAATTGACGCAAGATTCCCATTAATACCTCTCCAACGACCAGTAGGAATTTTCAGACTGTTACCCGTAGAGCTTGCATTGGCAATATAGGGAAATCCTAGTTGATTAAAAAGTACCGTAAGCTGACCCGTAGTTCCACCAATTGTAGGAACTGTAAACCCGGAAGGACAAGGGTTATTAGCCGCACCAACATCCCATAAAGTAGTGGTATTTGTAGTAGTCCAGTTGACGCTCGTAAGCACAGAAATATAATTAGGAGTGTTAGGAGTATCTGTAGAAACAGGTCCAGCTGTTGTACCATAAACCGCAGTTCCACTAGTAGGTGAGGTATAATTGACCAGTTCGTGTCCGTCCGGTGCTCTTCCCCATTGGAACAAAGATCCATAAGATTTTTCATCATTACTGGCCGTTGCTTGGGTAAATGGTGCAAAGTTAGCTCCTCCAATATTTGAGTACATAGCCCCAAGATTGTTATTCAGCCAGATTTCACCTGCTATAGTTTCAGCCTGTGCAGGCAGATAAAGAAATCTATGGGTGGATATATTACTAGCTTTATCAGGCAATCCTATCATTTTATCGGGGATACCAGGATGATCTCTAAGCTGGCATGTGGTAGTGTTGGTAGAGCTATATGGATATAAAAATTGGGCTACTAAAAAACCCAGATAATCATCTCCTATACCGGAGTTGATATCAAGTTTTTTTAGATTAAGGGTTCCTGATACAGTTGCAATCTTAGCTGTAATATACTTATTGGGTGTGCTGCCAAGAGTCACAAGGGGATAAGCTTGCGAAGCCCAGCTGAAAACAACGTCTCCGCTAATTCCGTCTTCAGTATATAGACTTGGTACATTCACTGTATAAGAATATGCAGGTAACGTACCGCTTGCTGAACTTTGCACTATAGGAATCTTGAGGGTTACGCCAGTAGTGGTAAGACTACCTTGTATATTAAGAGGTATTTCTATCCCATTTGTATTGGTGTTGTTATCTGCAGCTGCTGGTATCAAAGATGCAGAGGAGGATGGAGGTGTATATGGCAAATAGTCATTATCAATTACAGATCCAATGAAATATTTTCTGTTCTGTGCCAAAATCAAGCCAGGGGGTAATGAAAAACTAGTTTTCTTAGGTTTGATCTGTCCCCCGAAAAGTTGTCCGTTGGTATAGCCTGAAATCAAAGACATGATGACAAGTATACAACTACTTATTGTGGATTTAGTTATTTTCATGATTTTAGTTTTGTGTAGCCATAGTAACATATACATTGGTGCCTGCTACGATAAAGGAGTAGATATGGTTTTTACCTGAGGTCATTGCAGATGTACCCATATAAACCATAGTAAATCCACTAGCAGTAAAATTCGCTGTTCCACTATTGGAAGTAGAAGAAAGAATTAAACTATAGGCTCCACCATCTTTAAGATTGTTCAGCGTATAGTTGGTATTAGTTGCTGAAGTAACAGCTAAATTACTGGCAGAAAAATCAATAGTAGTAAGTGTAGTACTTAGTGCGGAGGTATTCACGGCAGCTCCTGTAACTTCTAATGTAGTTCTTGGAGTATTGGTTCCGATCCCTGCTCTGTTATTTACGGCATCAATACTAAAAGTAGATCCATCCACTGTAAAATGACTTGTTCCGGTAGTTGCGGTGGATGTGAATGCCAATGTATTAGTTCCTTGGTCGACAGTAGTACTGCCGCTAAGAGAACCGCTTCCTTTATATATCCCTCCGCTGCCGGATGCGAGATCGACATTGGCTACAGTATTATCTAAAATTTTTGCGGACGTAACAGCGTCATTTGAAATTGTTGTTGCATTACTATTTGCAGATGCAGTTATATCTCCAGTTAGCGCAGCTCTTTCGAAAGAGTTTCCATTTAGTGTAACCGAAGAAGAACCTAGATACTGTTGGCCTTGCATTCTTTGCCATATGCTACCATCCCAATAGTAAAACCCTTTTGTAAATAATCCGGCATCTGCAATTAAATATACTAATTGACCATTAACAGATCCATTTGTAGATAAATCATTAACTCTAGGTACTAATATACCATCTGTTGCTGTAACAACTCCAAGATGATTTTTACCTCTGATATCAAAAGTTGCTTCAGGTGAGGAAGTGTTAATCCCAACCTGAGGGAATGCTTTTAGACAAAGCAATAAAGCTAAGGGCATAATTTTTTTTCTCATAACTGTAAATGTTTTTAAGTTTTTAATTATTTGTTACAAATAAGAAAAACAATTTTTTTAATTTCTTCATATATAATATGATGCAAAGTTCTTTGTTATTAAAGATTTTCATTGTAAAAATTAGTTGAAAAATTATAGAAATTGAACTACATGAAGTGTCGAATTTTTTCTACAAAAACAAAGGAATATTAGAAAAATATTAGAAATAATAAAGATATTGTTAAGCAGAATTATCTAATTGATTGTTCAGTTTTAAAAACAACAAGTTCAATGAGTTTTCTTACATAAATTTTTTTTTTAGAATAGCATTTCGTTTTTCTTTTAAATTTTGTCAAATGACACATTACTTTCAACACTAAAAAAAACCGCAATTCTTACGTTTATATCCTTGCAAACCTATCCTAAATTTTATTTTCTGATTGATATTTATAACATTTCATAAGCCTTATTTATCAATATATTTTAATGTAACTATATCATTTTATTTGATTAAATTTCAATAAGTTTAAATAATTGTTTTCTCAATAATTTATATTTTTAATTGTGTACTGAAGTATTTTTTAGAGATCTATTGTCGGCTCTATTGGATGTTATAATTTCAATATTTTTAACATTCATATAATATTTTCCATAATCTACAGGATAGCCTTCTTTAATAAACCCTCTCACAATTACTTTTTTACCTTTATATTGATTAAGTTTTATAGAAGAGGATTGCAACACAAATATTCTAATTGCCGATGTACCATCTAAAAATTTTCCTTTGATGAGATGCGTTCCATTAATCAGGGTTTCATGATTAGGGACAATATCCCCTAAAATTCTAGCTTCAGTACCTGTATTCATGACTGTTGGCTGATATTGGTTGTCCAAATATTTTTTTGAACAAGAAATCAAGATGAATAGTATAGAAAAAAAACAGATTTTATGCATAATCTTTAGTTAGAGAATTTTGTTATTTCTAAAAATGTGAATTTGTCTTAAACTTCAAGAATTGGATTTTCCTAAATTCTTTTGATGAAAGTTTAATGTTATTATTTATAATATATTGATCTTCAAATAGTTGTAAATACTTAAAAGGCAATTAAAATGTGTAGTATAATAATTGCCTTTTTAAGATGTAGAATATTAGATTGAGTTATAAGAAGTTTTAAATTAATTTTTTTGTTCTTTTATTCAATAACCTATCTTACCCATGCTCTAAATATTGCATTATGATACCATATACGAGTATTAGCTCCACTGGATGCATTATTTTCATATCTAGACATTATGAGTGCAGGAGTTGTCTGCGCACCATTTATAAGTGCTTGTGTACAACATCCGATAATATAATCAACCCTCCAACCTAAACCAGGATTGCTTAGAACTCCTGCACTGTTTATTGATAATGCATATTCTCCGTTGGCAGAAATATTATTAAGGTTAGCAAAGTAAGCTCCTGAACTATTAGGATTCAAAGTCGCACCTGAACCGCTCACAGTAGTGAAGGCTTTTGTTAGAGCTCCTCCTCCAACTCTTCTTAGTACATTGATATTGCTTAAGTTATTAGTTTTAAAATCAAAAACACCATTTGGCGATACATTACTATTCCCAATTTCGATTCTCCATCTTGCCTCATTAAACGCATCCATATGAGATAATGCTGTTGTAGATAACTGGCCGGATTTGGTTTTATTGGAAAAATCGTCATCACCAAGAGTAGGATTGCTAATAGGGAAAACGTTGGTATGACTAGAAGGTGTGCGAAGTTCATATTTAATTCTATCAATTTGAGTCTGACTTGGATTAGTTAAATACTGATTTTGAAATGTAGGATCTACTGTTTTAGAAGCGTAATTCATAACAAGTGTCCAACCTCCTCCATCGGTCGTCATATCGCAAATAGCTTGTGCCGGTTGAAAATATGTACCACAACCATCAGGATCTAACCAATATATACCATTTTGATTTAGCTTGGAAGGAAAATCCGTTAAGATTTGCTTACATGATTTGCCGGCTTTTGCAGCCGAAGACCCATCTGCTACTGCTTTATTAAAAACACATGCGTTCAAAATTCCGTTGCTGTTGGATGATGAAGATGTAAGCGTTATGGGTTGCAATGTAAATGAATTTACATAAGTACCACCTCCGTCATAATTCCACGGAAAGTTAGAAATTTGTGTACTTGTAGGGGATAAAGTGACATTAATTCCCGGAGAGTTAAAACCATTTACAGGTATTGCAGTTACATTCGCAGTGCCGGATATTGTAACAGAATTGATAGGAACATTAATAACTCCACTGGATGGAGTACCTGCATCAACATTAATAATAGGCGCATTACTGATATCAAAATTAAATGCAGTCTGCCCAACTCCGGCTATACAATTCCAAGAACCAGTATATATCTGCAAACAATTTACGGTTGTGTTGTAAAGCATTAATCCTATTGCAGGATTTGCGATAAGATCTCTTTGTGTAGTTGTTATCCTAGGAAATAATACCCCTTTACTGGTAGACGAAATATCAACAATTGACGTGTTTTCTGGAACAGAAACTCCAATTCCAAAACTGCCATTGGAAGTTAGCCTTGCTTTTTCGGTATTATTGGTTCTTATTGATAGATCCTGATTATCAGTTGTACCTAAAAAATTGGTTCCAGGATTTGTAGATGAATTTCCAGATAAGCTCCAGACATTAGACATTGATGATGCTGTTGCTAATTTTTGCCAAAGAGAGCCATCAAAGTAATAATATCCTTTAGATGTAATATTTGCTGTTTTTGTACTGGGAGAAGTTACAGCAGAAGTAGCATATATAATAGTACCAGTTTGTGAGGCTCCATATTGCATATCTCCAGATTTAATCTGATCTCCTGTAAGACGAGGAGCAATTAAACCTTCTGGTTTACTTCCATCAAATGTTTTAGCAAAGATATCTAGACTTGCTTTAGGATTTGCATTATTGATGCCTACCTGTGCCCGAATTGTTGAAGAAAAGCCTAAAACAAATAAAATAAAATTCTTTGTGTTCATAAAATTACCTAAGACTATTTTTTGTTATTATAAATTTGAATTGAAAAAATCAATCCTTTTATTTTGATTGGCAAAATTGTTTTTTTTTTTTTTTTTTAGATGTAATTTTTTTTATATTTTAGTAGTAAACTTTTTCGAATAAAAACACAGATTGTAAACATGTTTTAATGTAGTATAAATTCTACACGCTGTTAATCAATATGCTACTTTAGTATATGTTTAAATTATGAAATTTGTAGGTCAAAAATTTTTTTTAAAAAACAATTTAATTTCAAAAATCTTAAATGCGAATTAGTTTTTTGTTTTTGCTTATATTTATTAATCTTTCGGCTCAAAAAGAATATTCAATAGAGTGGTTTTCTTCGGATAATGGTCAATTGCCACAGAATTCGGTAAAATCTATCGTAAAAGATAAATATGATTTTATTTGGTTAACCACCGAAAATGGATTGGTTAGATATGACGGTGTTAATTTTATATCGAGCACGTATCAAGATAAAATGCTGGAAAATCGAGCTACAATTATAGGAGGATCCGCAAAAGGAGACTTTCTTTATACATATCTTGGAGGAATACAAACGGTACAGCTAATAGATTCTACACGTAGCAAAATTTTAAATATCGACTTAAAAAATAAATTTTCCTCGACATATAAGTTTTCAGAGTATTTTGATGATAATATTTCCCGTGAAGCTAAATATGAATATGATGATTTTAAGAAAATAAAATATACATTTTGGGTAGATAAAAATATATATTATACTTTCTATAATGATAAGCTCACCTATTACAAATACGGTAAACAAATTTTTTCTAAAAACTTTTATCGATATAATTTTTATAATTTTTTCCTAAGCGAGGATAAGCTATATTACTTTAAAAATCCAACGCTTATTGAGAGAATAGATGATAAAGGTAATGTTAGCCTTATAAAAACAAACTCTTCAGTGAAATCAGATTATTTCATTTTAAATAATCTTCCAAATCAACAATTATTTATCGTAAAGGAGAATAAAATTTATTTTATTTTCTATAATAATGGAAAATTTGACTCTTCTCTTATTTATGAAGGAGATTGTGTAAATGAAAAGTCTTTGAAAAGTCTTTGAAAAGTCTTTATTATGATAAAGAAAATGATATCTTATTTCTCGGTGATGGTGTCAGAGGTTTCTGTGTTATAAGAAAATTTAAGATCAATACCTTTAAATTCAATACTATAGAATCTCATTATTCTTTGGATCGATTTTCTGATAGCAGTGTGATAACAGCAAACTATCAATATATACTTTCCAGTAATGGTTCTAAAGAAAATTTAGATTTAGGAGAATATAAGAATGACTACAATACCATAATAGAATATAACGATAAGTATAAAATTCTAAAACAATACAGCTCTCTATTTTTACTTGATACTAAAAAGAAAAAATTCAAAAAAATTCTTGGCTTTGATTTTTATATTGAAGAAATTGTTAAAGGAAATGGAGGAAAAACTTGGTTTAGTGGTAATAATAACACATTAGGATATTTTTATTTTAAAAATAGAAAAATCTTTCTAAAATTTTTTAAAATAAAAGCGCATATAGAATCAATGTATGAGATTGGAGATAATATAATGCTTGCAACCTATCAAGGGCTATATATTTTTAACTATAAAAAGTCAGAACTAAAATATTTTAAAAAAATTAATGTCCGACATATCAGTACCAATGATGGTATTAATATCTGGTTGTCTACCTATGGTAAAGGATTATATTTATTCAGAAATTGGAAAATTTTCAAGCTCAAAACAGATATCCAAGCTCTCAATACTACACATACAGTTGTAGAGGATAAGTATGGCTATTATTGGCTTCCTACTAATAGTGGATTATTTCAAGCGAGAAAAAGCAATTTGATAAAATATATTCTAAATAAAGATTCTTCAGCATATTTTTATAGATACGACAAGAAAGATGGTTTAATAACAAATGAATTTAATGGTGGATCCACCAATTGTGGTGTCAGATTGAATAATGGCTATTTGGCCTTCCCTACAATTAATGGAATAGCTTTCGTTAATCCTACTATAAAAACAGTTTTGCCATTTTCAAACTTCTATATCAACCGAGGAAATATAAACGGAGTTCCAATATATTTTACAAATAAAATATCTGTTAAACAGAATTTTATTAGTTTTAATATAAATGTGGATTGTCCTAATTATGGTAATCAAAAAGAATTATATATAGAGTACTCCTTTGATAATTCAGACAAATGGTCTAAACTTTCTGCTTCCGGTGCAATTCCTGTTCCTAATTTGGGTTATGGAGAGCACAGAATTAAAGTAAGAAAGTTTAGGAATTTCAGTAGTGATTATATCAACAAAGAAATTATCGTATATATAGAGCCTAAATTTTGGGAAACTTATTTGTTTAAAATTCTATGTGTTATTTCCCTTTTGTTATTGATAGTAATGATTACAAAATTTAGGACAAGATATATTGAAAATGAAAATCGACTATTAAATTTAAAAATAGAAGAGCATACAATAGAGCAAAAAAATACTATAAATTCTTTGAATGCAACAAAGGAAGAACTTAACAAACAAGTAGATAATCAAAAAAAGATGATAAGTGCTATCACCCATGATATAAAAAGTCCTTTATGGTTTTTAAACTTGGGTGTTAAATATCTTATAGAAAATAATAAGCACAACAACAAAGATTATGATGATACTCTATGGTCTGTGTATGAGTCTTCATTCCAAACCTATAATTTTATTACCAACATATTGGATTATAGTAAGGTATTTATAGATATTAACAATGAAAATCACAAGGTTAATATTTTTGATATCTTGGAAGAGAAAAAAATGCTTTTTGATAGAATTGCTCAAAATAATGGCAACGTAATAATTAACTTATTGAAAGCCTCATTATACACCAGTATTAATAAATACAATTTGAGTATTATTATACATAATCTTATTGATAATGCCATAAAAAACACAAATAATGGTGTTATAAAACTTAATGCCTATTTAAAGGAAAAGAAAGTTATAATCTGTATCGAAGATACAGGAAAAGGAATGACCCAAGATGAGCTGAACAATTATTCAAATATCAATAATGATAATACCAATGCTAATTTTGGAATAGGATATAAAATAATAAAGGAAATTTTGAAAAAAATGAATGGATCTATAGAAATTAAAAGTATAGAAGGTGAGGGTACAACTATTAAAATTTACTTTAATCATAATATTTAAATACTTTTGATAGTGTTTTATTTAAACAATTTACCATGAAAAAAAAATTTTTGTTAGTTGATGACCACAGTATTGTAAGACAAGGATTATTGTCATTGATAAAAAATAACATTAAAAATTCTGAAATTTTTCAAGCGAAAGATATAAGTAATGCAATGGAAATTCTAAAAACTGAAAATATTGAATTTTTAATTCTTGACATTAATTTACCAGATTCTGAAGGTACTAATATTATTAATAAAATTAAAATGCTGAATGAAAATGTGAAAATTTTAATATTTTCTGCTTTTGATGAAAATATTTATGCACCCAGATACGTAAAAGCTGGAGTAGATGGATATTTAAACAAAATGACTTCAGAGCAAGAAATGCAAAGAGCTATTATCAGTTTCTGTGAAAATGGAAGCTATTATAGTAGTAATTTGAAAGAAATTATTTTTGATCAGTTTGTTTCCAATAAAAGTATAAATCCAATAAATAACCTTTCTGATAGAGAAGTTGAGGTGGCAAGATTGCTAATAAAAGGATATGGTAATTTAGAAATTTCGTCTATTCTTAATCTTCAAAGATCAACAGTAAGTACATACAAAAATAGAATTTTTGAAAAACTAAAAATTAATAATTTATCTGAACTAATAGAAATATTTAACATCTACTTATAGAAGAAAATTCATTAAAAAATGGAATCATAAAATCAAGATAAAACATTTTCAACTATCTCCAAATGTGTTCGTTTATACATTAAATCAAAGTATTTTATT
Source organism: Chryseobacterium sp. HNCC26DJ241 (assembly GCF_057180505.1). Classification (NCBI taxonomy): domain Bacteria; kingdom Pseudomonadati; phylum Bacteroidota; class Flavobacteriia; order Flavobacteriales; family Weeksellaceae; genus Chryseobacterium; species Chryseobacterium sp. HNCC26DJ241. The sequence continues at coordinate 737 of NZ_JBXUGL010000011.1, read as the reverse complement.
ATAAAATATTTGAAATCTTAATTATTGCTACCATTACGGCATTATTATTAAAAACGAATATCCATAATTAAAATTGAAAAAATTTTACTTTGACATAAATTAATACTACATATAAAAAAAAAGCATTGTAATACCTTTGACAAAAAAATGTAGATAGTATTAAAATGAGTGCTTTTAAAAATATTAACATCGGTCAACTTATAAAAGAAAGAGTGGCTGAATGTGAAATTAGTATTGATCGTATTTGCAATTTTTTTTGTTGTTCTGAAATTGAAATTGAAGAAATGTATTCTCATTCTTCTGTGGATTGTGATATACTTTTAAAATGGAGTAAACTTTTAAGATATGATTTTTTTAGAATATACTCACAACATTTGATATTTTATACCCCCGAATTTAAGAAGAAAGCAACAGAAAAAAGCCCCTCTACTTTACCACAGTTCAGAAAAAATTTGTATACAATTGAAATAGTAGATTTTGTAATAGAGTCATATAAGTCGGGAAGAATGACTAAAGATCAAATAATTAATAATTATGGAATTCCTAAAACGACACTGTATAAATGGCTTTCTAAATATGGTGATTCTTATAGGAAAGATAAATCAAATTCTTAAAAAATGAAACCTAACTATAAACAAATTTATAAAGATATTCTTACTTTTTCACATCCTGAAAAAGCTGATCTTTGTTTTTTTTTATTGCAAAAAAAAGAGTTTTCTCAGTTAGATGTAATTTTA